>QHRS01000009.1:32434-51961 GCA_003221435.1 Candidatus Rokuibacteriota bacterium
CAGGTCACCATGAGCGACGCGCGCACCGTCGACGTCACCGCGTCAGTGGGTCGGCGGGGGCGAGACGACGACGAGGACGAGCAGCCGATCGGTGCCGTCGTTCAGGAGTCCGTGTTCCACCCCGGCGGGGGCCAGGATCGCCTCTCCCGCGCTCAGCGAGTCGTCGCGGCCGCCCACGGAAAACCGACCGCGCCCCTCGACGACGTAGTAGATCTTGTCCTGATCGGCGTGAGTGTGTGGCTTCTGGCTCTGTCCCGCGCCGACGCAGTAGAGGTCGAGCTGGACGCGCGGCGTCGTCGCGAGCGCGATCTTCGCGAGCCTGTCGGCCTGGTACCGGGCGTACTCCCTGACGCGGATCTTCACGACCGGACCGCCCGGGCCAGCAGCTCGACCGGATGGACCGTCTCGATGCCGAGCCCTCGCGCCTTGCACCCCTTCGCGATCTGCAGCAGGCAGCCCGGGTTCCCGGCGACGAGCAACGTTGCGCCCGTCGCGGCGATGTTCGAGACCTTGCGCTCGAGCAGCCGGTCGGCCATGTCGGGTTCCAGCAAATTGTACACGCCGGCGCTGCCGCAGCAGAGTTCGCTCTCCGGCAGATCCACGAGGCGGAGCCCGGGGATCCGCCCGAGAAGCGCGCGGGGCTCTCTGCGGATCTTCTGGCCGTGCACGAGGTGACACGCGTCGTGGTACGTCGCGACCGCCTCGATCGGTCCGAGCGGGAGCTCCGCGTCGACGAGCAGCTCGGTGACGTCACGCGTTTTCCCGGCGAGCGCGCGCACTCGCCCGTCCTCCGGCAGCCAGTGTCCGTACTCCTTCATCGCCGAGCCGCAGCCGGCCGCGTTCGTCACGACGTAGTCGAGATCGTCCGGAAACCGGCCGGCGAGCGCGCGGGCGAGGGCGCGGAACTCGCGGAGACGGCCGCCGTGCAGGTGCAGCGCGCCGCAGCAGCCCTGGTCCGGCGGAACGACCACATCGTAGCCCGCCAGCGAGAGCAAGCTGGCGGTCTGCGCGTTGACCCGCGGGTACACGAAGCGCTGGACGCACCCGCTCAGCAGGCCCACCCGCCCCCGCCGCGCGCCGAGCGCGGGAATCAGCGCCGGGAGCCGGGCGCCGCGCGGGACAGGCGGGAGTAGCCGCTCCATCGCGGCAACCCGCGGCAGCGCGCGCAGGATGCCGCTCGCGCGGACCAGAGCCCCGAGCCCGGAGCGCTGGTAGAGCTCGAGCAGGCGCAGCATCGGCCCTATCCGGCTCGGGTGAGGGAGCAGGCCAAAGAGCATCGACGCGAGCGCGCGCTGCCGGAGCGGGCGCCCCCGTCGCTCGATCTGGCCGCGGGTGGCCTCGAGCAGCCGGCCGAACGGCACGCCGGACGGGCACGCGGTCTCGCACGCACGGCAGCCGAGACACAGGTCGAGGTGGCGCGTGAACGTGTCCGTGATGGCGAGCCGCCCCTCGGCCGCGGCGCGCATGAGGTACAGCCGGCCGCGCGGCGAATCCATCTCCTCGCCGAGGACCTGGTACGTGGGGCACTGGGGCAGGCAGATCCCGCAGTGCACGCACGTGCGGAGTCCGTCGATGTCGGGCAGGTCCGGCCCCGTGAACGCGCCGAGTTTCTCGGAGGGGGGCTCTGGCGCCGGCGAAGCCGGCGCTCGAGAGGTGCTGCCCACAGGCGCTGTCATAGCCGTCCGACGTATCGTCCGGGGTTGAGCACGCCCGTGGGATCGAACTCCGTCTTGATCCGTTTCATCACCGCGAATACCGCGGGGTCGACCGGCCCCCAGACGTCGACGTGCTCCTTCACCGCCCGCGGGCACTGCTCGACGATGACGCTGCCGCCCTCGCCCGCAAGGCCCCCCCGGAGCGGCGCGAGGACGAGGCGCTCCCAGGCGTCCGCCGCGCAGTCGCCCGCAAGCACGGCCGTCAGCGCTCCGACGGCGGCAGAGCCGCCGACACGCGCGTGCAGCCCGCGGTCACGGGACAGTCCTTCAAGCGTGGCAATCGTGTCGGTCACGCTGGCGGCGAGGCAGGCGATCCGGAGCCTGACGTCGCCCGCTCCGGTGCGCGCGAGTGCCACGCCGTATACGTCCCAGAAGTCGTCGCCGAGCGGCAGACCGGCGCCGCCGGCCTTCGCGGAGAGCGCCGAGAGCGCCTCCCCCTGGGCGCGCACTGCCTCCTCCACGCTGGCGATCGAGACCGCTACCCCCGCCGTCGCGTGCTGGCCTGCCGCGGCAAGGGCGGGGCCGTTGAGGACTTCGACGCGCGAGGGCTGCAGAGCCGAATCGAACATCGAGGCGAGAAACCCGCGCGCCGCGGCGAGCGACCCGAAGCCGTAGAGCCACGAGCGCTCGGAGTCGGGCGCTGGATGCAACCTGAGCGTCGTCTCGACGATCACGCCGAGCGTGCCGAGCGCGCCCACCATGAGCTTCGGGACGTCGTAGCCGGTCACCGATTTCACGACCTTCGAGCCGCCCCACGTGACCGAGCCATCCGCCCGCACGAAGCGCACGCCGAGCAGCGCGTCGCGCCCGGTCCCGTACCGGGATCGCAGCGGACCGCTCGCGTTCGCCGCAAGCGCTCCGCCGACGGTGCGCTGCCGCCAGCCCGGAGGGTCCAGGGGCAGAAACTGGCGGTGCTTGCCCAGCAGCCGGTCGAGCTCGTCGAGCGTCATGCCCGCCTCGACGCTCACGGAGACGTCCGCCGGCTCGTACTCGACGACGCGGTTCAACAGAGACAGGTCGAGCACGAGATCGACCCGCGTCGGCGGGTTACCGAGCCCGAGCGCGGTCCCTGCGCCCCGCGGCACGACCACGAGGCCATCGGCGTGTGCCTGCGCCAGCAGCCGGCTCACCTGGTCGACGTCGCGGGGCCGCGCGACGAAGCACGGGATGACGCCGTCGATGCTCGAGTCCACGGGGGCCATGACGTGCTCATCGCCGACGATGGCGGCTAGCCTCTCGCGTAACGCGTCGCCCACGCGCCTAGACCTCTTCCAACAAATTCCGCCTAACGCGAGCCACTTGCTTAGTGCCGGTCCAAATTGCGAGCCAGACGAGGCCCGAGGGAGGAGGCGACCGGAGCGTACGCGGGCTCGCGCGTCGTCTCGCCCACGGTCAACATGCGGATCAATGATAGCCGACGACCGCGAACCTGTCGGAGAACCCGAGTTCGAGCGCCGGCTTTGCCGGCGCCATCGGTCCCTTGGGGGAGGCTCGGAGGGGGCCGCCGAGGCCCCCTTCGATGGGCAACGAAGTATGGCGAAGTAAGTTGGACCGGCACTCTAGACCCAGGCGCCGGTGGGAATCCTGGCCGGCGTGCCGATGCGGAGCCCCTCGCCGCACGCCGGATGCGACGGGAGCAACTTGCCCGGATTCATGATGTTGTCCGGGTCCCACACACGGCGGAGCCGGGCCATGAAGTTCAGGTCCGCCGGCGCATACTGCTTCGGCAGGTTCTTGGCCTTGTCCACGCCCACGCCGTGCTCGCCCGTGACGCTCCCGCCCAGCGCGATGCACGCGTGCAGCAGGTCCTCGTTGGCTCGGACAGCCCGGTCCAGCTCACCCGGCCGGCGCTCGTCGTAACAGATCAAGGGGTGGAGGTTGCCGTCTCCCGCGTGGAAGACGTTGGCGATGAGCAGGTTGTAGCGGGCGGCGATCGCCCCCACCTCGCGCATGATCGTCGGCAGCTTGGAGCGTGGCACCACGGCGTCCTGGAGCAGCCAGTTCGGCGTCATGCGTCCGAGCACGCCCGCCGCCTCCTTGCGTCCCTTCCAGAGCAGCGCGCGCTCGGCGTCGGTCTTCGCCACGCGAATGTCCAGCGCCCGGCGGTCACGGCAGATCTCCGCGACCCGGCGCGCCTGCACCTCGATCTCGGCGGTGGGCCCGTCCAGCTCGATCAGGAGCACCGCCGCCGCCCCGTTCGGGTACCCGGCGCCGATCCCCTCGTTGATCGCGCGAATGACCGCCTCGTCGAGCATCTCGAGCGCTGCGGGCACGATCCCGGCGGCGATGATGACCGACACGGCTTCCGAAGCGTCCTCGATCGAGCCGAACGCCGCGAGGGCCGTCTTCACACCCTCGGGCGCGTGCAGGAGCCGGACGGTGATCGCGGTGACGAGCCCGAACGTCCCTTCGCTGCCGACCGTGACGCCGGTCAGGTCGTAGCCCGCGCGGTCGTGCACCTTGCCGCCGAGGTGCAGCAGCTCGCCGGCGCCCGTGACGAACTCGAGCCCGAGGACGTGGTTCACCGTGACGCCGTACTTGAGGCAGTGCGGGCCGCCCGCGTTCGTCGACGCGTTGCCGCCGATCGAGGACACCATCTGGCTCGAGGGATCGGGTGCGAAGAAGTAGCCGCGGTCGTGCACCGCGTTCGTGAGCCACAGGTTGATGAGTCCGGCTTGCACGGTCGCGCAGCGGTTCGGCAGGTCGATCTCGAGGATGTCGTTCATGCGGGTCATCGAGACCATGACCCCGCCGTGCGGCGCCATCGCGCCGCCGATGAGCCCGGTGCCCGAGCCCCGCGGCACCACCGCCAGCTTCTCGCGCCCGCACAGCCGGACGAGGTCGATCACCTGGGTCGTCGTGCGCGGCAGGGCGACCGCCTCCGGCGTGCCCTTGTAGAAGGTGTGCATGTCGCACTCGTAGGTCAGGCGCCCCTCGAAACTGAGGACGAGTCCCTCGGGACCGAGGATGCGCGCCAGCTCTCCCCGGACGGCGCGGCTCAGCGGCATACTCTGCGTGACTCCTCGGGTCTCGCGGCGGAGCGGACGGGACGACGGCCTACTCGATCTTCCAGGTATCCCCCGACGTCAGCAGCTTCGCGATGTCGCCGGCCCCCCGCTCGGACATCGCCCGCTGCTCCTGCTCCATCAGGATTTCCTCGTACACGGGGGCGTTGACGGCCGTGAACACACCGACCGGGACGGGATAGTCGGGAGCGAAGAGGTCGGCCAGGAGCTTCGCCGCGTTCGCGTTCGACTCGTCGTGGATCCAGAGCCTGTCCGCGGGCGTGTCCTTGGCGCTCACGACCGTGGGGTTGAGCCCGTCCATCACGAGCGCGCGCCGGTCGTCGACCGGGCCGAACAGCAAAGGCTTGCCGTGCTCGAGCCGCAGCTCGTGCGCGAGCCGCTGTTCCTTGTCGTACATGACGTTCCACGCGAGGTCGTTGTAGACGTTGCAGTTCTGCAGGATCTCGACGAACGCGGTCCCCTTGTGGGCGGCCGCGCGCTTGATCGTCTCCTCCATGTGGGCGATGTGACGGTCGACGGTCCGCGCGACGAACGTGGCGCCGCATCCGAGCGCGAACGCCACCGGGTAGACGGGACGATCGGCCGAGCCCATCGGCGTCGACTTTGTCACCTTCCCCAGTTCGCTCGTCGGCGAGTACTGCCCCTTGGTGAGGCCGTAAATCCGGTTGTTGAACAGCAGGACCGTCAGGTTCACGTTGCGGCGGAGCAGGTGCAGCAGGTGGTTCCCGCCGATCGACAGCCCGTCGCCGTCGCCCGTGACGACGAAGACCTTGAGATCGGGCCGCGCGACGCGGAGCCCCGTCGCGAGGGCCGGGGCGCGGCCGTGAATCGTGTGGAAGCCGTACGTGTTCATGTAGTACGGGAACCGGCTCGAGCAGCCGATCCCGGAAATGAAGACGATGTTCTCCTTCGGAATGCCGAGGTCCGGCATCGACTTCTGCACGGCGCTCAGGATCGCGTAATCGCCGCAGCCTGGGCACCAGCGGACGTCCTGGTCGGACTCGAAATCCTTCTTCGTGTACTTGGGCGCCTGGGTGGGTCCCGCGCCGGTGGTCGCGCTCACTGGACTACCCTCCTCTCGCGACTGTCGACGGATTGCTCGAGCTCATGCCTGCCCCTCCAGGAGCTGAGTGAGGGCCTCGTAGATTTCGTCGGTGGCGAGCGGCAGGCCTCGTACGCGGTTGAATCCGACCGCGTCGACGAGATACTCGGCGCGCAGCACGCGCACGAGCTGGCCGCTGTTGATCTCGGGCACGAGCACCCGGCGGTACTCGCGCAGGATGTGGCCGAGGTCGGGCGGCAGCGGGTTCAGATGCCGCAGGTGGACGGACGCGACCGACTTGCCTTCCAGCTGGGCGCGCTCCGTCGCCGCCGTGATCGCGCCGTACGTCCCGCCCCACCCGACGACGACCAGATCGCCCGTCGCGGGGCCGTTGATCGACGTCGGCGGGATCTCCTGCGCCACGCGACGGACCTTCTCGGCGCGCGTCCGCACCATGTGATCGTGATTGTCGGGATCGTAGGAGATGTTGCCCGTCACGTCCTGCTTCTCGATGCCGCCGATCCGGTGCTCGAGCCCCGGCGTGCCGGGTCGCACCCACGGCCGCCCGAGGGTCGCCGGATCCCGGAGGTACGGGAAGAAGCCTTCCTGCTCGGTCCGGAAGTGGATGTCGATCGGCGGCAGCGTGCTCGGATCGGGAATCGGCCACGGCTCCGAGCCGTTGGCCAGGAAGCCGTCGCTCAGCACCATGACGGGCACCATGTACTTCACCGCGATGCGCACGGCCTCGTAGGCGACGTAGAAGCAGTCGCCGGGCGTCGCGGGCGCGAGCACGACGATCGGCGATTCGCTGTTCCGCCCGTAGAGCGCTTGCATCAGGTCCGCCTGCTCGGTCTTGGTCGGCAGGCCGGTCGACGGCCCGCCCCGCTGGACGTCGAAGATCACCAGCGGCAGCTCGGCCGTCACCGCCAGCCCGATCCCCTCGCCCTTGAGGGCGATGCCCGGCCCGCTCGACGCGGTGACGCCGATCGCGCCGCCGAACGACGCGCCGATGGCCGCCGTCACCGCGGCGATCTCGTCCTCGGCCTGGATCGTGCGGATCCGGAAGCGCTTGTGCATCGCCAGCTCTTCGAGGATGCCGCTCGCCGGCGTGATCGGATACGCCCCGTAGACGATCGGCAGCTTCGAGCGCTCCGCCGCGGCCAGGAGCCCCCAGGCGAGCGCGCGGTTTCCGGTCATCGCCCTGTAGAGGCCGGGCGCCATCTCGGCCGGCTCGACCTGATAGTGCTCGGAGAAGATCTCGGCCGTCTCGCCGAAGGCATGGCCCGCCTTCAGCACCCGCGTGTTCGCCTCGGCGATCAGCGGGTTCTTGGCGAACTTCCTCTTGATCCACTCGAGCGTCGAGTCGAGCGGCCGCGTGTAAATCCACGACACCAGCCCGAGGGCGAAGAAATTCTTGGTCCGGTTCTTCTCCTTCGTGTCCAGTGCCAGATCCTGGATCGCCTGCACGGTCAGCGCGGTCATGTCGACCTTGTGCAGGCGGTAGCGCTCGGCCAGCGCCGGATCGTCGAGCGGATTCGAGGTGTAGCCCGCCTTGTCGAGGTTCCGCTTGTCGAAGGCCTGGGTGTTGACGACCAGGAGGCCGCCGGTCTTCAGGTCCCCCAGGTGCACCTTGAGCGCGGCCGGATTCATCGCGACCAGACAATCGAGGTGGTCGCCCGGGGTGTACACGCGCTGGCTGCCGAACTGGAGCTGGAAGCTCGAGACGCCGAAGAGCGTGCCGGCGGGGGCCCGGATCTCGGCGGGGAAGTTCGGCAGGGTCGCGATGTCACTCCCCGCCACGGCGGCCTCGATCGTGAACTGCTCGCCCGTCAACTGCATGCCGTCGCCCGAGTCGCCCGCGAACCGAACAACCGCGCGGTCGAGGTCGCGGCGGGGCTTCGGCGTTGCGACTGCGCGAGCCGCTGGCTCTGTCATTAACGGTCGTCTCCTCGTAAGGGCGATAAACCCCGCAGGCCGATTAAGAAGGTCCAGATGCAAGGCGGCGAGGGAGCGACGACTGAGGCGTATGCGGTTATACGCCACAGGGAGGAGCGACCGAGCCAACGCCGCAGATGGGCCTTGTTCATCGGCCTGCTAACCGGCGTCCACTTCGTGCGGGCGCTTGATCTCATCTCCCGGCCGGATGTTGAGCACCGCTTCCGGGAAAAGGTCCACCAGCCACCGGATGAAGTCTGTGACCGTCGCGACGCCGATCGGCCGCTTGTCCGCATCGATCAGCGGAATCGTGCGATACCCCGCCACGCTCATCCGGTTCAGCGCATACGCGACGCGGTCGCGCGGCGACAGCGCCTCGGGATCCCGCGTCATCACCGCGCCGAGCGGCGTACAAGATGCCGGTCAGGCGGCCGTCGCCGTCGACGACAAGCACGCCCGCCTGTCGCTTGGCGAGCATCGCCGCCACGGCCTCATGGACCGTGGCCGTCTCGGGAACGCAGATGGGCTCGGCCGGCAGGAGCGTCGTGATCTTGTCGGCTAGCAGCGCGCCTTTGATCTCACGAATCTCGTCTTCGAACGAGGCGGAGTGTTCGTTCTCGAGCTCGCTCATGTCCTGTCCTCCCAACCAACCTCGCCCTCCAGCCGCACGCTGCCCCTGGCTGGATGTACGGGAGTTGATCCTCCTCGCGCGGGAGTGGCGGTCCCGCGGCTCTCTGGCGTCCGGTCACCCTACTGCTCTCACCCGGGGCTGTGGCAGCGCAGTTCCTATCGTATCGAAACGGCTCTGGTGCCGCAAGGCAATTGGGGCTGGCTACAGTTCCTCGAGGGTGTCCTTCGCGAACGAGGTGAGATTCCGGCAGCCGTCGGCCTCGACGACGACCATGTCCTCGATCCGCACCGCGCCCCATTGAGGGTAATAGAGCCCGGGCTCGACGGTGACGACCTGGCCGGCCTTGAGGATGTGGTCGACCTTGCTGATGCGCGGCGGCTCGTGGATGTCGAGCCCCACGCCGTGCCCTGTCCCGTGGAAGAAGCCCTGGTTCCGGCCGTCGACGACGGCCGTCTCGAAACCCCGGCGCTCCAGGGTCTGCACCACCTCCGCGTGGATCGCCTGCCCCGATGCCCCGTCACGGGTGAGCTCGATGCCGCGCCGCTGGGCCGCGAGCACCGCATCGTACATCCGCTTGAGCTGGTCGGACGCGCGGCCCTTCACCACGGTCCGGGTCATATCCGCGTAATAGCGGGTGCGGGACGAGCGCGGAAAGATGTCGAAGACGATCGACTGGTTCGCCCTGATCGGCCCCGTGCCCTGATTGTGCGGGTCCACGCCGTGGACGCCGCACGCGATGATCGTATGCTCGGCCACGCAGTCGTGTTCCATCAGGCGCACGTTGACGACCTTCTTGAGGTCTTCCGACGTGAGCCGTCGCCCCCGCCAGTAGACATCCTCGCCGCGGACCTCGCTCGCTCTCAGCACGTCGAGCGCCGCGGCCAGCGCCGCTTCCGTGTGGCGCTGCGTTTCCGTGATCGCCGCGATCTCCGCCTGGCGCTTCAGGAGCCGCTCCGGGAAGAGCGGATCGGGCCTCGCCGTCACGCGGATGCCCCGCTCGCGGAGCCGGTCGGCGTGCTCGAGCGGAAAGGTTGCGGGGACCCAGACCGCCGTGACGCCCAGCTCCTCCAGGAGGACCGTCACGACGTCGGTCAGCCCGGGCCGCGGCCACCGCTGGCGGGCCTTCCCCTCGTAGACGGAGTAGGACAGCACGTCGTCGACCCGCGCCTGCGCGCGCGCGCGGTCGATCTCCAGATCGCTCATCAGCAGAAGCGTTCGCCCGTCGGTCTGGAGGAACACGAACGGGTCCGGCGCGAGGAACCCGCACGCGTAGTAGAGGTTCGCGTCCGCCTCGCTCGCGGCGATGATCAGCAGGGACTCGCTCACTTCCGCACCTCGTAGAAGATGACGGGATTGGCCTCGCTGGCGACCTGGTCGAGATTCGCGATGGCCAGCTCGCCGCGCTGGAACAGGTACTCGACGTGCGCCCCGGCCTCTTCGAGCGCGAGCAGCCGCGTGTAGCCGCTGCGCTCGCCGAAGAGCCGCTTCGAGATCTCCACGAGCGCCGACGGCTCGCGGCAGATGTCCAGCACCTGGGCGAGCCGGCGCGCGTGGTGGGCCGTGATCGCATCGATCCGCGGGGCCAGCTCGGCGATGTCGCTCTCGTGACCCGGCAGCGCGAGGCTCACGCCGGGCACCTGCCGGATCTTCTCGAGCGAGGCGAGATACAGCTCGAGCCCGCAGAACGGCGTGATCGACGCGGGCGATTGGTGTGGCGTGATGCGCGACAGCACGTGATCGGCCGTCAGCAGCACCTCGTCGACCTGCAGGCAGATCTGCCCGGGGCAGTGCCCCGGCACGTGGTGCACGACGTAGCCGTTGATGATCCGGTCCCGGTCCTTGAGGATCCGGTCGACCCGGATCGACTTGAAGAAGCTCTTCGAGAACCGGTACATCTCCTCGAGGGTGTTCCGCGCCTGCGGCTTCAGCCCGGACCGCTCCATGAACACGCGCAGGTCCTTGGAGGCCAGCACGATGCGCTCCTCGAAGTTCTGGAGCACACGCGCGTCCAGCTCGTGGACATAGATCTGGGCGCTGGTGTCCCGCACGAAGTAGCCGACGTGACCGAAGTGGTCCATGTGCGAGTGGCTGATCACGACGTGCTGCACCTGCTCGAGGCGGATCGACTCCCCGAAGCGTTCCTGCATCTCGTGCATGGCGGTATCGAGCCCCGCGTTCGAGTCCGGCAGCCCCGAGCCCACGTCGAAGAGCGTCGAGTGGAGCCCGTCCAGGATCAGGTAGATGTTGTTGAAGTGGCCGGGGAAGGTCTCGACCCGGAACCGGTAGATACGAACGCCCCCGCGCTTGAGGTACCGGGCGACGATCGCATCGGAAGCCACCGCTAGAGCGTATCACGGCTCGCTCCCGAGCCCCGGCATTACCCCCTGGTCGACTCGGGGGCGATGGCTCGCGAGACCGAGCGCCCGGCGGTCGGCGGCTCATCGGCCGAGTCGAGAGCCGTGGCCTCACGCAGCAGGTCGATGAAGCGCGTCACCGTCGGGGTCAGGCGTTTGGTGCGGCGGTGGATGATGCCGACGGGGCGCACGAGGTCGGGGATCGTCAGCGGCACCACCGCGAGCGTCCGGATGCCCACTTCCTTCAGCACGGTGTGGCGCGGGAGCAGGCTCACCCCCGCCCCGATCGTGATCGCCTGCTTGATCGTCTCGATGTTGTCGAACTCCATGACGACGTCGACCTTCACGTTGTGCGCGCGGAGCGCCCGATCGATGGCCTTGCGGATCGTCAGGTCGTGGTCGAACGCGATGAACTTCTCGCCGGCCAGTTCCTCCGGCGCGATCGCCTTCCGGCGCGCGAGCCGATGCGTCGGATGGCAGACGAACGCGATCGGCTCGGCGCGAAGGGGCACCACCGACAGCGACCGGCTGACCGGCGGATAGGACATGATCCCGACGTCGGCCTCGTCGCTCAGCACGGCGTCCACCACCTTCTGCGGATGCAGGCACTCGAGCTGGACGCGGGCCTGGGGATGGAGCGCCATGAACCGCTGCATGTGTCGGCTGACGTCGTGGAGCCCCACCGAGTAGATGGCAGCGACGCGCACCGTGCCGGCCAGCTCGGCCTTCACGGTCGAGATCCGGGCCTTCGCCTTCTCGTAGCCGTCCAGGAGTCCGCGGCAGGCGTCGTAGAATGCGCGGCCCTCCGCGGTCACCATGAAGGGTCGTTTCGTGCGGTCGATCAGCGCGACGCCGAGGTCGGTCTCGATCTGCTGCACCGCCTGGCTCGCCGCGGACTGGGAGACGTAGTTCAGCTCGGCGCCACGGGAGAAGCTCCGCAGTCGGACGACATCGCAGTAGAGCCCGAGGGTTTCGAGGTGCATCTCCCCGACAGCCTACAGCATTAGACACGCTAATACAAACTATCTCTCTTTTCCCGGATGACTTATGGTTTTTCCTGGCGTAGTATCGTCCAACTATTCACGGGGCGAATGAAAGCCCGAAGAGGACGACGGGCAAAACGACGCGCGACGGAGCGCTCGAAGGACACGACGATGACGCACGAGCCAGGAGGACCGCAAGCCCAGGGGCTCTACGACCCCCGACACGAGCACGACGCGTGCGGCGTCGGCTTCGTCGTCAACATCAAGGGGACGCGCTCGCACACGATCGTCCGCCAGGCCCTCCAGGTGCTCATCAACCTGCTCCACCGCGGGGCCTGCGGCTGCGAGGTCAACACGGGCGACGGCGCCGGCATCCTCATCCAGATGCCCGACAAGTTCCTCCGCAAGCACACCGCGCAGTTCGGCATCGACCTCCCGGCCCCGAAGGAGTACGGCGCCGGCATGGTCTTCCTGCCGCGCGACCCCTTCCAGCGCGAGACGATCCAGACCCTGTTCGAGAAGGTCGTCCTCGAGGAAGGCCAACGGGTGCTCGGCTGGCGCGACGTCCCGGCCGACGACCGCCTGCTGGGGGCGACGGCCGTCGCGGTGAAACCCGTCTTCAGGCAGATCTTCATCGGCGGCGAGCCCGGGGTCGGCGCGGGCGTCGCGGCGCACGCGCGGTTCGAGCGGAAGCTCTACGTCATCCGCAAACGGGTCGAGATCGCGGTCGACGCCCTCGAGCTGCCGGAGAGGAAGTTCTTCTACATCCCCAGCCTCTCGTCGAACACGCTCATCTACAAGGGCATGCTGATCGCCGACCAGATCACGACGATGTACCCCGATCTGCTCGATCCGGATCTGGAGTCGGCGCTCGCGCTCGTGCACCAGCGGTTCAGCACGAACACGTTCCCCTCGTGGCCGCTCGCGCACCCGTACCGGTACATCGCGCACAACGGCGAGATCAACACGCTGCGGGGCAACATCAACTGGATGCACGCGCGCGAGGCGCTCTGCCAGTCGGACCTGCTCGGCGACGATCTCAAGAAGATCTTCCCGGTCATCCGCGAGGGCGGCAGCGACACCGCCACGTTCGACAACGTGCTCGAGTTCCTCGTCATGACCGGGCGCTCGCTCCCGCACGCGATCCTGATGATGATCCCGGAGCCCTGGAGCGGGCACGAGAGCATGAGCGCCGAGCGGAAGGCGTTCTACGAGTACCACGGCTCGCTGATGGAACCATGGGACGGGCCGGCCTCGATCGCCTTCACCGACGGCACGGTGATCGGCGCCGTGCTCGACCGGAACGGCCTCCGGCCGTCGCGCTACTACGTGACCAAGGACGACCTCGTCATCATGGCCTCCGAGGTCGGCGTGCTCGACGTCCCACCCGAGAACATCCTCCTCAAGGAACGCCTGCATCCGGGACGCATCTTCCTGGTCGACACCGCCCAGGGCCGGATCATCGACGACGAGGAGATCAAGCACACGTTCGCGACCGAGCACCCGTACGGCGAGTGGCTCAAGCAGAACCTGGTGAGCATCGAGGACCTGCCGCCGGCCCCGTACATCCCGGAGCCCGATCACGAGACCGTGGTCCAGCGCCAGCAGGCCTTCGGCTACACGCACGAAGATCTCCGGATCCTCCTCGCGCCGATGGCGCAGAACGGCGAGGAGCCCGTCGGCTCGATGGGCACCGACACCGCGCTCGCCGTGCTCTCCGACCGGCCGCGGATGCTCTACGACTACTTCAAGCAGCTCTTCGCCCAGGTGACCAACCCACCGCTCGACGCGATCCGCGAGGAGTTGGTCACGTCGATGGAGTCGACGATCGGCCCGGAGCGCAACCTCCTCCGGCCCGAGCCCGGGTCGTGCCGCCAGATCAAGATCAAGTACCCGATCATCGACAACCACGAGCTGGCGAAGCTCAAGCACGTGTCGCTCGAAGGATTTCGCTCGGTGACGCTCCCGATGCTCTTCGACCCCGCCGAGGGCGGCGCCGGGCTCGAGCGCGAGATGGAGGAGCTGCAACACCGGGCCAGTCAGGCGATCGCGGACGGGTACAACATCCTCATCCTCTCGGATCGCGGGGTCAACGTCGGGCGCGCGCCGATCCCGAGCCTGCTCGCGACCGCGGGCGTCCATCACCACCTGGTCCGCGAGGGCAGCCGGACCAAGTGCGCGCTCGTGATCGAGTCAGGCGACGCGCGCGAGGTCCACCACGTGGCGCTGCTGATCGGCTACGGCGCCGGCGCCGTCAACCCGTATCTCGCGTTCGAGACGCTCGACGACATGATCCGCACGGGCCTGCTCCCGGGCCAGGACCACACGAAGGCCGTCCGCAACTACATCAAGGCGCTCAACAAGGGCATCCTCAAGGTCATGTCGAAGATGGGCATCTCGACGCTGCAGAGCTACTGCGGCGCCCAGATCTTCGAGGCGGTCGGGCTCAACCGAGACGTCATCGACCGCTACTTCACGTGGACGGCCTCGCGCATCAGCGGGGTCGGCATCGACGTGATCGCGGAAGAAGCCCGCCGCCGGCACGAGCGGGCGTTCCCGGAGCGGCCGGTGCTCGAGCCCGACCTCGAGTGGGGCGGCGAGTACCAGTGGCGGCGCGACGGCGAGTATCACCTGTTCAATCCCGATACGGTGTTCAAGCTCCAGCACGCGACACGGAGCGGGCAGTACAGGATCTTCAAGGAGTACACGAAGCTCGTCGACGATCAGAACCGCCGTCTGTGCACGCTGCGGGGGCTCTTCGAGCTGAAGGCGGCCGGACCGCCGGTCCCGAGCGAGGAGGTCGAGCCGGTCGCGGCGATCCTCAAGCGCTTCGCGACCGGCGCGATGTCCTACGGGTCGATCAGCCAGGAGGCGCACGAGACCCTCGCGATCGCGATGAACCGGATCGGCGGCAGGTCGAACACCGGCGAGGGCGGCGAGGATCCGGCCCGCTACCCGCGCGACCCGAACGGCGACTGGCGCCGGAGCGCCGTCAAGCAGGTCGCCTCCGCGCGGTTCGGCGTGACGAGCGAGTACCTCGTCAACGCCGACGACCTCCAGATCAAGATGGCGCAGGGCGCCAAGCCGGGCGAAGGCGGCCAGCTCCCCGGTCACAAGGTCTAGCGAAGGTCCGGTACGCGATGCCCGGCGTCGGCCTGATCTCACCGCCGCCGCACCACGACATCTACTCGATCGAGGACCTGGCCCAGCTCATCCACGATCTGAAGAACGCGAACCCCCGCGCGCGCATCCACGTCAAGCTCGTGGCCGAGGTCGGGGTCGGGACGGTCGCGGCGGGCGTGTCGAAGGCGCATTCCGACGTCGTCCTCATCTCGGGCCACGACGGCGGCACCGGCGCCTCGCCGCTCACGAGCATCAAGCACGGCGGCATCCCGTGGGAGCTGGGCCTCGCGGAGACGCAGCAGGTCCTCGTGCTCAACAACCTGCGCGACCGGATCGTCGTCCAGGTCGACGGCCAGATGAAGACCGGGCGCGACGTCTTGATCGCGGCGCTGCTCGGCGCCGAGGAGTACGGCTTCTCGACCGCCCCGCTCGTCGTCATGGGCTGCATCATGATGCGCGTCTGCCACCTGAACACCTGCCCGGTCGGCATCGCGACCCAGGATCCGGAGCTGCGGAAGCGCTTCACCGGCGGGCCGGAGTTCGTGACCAACTTCTTCCGTTACGTCGCCGAGGAAGTGCGGGAGTACATGGCCCAGCTCGGCTTCCGCTCGATCGACGAGATGATCGGTCGGGTCGACTGTCTGGACCTCAGGCCGGCGGTCAGCCACTGGAAGGCCAAGGGGCTCGACTACTCCCAGATCCTCCACCAGCCCGACGTGCCGCCGACGGTGGCGCGGCGCTGCGTGCGCGCCCAGGACCACGGGCTCCAGAAGGCGCTCGACAACATGCTGATCGCTCGCTGCGCGGAGGCGATCCTGCACCGGAAGCCGGTCGAGCTGAGCCTGCCCATCCGGAACGTCAACCGCACCGTCGGCACGATGATGGGCTACGAGATCACCTCGCGGCACGGGGGCGAGGGTCTGCCGGACGACACGATCACGATTCACTTCACGGGCTCGGCCGGCCAGAGTTTCGGCGCCTTCGTCCCGCGCGGCGTCACGTTCACCCTGGAAGGCGACGCGAACGACTACTGGGGCAAGGGGCTCTCGGGCGGCAAGCTGAGTGTCTTCCCGCCCCGGGAGTCGACGTTCGTGCCCGAGGAGAACATCATCATCGGCAACGTCGCCCTCTACGGCGCCACGAGTGGAGAGGCCTACGTCCGCGGGCTCGCCGGGGAACGGTTCGCGGTGCGCAACAGTGGCGCGTACACGGTCGTCGAAGGCGTGGGTGACCACGGCTGCGAGTACATGACCGGCGGCCGGGTCGTCGTGCTCGGGCCCACGGGCCGGAACTTCGCCGCTGGCATGAGCGGGGGCATCGCCTACGTCCTTGATCTCGCCGGGGACTTCAGGCGTCGCTGCAATCTCGGGATGGTGGACCTCGAGCCGCTCGACCAGGCCGAGGACATCCGGCTCGTGCGCGACCTGATCACGCGTCACACCGCCTGCACGAAGAGCGACTACGCGGCGCGGATCCTCGGCGACTGGATCGCGATGCAACCGAGGTTCGTCAAGATCATGCCGAAGGATTACAAGCGCGTCCTCCTGGCCGAGGCCCGGGCGCGCGCCGAGGGCCGCCCGCCGACGTTCGCCGAGCTGGTCGGAGCGACGAGTGGGTAAGGTCACCGGGTTCCTCGAGATCAAGCGCAAGGGGCCGCCGCGCCGTCCGGTCGAAGAGCGGATCCGGGACTGGAAGGAGGTCTACCTCCCGTTCCCGGAACCGGAGATGCAGAAACAGGGGGCCCGGTGCATGGACTGCGGCATCCCCTTCTGCCATCAGGGCTGCCCGCTCGGCAACATCGTCCCGGATTGGAACGATCTCGTGTACCGCGACCAGTGGCGGGACGCGATCGACCGGCTCCACGCGACGAACAACTTCCCCGAGTGGACCGGGCGGCTCTGCCCGGCGCCCTGCGAAGGCGCGTGCGTGCTCGGCATCAACGACGATCCGGTCACGATCAAGCAGATCGAGCAGAGCATCATCGAGCACGCGTTCGAGGCCGGGTGGGTCGAAGCCACGCCCCCGGCCGTCCGCACGGGAAAGAGGGTCGCGATCATCGGCTCGGGCCCCGCGGGGCTCGCGGCCGCGGCCCAGCTCAACGCGGCGGGCCACTGGGTCACGGTCTTCGAGCGCGACGATCGCATCGGCGGCCTGCTGCGCTACGGCATCCCCGAGTTCAAGATGGAGAAACGGTTCCTCGACCGCCGCCTTCAGATCATGGAGAAGGAAGGGATCGCCTTCCGTACCAACGCGCACGTCGGCGTGAGCGTGCCCGTCGACGAGCTGCGGAGCGAGTTCGGCGCGATCGTGCTGGCCGGCGGCGCCTGCTGGCCCCGCGATCTCCAGGTCCCCGGCCGGGAGCTCCGGGGCATCCACTTCGCCATGGAGTACCTGACGCTGCAGAACAAGCGCTGCGAGGGCGACTCTGTCCCCGACGACACGTTCATCACCGCGCACGGCAAGCGCGTCGTCATCATCGGCGGGGGCGACACCGGCGCCGACTGCCTCGGCACCGTGCACCGGCAGGGCGCGCACTCGGTGCATCAGTTCGAGCTGCTGCCGCGGCCGCCCGACGAGCGCGCGCGCGACAACCCGTGGCCGCAGTGGCCCAACATCTTCCGCGTCTCGTCGGCGCACGAGGAGGGCGGCGCGCGCGTGTACTCCGTGTCGACCCAGCGCTTCACGGGCGACGCCGAGGGTCGTGTGGAGCAGCTCCACGCCGCCCAGGTGGAGATGGTCCACAAGGCCGGGCGCCTCGATTTCACGCCGATCCCGGGATCCGAGTTCACGCTGGACGTCGACCTCGTCCTCCTCGCCATGGGGTTCCTCGGCCCGGAGCGCCCCGGCATGCTGACGGATCTCGGGGTCAAGCTGACCGAGCGCGGCAACGTCTGGCGCGACCTGAACTGGATGACGAGCGTGCCCGGCGTCTTCGCCTGCGGCGACATGCAGCGCGGCCAGTCGCTGATCGTCTGGGCAATCGCCGAGGGCCGCAGCGCCGCGCGCGGCGTCGACCAGTACCTGATGGGCGTGTCCGAGCTTCCCGCTCCCCTGCCCTAGGCGGCATCGCCGTCGACACGGATGATGAGCGGCCGGAGAAGCGCCGCAGCGTCGGCGGACATGACGATGTGCCGATCGCGATCGGCGTCACAGACACGGACTATCTTACGTCGGACGCGTGAACCGCCAGTCGGGCCGGTGAAGCACGCGTGGACCCGCGCTGCGAAGGCCGTGGGCCGCTCCTTGAAATCAGGCTTGACTTCAAACCCACCAAGCGGTAAAAAAGAGACTCCTCTTCTCAAGGCTTCGGGGCCGACTGGCCCCCCTGTCCGCCCCACCGGGCGTGCCGACGAGTAGTCGCGCAGCAGGCCGTTATCGTGCCGTATAACGGAAGTGCGACCGCGGACTTCTGGACGGCGCAAGAAACACTAAGACCCCTAGCAATGCGGTTATCGCCGTATCGAGATACTCGGGTGTGACGACTGTGAACCCGATTGGCACCATCGTGCGCGGTAACACCAAGGGCGCGAATGGCGTGTGCACAGGTGGCGCGGACAATTAGAAATTTCGTCTAGAGACTTCGTTTCTGAAATCTGGCTCAACTTGGAATTTCGCTGAGCCGTACAGAGAATACTCATCGTCTCCGGGGCTGATTCGCCCCATTGTCCGCCCCAACGGGCGCCCATACCAGAAAGCGAGTGGACGAATGACGCCTGCGCTTACTGAGCCCTCGCCGCTCTTTGTCGACCAGACCACCGACCCGGCCACGACGCGGGTCACCGGGATTGCCAAGACCTGTGCCCTCCCGGTCTTCCTGTCGGTTTTGCTCTTGGCGCTGAGCTCCGCGCACTCTCTCGAAGCCGCCCCGGGGGACCTGGACACCAGTTTTGGTCCCGCGCAGACGGGCAAAGTGACACCTCGCGGCCCTGACTCAGGCTCGGCCCTGGCCATCCAGACCGATGGCAAGATCGTAGTCGGGGGCACTTCCGGCGGCCATTGTATCTCCGACTTCGCCCTGGCGCGCTTCCTGCCGAACGGTGACCTGGACACCACCTTTGGGACCCCGGACACCTCAGGCTTGGCGCGCACGGGCCTAGTGATCACTGACTTCAGTCCCTGTGACATAGGCTCGGCCCTGGCCATCCAAACCGATGGCAAGATCGTGGTCGTTGGCACTTCCAGCTTCTCGACTTTCGGCACATTGGATTTCGCCCTGGCGCGCTACCTGCCGAATGGCGACCTGGACACCACTTTTGGGACCCCGGACACCTCTGGCTTAGCGCGCACCGGCCAAGTGACTACTGACTTCGCTGATTTGTGGGAGACTAACAAGAGCTCTGACGAAGCCTTCGCCGTGGCCATCCAGAGCGATGGTAAGATCGTGGTCGCGGGTACCTCCTCGGCTGCCAGGGGCGACGTGGGCGTGGCCGTCTTCGCCCTGGCGCGCTACCTGCCGAATGGCGACTTGGACACCACTTTTGGGAACCCGGAAATCTCTGGCCTCGCCCGCACGGGCAAAGTGACCACTGACTTCGCGGGAAATGCCCAAGCTTTCGCCGTCGCCATCCAGGGCGACAAGATCGTGGTGGCGGGCTTTTCCGATGGCGACTTCGCTCTGGCCCGCTACGAGGCCAATGGCAACCTGGACACCAGTTTTGGCTCTGGGGGCAAGGTGACCACTGACTTCGGCGGGGACAACGACGGCGCCTCTGCCCTGG
>QHRS01000326.1 GCA_003221435.1 Candidatus Rokuibacteriota bacterium
GAGGGAGCTGAGATTTGCCGACATCGGACTGGGGGATGACATGACGACTTCGAATCGCCGGGACTTTCTCACGCTGGCGGCCAGCGGCGTCGTTCTCGCCGGGCTGGGTGGAAGCGTGTCCCGGGCTTTCGCCCAGGGCAAGATCAAGCCGAGCGGGACCGACGTGCTTCTCGTCATCGATGTGCAGAACTGTTTCATCCCGGGCGGCTCGCTGGCGGTGAACGGCGGCGACGAGATCGTCCCGCTCATCAATCGGCTCGCGCCGGCGTTCCAGCACGTGATCATGACCCAGGACTGGCACACGCCAGGGCACGTGTCCTTCGCCTCGGCGCACGCGGGCAAGAAGCCCTTCGAGACGATCCAGCTCGACTACGGGACCCAGGTCCTGTGGCCGGACCACTGTGTCCAGGGGACGCCGGGCGCCGACCTGGCTCCCGGCCTGAGCATGACGCACGCCGAGCTGATCATTCGGAAGGGGTACCGCAAGCACGTGGACTCGTACTCGGCCTTCCTGGAGGCCGATCGCAAGACCCCGACCGGGCTCGCCGGCTACCTGCGCGAGCGCGGCCTCAAGCAAGTCTTCCTCGTCGGGCTCGCGACGGACTTCTGTGTCGCCTGGTCGGCCCTCGACGCTCGCAAGGCCGGCTTCGGCGCCTACGTGATCGAGGACGCAACCCGCGGCATCAACGCCAACGGCTCGCTGTCCCAGGCGTGGAAGGACATGCAGGGTGCGGGCGTCAAGCGCATCCAGTCGTCGGACATCGCCGTCTGACCGCCACGCTCGCTAGGCTGTTCGTGGCGCAATGCGATTCTGGGGGAGGCTCGGAGGGGGCCGCCGAGGCCCCCTTCGATGGTCATGAAATACGGGCTTCGACTCCCGAGCTTTGCCCTCGGGCCCAGGACGGCGACGCTCGCCGAGATGGGCGCGTACCTGCGCCGGGCCGAAGACCTCGGCTTCGACGCCGCGCTCTCCATCGATCACCTGCTGCTGACGCCGCCGGCCTACGCCTGCACGTGGGTCGAGCCGCTGACGCTGCTGTCGGCGCTGGCCGGCGTCACGCGCACCATCAAGCTCGGCACGATGGTGCTCGTGCTCCCGCTGCGGAACCCGGTCTACTTCGCGAAGGAGTGGGCCACGCTCGACCTCCTCTCGGGGGGCCGCACCATCCTCGGGATCGGCGTCGGCTGGCACGTGGACGAGTTCGCGCTGATGGGCGTGCCGTACCGGGAGCGCGGCAGGCGCATGGAGGAGTGCATCGAGATCGTCCGCGCCCTCTGGGCGCGCGACGACGTGACGTTCGAGGGCAAGTACTACCGCTTCAAGGGCGTTACCGTCGACCCGAAGCCCGCCCAGAGACCGCACCCGCCAATCTGGATCGGCGGCGGGACGCAACCGTCCGAGCAGGTCTACCACCAGACCGTCGCGAACATCGATCCGGTGCTCCGGCGGATCGCCCGGTACGCCGACGTGTGGGTGCCCCATTCGTCGGCCACGCCGGAGATGGTGAAGGACGACTGGGAGAAAGTGCAGCGGTTCGCCCGGGAGGCCGGGCGCGATCCGAAGACGATCGGGCGCGTCTACTCCAATTTCGTCTGGGTGCTGAAGACGGGTGAGAAGCCGGAGAGCGCCGTGCCGCACTTCAGGACGTATTCGGGGATGGATCTCGAGTACTGGAAGACCTACTACCTGCTCGGCGAGGCGGAGGAAGTCGCCGAGCGGATCCGCGCGCGGGTCGACGCGCTCGACAAGGGCGTCGAGTACATCGTGCTCAACCCGCTCGGCTGGGGGACGGAGCAGCTCGAGCTGCTCGCCGGCGAGCTCCTCATCGGTTCCGGGAGCTATCTCGACGATGTGCGCCTGGCCTCCCTCTGGTCCCTCGTGTTCGTCCGGAGCCCCCACCCCCGCGCCCGGATCGAGCGCATCGATGCCCGGGCGGCCCGGCGGATGCCGGGTGTCGTCGCCGTGGTGACGGCCGAGGAGCTGCGGGGGCTCGTCAGGCCGCTCGCGCCCCGTTTCGAGTCGCCCGGTTTCCGGCCGACCGAGTGGCCGGCGCTCGCCGACGGGCGCGTGGGCTTCGCGGGCCAGGCGGTGGCCGCCGTCGTCGCGTCCAGCCCGTACGAGGCTGCCGACGCGCGGGAGCGGGTCGAGGTGACGTACGCTCCGCTCCCGCCGGCGCCGCCCGAGATCCTGTTCCGGCGCGAGTTCACGGCCGGCGATGTCGACGCTGCCTTCGCCAGCGCCACCGTCGTGGTCCGCGAGACGTTCCGCCACGGCCGCTGCGCCGCCTCGCCGCTCGAGCCGCGCGGCATCATCGCCCGCTTCACGCCGGACGAGGGATTGGAGGTCTGGGCCAGCACTCAGACGCCGCACATGCTGCGGGACGTGCTCGCCGCGCACCTCGGGCTCGCCCAGGACCGGGTGCGCGTTATCGTGCCCGACGTTGGCGGCGGCTTCGGCCAGAAGCTGCACGTCTTCCCCGAGGACCTCGCGGTGGCCGCGGTCGCGCGGCTCACCGGCCGGCCGGTCAAGTGGGTCGAGGAGCGGCGCGAGAACCTCACGGCGGCCAGCCACGCGCGCGAGCAAGTCGTAGAGGTGGAAGCCGCCGCGGCGGGCGATGGCGTCGTGCTCGGGCTCCGGGCGCGCCTGACGTCGGACGCCGGCGCCTACCACATCCATCCGCTCACGCAGGCGGTCGAGCCGCTCGGCACGGCGTCGATCCTCCCGGGCCCGTACCGGATAGGGGCCTACGCGTTCACCGCCACAGCGGTCTCATCACCGAAGCCGCCGCTCGGCGCCTATCGCGGCGTCGGGATGGTGATGGGCGCGTTCGTCATGGAGCGCACGCTCGACCTGATCGCCGGCCGGCTCTCACTCGATCCCGCCGAGGTCCGCCGGCGCAACCTGATTCCGCGCGACGCGTATCCGTACCGCGCGGCGACGGGCCTCGTGTACGACAGCGGCGATTACCCGGCGGTGCTCGCCCGCGCGCTCGAGCTGTCCGGCTACGATGAGCTCCGGCGCGAGCAGGCGCGCGCCCGCGCGGCGGGCCGCTGCGTCGGAATCGGCATCTCCTGCTACACGGAATACACGGGCATGGGGTCGGTCACCTACCGCGCGCGGGGGATGGTCGAGGTCATCGGGCAGGAGGCGGTCACGCTCTCGCTCGAGCCGGACGGGCGCGTGCGCTGCCAGGCCAGCTCACCCTCGCAGGGACAGGGACACGGGACCGTGCTCGCGCAGCTCGTGGCGGACCATCTCGGCGTCCCGATGCAGCGTGTCGTCATTGCGCCCGTGGGCAGCGTGCCGGTGGCGGTCGAGATGCTGAAGCGGAAAATCCTCGGCATCGCGGCGGGCCTCGCCGAGGCGAGCGCGGATGATCTCGTGCTCGAGGCGGGCGTGGTCAGGGTCCGCGGCGTGCCGGCCCATGCCGTGACGCTCGCAGAGGTCGCCAGCGCGGAGCCCGGGCTTCAGGCGTGCGTTCAGTTCGACCCGCCCGGTCCGACGTTCTCGGGCGCGGTGCACGTGGCGGTGGTCGAGGTGGACCGCGAGACGGGGCGGGTCGCCGTCCGCCGGTACGTGGTCGTGGAGGACTGCGGCCCGGTGCTCAACCCGCTGATCGTGGACGGGCAGATTCACGGCGCCGTCGCGCAGGGCATCGGCGAGGCGCTGTTGGAATCGCTCGCATACGACGCCGACGGTCAGCTCCTCACCGCGACGCTGATGGATTACGCGCTGCCCGTCGCCGGCTTTCTGCCATCGTTCGAGATCGGCCACCTGGAGACGCCGTCGCCGCTCACACCCGGCGGGGTGAAGGGCATGGGCGAAGGCGGCACGATCGGGGCGCCGGCCGCGATCGCCAACGCCGTGGCCGACGCGGTCCGCGAGCTGGGGATCGCCATCACCGCGCTGCCGATCCACCCGCACGACCTCACGGGCCATCAACGTCGAAGCTCGAGGTAGGAGCCTGTCGGATAAGCCGCTCTGGGACTCAGCGCGGCGGCTTCGCGTGCTTCACGAGGAAGTGGGCGCGGCGATTCAGAGCCCAGCACGCGTCCGTCCGCTCGATGCAGAGGGGACGCTCCTCGCCGTAACTGAGTGTGGTGATGCGCTCCGGCCGGACGCCGTGCGCCAGGAGATAGTCCATCGTCGCTCTCGCCCGGTGTTCACCGAGCGCGAGGTTGTACTCATTGGTGCCCCACTCGTCGCAGTGTCCCTCGATCAGGATGAGGTAGTTCGGGTTCGACTGCATCCAGTCGACGTTCGCGTCGAGGTTCTTCGAATCCTCCGGCCGAATCATGTAGGCATCGAAGTCGAAGTGGATGTCGAACAACCGCGGGGTCGCCGCGAATTCCCGCGGTTCGGGGCGGGCCGCGACGTTGGCGGGGTGGAGCGGTTCCACACGCTCCGGGGCGACCGCGGCGACTGCGGCTTTGGCGGTCGACTCGGCGGGTGCGGACTTCTGCCCCACGTCCGCGGCGACCACCGCCGTTGAAACCGTTGGAGCCTTCTGAGCAGGTCGCGCGATCTCGAAGGTGTTGGGCCGCTTGGCGCACCCGGCCCCGACCACGGCCGACAACAGCACGACGAGACACGCGAGCCTGGCTCTCGTGGGCACCGGCGTCCTCTCGCCGCGTATTGTACCCGCGGCTCCCGCCCGTTTCACCTTTCTGTGTGATTCCGCGCGCGACCGTTGTTAAACTGGGTGGCACCTTTTGACAGAGGAGGGTCATGATGCGAGAGAGCGGAATTGTGCTGCTGATCCCGGCGCTCATCTTGACGGGCGCCGGCTGCGCGACCAAGGGCTTCGTGCGGGAGGCGATCGGCCAGCGCCAGGCCAAGGTCGATGCGCAGATCAGCGAGCAGAACAAGCGTGTCGAGGAGCAGGCCAGGCGGGCCGACGACCAGGGCAAACTGCTCGACGCGCAGAGCAAGCAGGTCGAGGAAATGGGCGGTCGGTTCACGAAGATCGAGACCTCGGTGGACGAGTTCGGCAATATCGCGCGCAGCGCCTCGACGAAAGCGGACGACGCCGCGCAGCGGGCCGAAGAGGCGAGCACCCGGATCTCGCGGCTCGTGGCCAACCGCAACAAGCGGACGGTCGTCGAGACGATCAACGTCCAGTTCGGTTTCGACCGCGCCGACCTGACCGACGCCGCGCAGACGACGCTCGCCGAGCTGCTCAAGGAGCTGGCCGAGAACCCCACGCTGGTCGTCGACCTCGAGGGCTACACGGACTCTCTGGGCCCCGTCGAGCATAATCTGCGCCTGAGCGAGCGGCGTGTGGAGACCGTGCGGCGCTTCCTCGTCGCGCACGAGGCGGACCGGGCGAAAGACCGACGCGTCACGGTGCGGCTGTTGCTGCCCGCGGACGCGGTGAACCCGCCGCGTTCCAAATCGGGGGCCGACGAGACGAGTCCCCCGCAATCGGGCTCGAAGGGCGCGCTAGACGAGGCGAGCACACCGCGCTCGGACGGCGTCCCGCCGGCGCCCGCCGAAGCCACCAGCGCGCCGCCCGCCCCGACCGATCACGCGAGCGCCAAGCCGGCCGCGGCGGACGAGGTGAGAGCAACGGGGGCCCCCTCAGACGACGCCGGGGGGAAGCCGAAGGACGTGTCGCAGTAGCGGTCAGCGGCGGACGGCGAGGCTCCCGCCCAGCGCGTCGTCGACATCCTGCGCGTTGATCAGCGCGATATCGCCCCAAAGCGAGCACTTGAGCGCGGCGACGGTGGCGGCGATGTCGACGGCGTCCTGCAGCGGGCGCTTCTGCAGCACCGCCCAGAGGAAGCCCGCAACGTAGGCGTCGCCGGCGCCGATGGGATCGACGACCTGGACCGTGTGACGCGGCGCGGGCCGGTATAGGCGAGCCCTGTCCGCGACGGTCGAGCCGGCTTCGCCCTGCATGAGGGTGACCGTCGCCTTCGGCGCCAGCCGCGTCAGACCGGACAGCACCGCCGCGGCCTCTCCCTCGAGCCCGAAGATCGTCCGCGCCTCGTCGGCGCCGACGAAGAGGTAGCGGACCTGCGGCAGCACGCCGAGCATGAGGTCGCGGGCCTCGTCCGGCTTCCAGAGCTTCGCCCGGTAGTTCACGTCGAACGACACGAGCTCTGCTTCGCCGAGCGCGCGCCGGAACAGCGCGCGCGGAGCGTCGCCGAGCGCCGGCGTGATGCCGCTCAGGTGCACGAGCCGCGCGCGGCGGAGCGGTCGGTCGTACAGCACGCGGATCGGCCGCGGCGGCGCGGCGTACTCGAGAAAGTAGACGCCGAGTCGCGCGTCCTCCCGCATCCGGACGCCCGCGCAGTCGAGGCCGTGGGAGGCGAGTTCCCGGCGGACCCGGTCACCCCAGGCGTTCGCGGGGAGCGCCGAGATCAACGCGGTCCTGAGGCCCAGGCGCGCGCACGTCGCGGCGACGTTGGCCTCCGCGCCGCCGATCTGGACGTCGAGCTGGCGCGCCGTCTCGAAGCGTCCCGGCGAGGGGATCGAGAGCCGCAGCAGGACCTCACCGAGCGTCACGAGATCGTGCGGGGTGATCACCGCGTCGGGCCGAGGACGCGACGCCGCGTCCTGAGCGGTGCTCCGCTCAAGGGAGGTCGATGAGGAGCAGCTCGGACGCCCGCGTGGCGTGGATCTCGAGGGGAGCCGCGCCGCTGATGCGCGCCTGATCGCCCGCCGCGAGCCCGTCGCCGTTCAGCTCGACGCCGCCGTCGATGACAAAGACGTAGGCGCGGCGGTCCGGGTTCACCGCATGCTTCACCGCCTCCCCGGCGCCGAGCGCCGCGATGTACATTGTCGCGTCCTGATCGATCGCGAGCGTGCCGCGGCCGTCGCCGGACACGACCGCGAGCAGGCGGCCCGCGCGGTCGGCGGGCGTGAACGCCCGCTGCGCCCACCGCGGCTGCCCGCCGCGCCGCCGGGGCAGGAGCCAGATCTGGAGGAAGTGCACGGGCTCGGTCGCGGCCGGGTTGTACTCGGCGTGCGTGATGCCGGAGGCCGCCGACATCACCTGCACCTCGCCCGGGCCGATCACGCCACGGTGACCGCCACTGTCCCGGTGCTCGAGGGCGCCCGAGAGCACGTAGGAGATGATCTCCATGTCCGCGTGCGAGTGGGGCGGAAAGCCGGTGCCCGGCTGCACGGTGTCGTCGTTGAACACGCGCAGCGGCCCGAACGCGACGTTCTTCGGATCGTGGTAGTGATCGAACGAGAAATGCCAGTACGTCGACAGCCAGTCGGTCTCGTGATGGTACCGGTCCTTGGCGCGGATGATCTGCGCGGGCATCGGTCAGAGCGCCGCGGTCACGCCGCCGTCGACCGGCAGTGCGACCCCGGTGATCCACCGCGCCTCGTCGCTCGCGAGGAAGACCGCCGCGGCCGCCACGTCCTCGGGCGCGCCGAGCCCGAGCGGATGCTTGGCGACCAGCGCGTCGAACTTGCCCGCCTTCTTCAACTCGGCGACGAAGCCGCGGTTCAGGTCGGTCTCGACGAACGCCGGGCAGATCGCGTTCACGCGCACCCCCTGTCCGGCGTGATCGAGCGCCATGCCCTTGGTGAGGATGACGAGCCCGCCCTTGGAGGCGCCGTACGCGGCCCGGGCGGGCGCCCCGTTCAAGCCGTTGACGGACGCGATGTTGATGATGTTGCCGCGGCTCTTGATCAGCTCGGGCAGCGCGTGCTTGCACATGTGGAACACGGCGGTCAGGTTGACCTCGAACATCCGCTCCCAGTCCTCCTCGGTCGCGCCCAGCACGTCCGTTCGCGACGTGACCGTGCCGGCGTTGTTGACGAGGACGTCGAGCTGGCCGAAGGTGTCGACGGCGGTCTTGACGAGCCGTTTGACGTGGGCCGGCTCCGTGACGTCGCCGGGGACGGCCAGCGCGCGCGCCCCGCCGGCGCCGATCTTCTGCGCGACCTCCGCGAGCGGCGCCGGCCGGCGGCCGCTCACGACGACGTTCGCGCCCTCGACGCCGAACCTGAGCGCGATCCCGCGGCCGAGCCCGGTGCCGCCGCCGGTGACGATCGCAGTCTTCCCCTTGAGCCGCATGCCCTCGCTCCTTCCGCGCGTCTAGCGATCGAAGGGGGCCTCGGCGGCTCCCTCCGAGCCTCCCCCAGAACCAGATGCCGGCGAAGCCGGCGCTCGAAGCCGGTTACTGCGACAGTTCCTAGGCGACCGCACGGTCAGGCTACACGATTTTCCACTCGAAGAAAATGCGCCACCCGGCGGCGGGACGCGGCAAGGGCGCTCACGACCGGGCTTCGGGCAGGGCGGGTGGGCGCGGCCGGCTCAGAACGCGATCAGGCCATCTCCGCGCCGGCGATTCGCTCGAGAATCGAGATCGGCGCCTTGGGCGGGAGGGCCAGCGACTCGCGCGCGATGATGAAGGTCTGCTCGAGGGCGTACTGGCCGCTCAGGACCGCGTGGCTCACCATGTCCGTGAAGGCCATCCACGTCGCGCCCGCCGGAAACACGTGCCGCTCCTTGCGGGCGGTTTCCTGGTAGCGGTGGTTTTCCTTCAGGAAGTGGTGAAAGCCCATCATGAACGTGTCGTACGGCGACCGGATCGAGACCGGCACCCCGAGCGCCCGCGCGAGCCGGCGCAGGCGCTGCCCGGGTGTTCGGCGACGGGCACGGACCAGCAGCCCGGACGACAGGGCGAATTGCTCGGCGAGCCGCTCGAAGGTATCGCCGGTCAGCCAGACGCGCGGCTCCGTGGGGTTGATGTTCGTGAAGACCCGCAGGATGCGGTCGCCCCCGCTCGGGCGCGTCGGGAAGGCGTCGACGTGCAGCAGGTCGTTCCGCGCGCGCTGGGAAAGCTCGCGCCCGGCTTCCTCCTGCGGCCGGAAGCTCGCGAAGTCCAGGCGCCACGCGCGCGCATAAGTGGGAAACATGGCGGCGGTGGATTCGACCACGCGCGCGGAATAATCGCGGAGCACCCGCCGCAGGCGCTCGGCGTCGCCGCCGCCCCGCTTGACAAACCCGGTGACGCGATCGCTCTGCGGGCGATAGGCGATGTTCTTGTGATAGCCGGCGCCGACCTGGCGCTGCGTGAGCAGGAACGTCCGATCCGCCTCCGGGAGCTCGAACGGCGTCCGGGGAAAGAGCAGGATGTTGCCCACCTCCAGCGCGCGGCAGTGTTCCAGCTCCGCGGCCGCGCCGAGCCGACCGCTGTCCACGGTGATGACTGCCACGACTCGCACCTCCATGCGCCGCCTCGCGCTCAGGGCCGACGCGGCCGTCCCATCTTAGCCGACTCCGGCGCCTTGCACCCCCTTCCCTGAGCCGCTAGACTCGCCCCGCATCTCCTCGGTCGACGAGCATCTCCCTGGGGCGGAGGACGCGCATGCGGATGCAGGGCAAGGTCGCGATCGTGACGGGAGCCGGGTCGGGGATCGGTCGGGCGACGGCGCTCAGGCTCGGAGCCGAAGGCGCTCGGGTGGCGTGTGCGGATCTCTCCGCCGATGGCGCACGCGCGACGGCGAAGGCGATCGAGGGAGCCGGCGGGCAGGCGCTGGCGCTCACGGTCGACGTGACGGACGACGCGGCCTGCGCCCGCATGGTCGAGCAGACCCTGGCGCGCTTCGAGCGGCTCACGACGCTCGTGAACTCGGCCGGCGTCCGGCCGGTCGCGCCGGATCCCGCGCCCCCGGCGGACGAGTGGCGGCGGGTCGTCAACGTCAACCTGTCGGGCACCTATCTGCCCTCGCGCGCCGCGCTGCCGGCGCTCAAGGCGAGCGGAAGCGGGTCCATCACGAACCTGGCCTCGATCTACGGGCTCGTCGGCGGCTCGATGGCTCCGTCGTACGCCGCGTCCAAGGGCGGCGTCGCGAACCTCACGCGGCAACTCGCGCTCAACTGGGCGCCGGCCGTCCGCGTGAACTGCGTCTGCCCCGGCGTGATCGAGACGCCCATGACCGCGGAGCTTCGGAAGGATCCGGGGTGGCGCGAGAGCGTGCTCCGGAAGTATCCGCTCGGGCGCTTCGGCCAGCCGGAGGAGATCGCCGCCGCGATCCTCTACCTCGCGAGCGATGAGGCCGCGTACGTCACGGGCGTCGCCCTGCCAGTCGACGGCGGCTACACGGCTATTTGACAGTCAACGTCGTGGGGAGCGAGCGCCGCTCCTCCCCGAGCCCCCCCACCGGTCACCGATCGCGACGGCTCTTTCGCCCGCTCAGTCGTGAGCGGTCTGCTACTCGACGATGGCGTTGTCGCGCAGGGCGCGGATCTCCGCGGCGCTCATCCCGAGCGCGGTGAGCACTTCCGCGGTGTGCTCGCCCCGCTGCGGCGCGGCGCGGCGCACGTCGCCCGGGGTGTCCGACAGCTTGAGCGCAACGCCGAACTGTTTGATCTTGCCGTGCCGGGGGTGCTCGACCTCGACGATCATCTGCCGATGCGTGATCTGAGGATCTCGCACGACCTCCTCGACGTCGTTTGATCTTGCCGTGCCGGGGGTGCTCGACCTCGACGATCATCTGCCGATGCGTGATCTGAGGATCTCGCACGACCTCCTCGACGTCGTAGACCTTGCCGACGCAGACGTCGGCCGCGGCGAGCAGTTCGTACCACTCGTCGCGATCTCGCGTCCGGATGATGGCCTCGATCTCCCGGCGCGCGGCTTCCTCCTCGGCGTTCGCTGATCGGACGAACTGGTCGGGCCGCCGCGCGAAGCGCGCGAACTCCGGGCGGCCGATCGCCCGGCAGAAGTTTTCCCAGAGCCACGGCTCGGTGCACCCGATCGTGAGGAGCCTTCTGTCCCGGGTCTCGTAGATCGCGTAGTACGGATACGAGCCGCCGAGGAAGCCGCCGCCCCGCCGCGGGGCCAGGCCGTCGCTAAAGAAGTAGCGCATGTTCGGCGTCGCGGCGAGCAGCGAGACGGTGGTGTCGAGGTACGCCACGTCGACGTGCTGGCCGCGCCCGGTGCGCTCGCGGGCGAAGAGCGCGAGGGCGACGCCGAGCGCGCCGTGCAGGCTCGCGCCCGCGTAGTCGGCGATGATGTTGAGCGGGATCGCGGGCTTCCGGTCGGGCTCGCCGATGAGGCCGAGCACACCCGCCAGCGACAGGTAGTTCATGTCGTGCGCGGGGTAATTGCGGTAGGGGCCGTCCTGGCCGAAGCCCGAGAGCGAACAATACACGATGCGGGGATTGATCGTCCGGATGGTCTCGTAGTCGCCGCCGAGACGTTTCATCACGCCCGGACGGAAGCCCTCCACGATCACGTCGGCCGTCGCCGCCAGCCGGCGGAAGATCGCCTGCCCCTCCGGGGCCTTGAGGTTCAGGGCCAGGCTCCGCTTGTTGCGGTTCACGAAGGCGAACGCCGCCCGCCGATCGTCCTCGGCCGCGCCCTGGGGCGTCTCGATCTTGAGCACGTCCGCCCCCATGTCGGCGAGCAGCATCGTGCAGAACTCGCCCGGCGCCACCCGCGCCAGCTCGAGAATCGTGATCCCGTCAAGCGGTCTCATACAGGAGGAGCGAACCCCTCGAACGGCGCGTTCTGGATCGCGATGAGCTGCGCGATGACGGCATAGATGAAAACGATCGCGATCATGACGACGCCGATGACCACCGCCGTTTTGTGCGCCTTCTGCGGGTCGCGTTGCGATTCCGGCGAGCGGGTGGCGGAATCGGCGATCGCCGCCACTCAGCCGTCTAGTCGTGGCTGGGAAGACTCAGAAGTCGGTTGATTCGAGCCCGACTCTGGTTTCATCCATGTACTCATTGCCCTCCTACTCTGGTATCTCCTCTCCTACAAATATCTCAGACCACAATTCAGACAACCAAGCCTCAAGTTCCTCGGGGGTCGCATATTCGTTATCACCAGTAAGAGCTTTGTACTGTTCAGGGGTGAGGCCCTTTTTATGTATCGCATCGATGAACTGTTGGCGGAACAGTGTGGCCGTTTCGGGCGATATTTCTTTGTGCTGAAGACGTTCACGTAATACTTGTACCATATCCATTGCGTTAACATCGCAATAAGTTCTCAAAAACGTTGCGAGGGGCTCGGGCACTGCCTCGATTGCCATAATAGATTCCCTCACTGTGGATTTGGGTACATTGTCACAAGATTGTAGTTGCCGGCCGCGTCACGTCTATAGATCGCAGCCATCTTTCCATCAGTGAAATCGGTAGGCTGGGTGGGCGAGGTCGTATCAGGCCACGGCGCCGTGCGACTACGTCCCGATACATGTGATTTGTAGTCTGTTCCATAGATAGTTTCTAGTGGGGCTTCGACCTTTATGTCACTCACACCTTGCGCTGCTTGTTTCTTGAAGTCCGAGCTATTCCGCATATGTTCCTGGGCTGCAATATAGCTCTCTTCCGAATTAATCTTGGTAGCATGATCACCGCATTTATGGTTTGTACCAGTGTATTTATCCGTCCTCGTGCCCGTCTCTGGATCGTATTTCAGACGCGCCCTTTCGTCGAGTTGCTTATCGGTAACCTGACCCTCATGGCGTTGCGGACCATGCCCCTGTGCGGCCAGTTCATCAAGTTCCTTTT
>QHRS01000059.1 GCA_003221435.1 Candidatus Rokuibacteriota bacterium
ATGCGCAGGCCGCCGTTGCACCGCGCCGCGCGGATCTGCGGCGCCAGGTCGTGGCGGTGGGCCGTGCTGTCCGATACCTCTCCGTTAGCGCGCGCGGGCAGCCCAGCCAGCAGAGCGACGAGCGCCAGCGACGCGATGCGCGTGGCGCGGGACGGAATCGGGAAGCGAGGAGGCACGGGCGGGCACGCTACCGACTCCGGGTCCGGCTCGCGACGGGAACTGCACGAGCGCGCGAGATGCGACAACCAGCGGCATCCCGGGACGGCCGAATGCGGAACGGCCGAACCGCGAACTATAGCCGCTTCGGGAACGGAGCTGCCACGCGCGATTCGCGGAAGGCGCAGCGAAGGGATGCCGACGCTTCGGCTGGACTTCGGAGGGTCCCGCGCCCCCCTCGCGAAAGCCTGCTCCCCGTCGGCCGGACCGGTGAAATCCCTGAGTGGGTATTCAGGTATTTACCTTAGAAACGGCTCGCACTCCAATTGGATCAGAAGGAGTCAATGGAGTCAGGCTGATGGCGCTCCTCCTCGGTATCGCTCGCCCCCAGCGTCGGAAGTCCCCGCGCGGACCATCAGCGTCGCTCCATGCGCCTCTCGCGCCACAGCCACGACGACGGCGGCTGGACGGACGCAGTCGCTGGCTGGGCGAAGCCGCGCTCGTGATCGCGTCGCTCGCCGCGTCCGCCGCCAGTGCCGTCGCAGCGCCGGCCTATGTCGGTCGCGTCGCCACGACCAGGGCGGCTTCGCTGCTGCCCACCTCGAGCGCCACGCTGAGCGCGGGCCGGCAGGTGGCCGCCGGCGATGCGGTCGTCATCGCGATCAAGTTGAGCACCTCGCTCATCGGCGGGATCAGCGCGACCGACGCCGCCGGGAACAGCTACCGGGTGGAGATCGATCAGGGGGACCGGCTCAGCTTGGGGCGCACGATCGTGCTGTCGGCGACCAGCGTGCGGGCCCTCGACGCCGGGGCATCGATCACGGTGAGCTTCCCCCTGTCGACGGCCTACATGATCAGCGCGGACGAGTTCTCGGGCCTGGCGGCGAGCGACGTTGTCGCTTCAGCGTCCGGAGCCGGATCGAGCTTCAATTCCAGCAACACGTCGACCACTGCGCAACCCGTCGAGCTGCTATTCGGCGTGGTGGGCAACGAGGCCGGCTCCGCACCCGGCTGGTCGAGTGGGTGGATCGAGCTGCCCACCCTGACCCTCAACGGCGACAATCTCGGCACGGCCTACAGGGTCACGACCTCGGCCGGTCAATACGCGGCCTCGGGTTCGATCAGCGGCACGTGGATGGCGGGAATCGCCGCATACACCGCGACCGCTCCGCCGGACAATCCGCCGGTCGCGCGGCTCACTGTGACCCAGCTGTCGAGCCCGGCGCTCACGGTCAAGGCCGATGGCTCGAGCTCCGCCGACACCGACGCGACCCCGATCGCCAGCTATCGGTTCGACTTCGGCGACGGCTCCGCACCCGTCACCACCACCGCGCCGACCGCGACCGCTCAGCACACCTACGCCGCAGCCGGCACCTACACCGTCACGCTGATCGCCACCGACACCGGCGGGCAGGCGTCGAGCCCCGCCACCGCGCGCGTGACCGTCACCGCCGGGACGCCGGCGCAGGTCGTGGTGTACGCTGGCTACTACGACACCCACCACAGCGCCAACCTCAAGCCGAAGCCCGATTCCTGGCAAGGCTCGCCCAACGTCGTGTTCGTCGGAAATCCCGATCCCGGGACCACCGACGGCTGGGACACCAGCGCCCTTCGGGTCGACAATCTCTCGGGTAGCTCGATCACCGTCGGAGCCACGGTCGACATCGGGACGCATCACTTCGCGCTCTGGAGCTCGCAGACGGTCCCGGCGGGGTCGAGCCTGATCCTGGCGCAGACTTCGCTCGAGAACTTCGACGGCTCGGACACGAATCCGGCCGGGTGCTACGGATGCGACCCGAGCATGTGCACGACAATGGTCTCGCACACCATCCCCGTCGTGAATCTGACCGTGAATGGGACCACCACGACCTACGACGACAATGGGCAGGTGCTGAACAGCAATGGCGTCGACGCCTCGGGCTGCCCGGCGACCGGAACGCGTAACGACGAATCTCATCCTTGGCAGCAGATCTACCCCGGCCAGTCCGCGACGCAGCAGGTCGCGGCGGTGCCCGCCTTTGAGACTCACGGGACCATCGGCATTCCGGTGCCGAACCCGACTCATGGAAATCTCACCATCCGGTTTACGACCCCGACGCGTGGCGCCGTGCGGCTGGGGGTGTACGACCTGTCCGGTCGCCTGGTGAAACCGTGCGTGGACGGTGTCCTCGAGGCAGGGGACTACAACCTGCAGCTGAGCCTCAGGGACAGGACCCCAGGCGTCTACTTTTTCGCCCTCACCACCTCCGCGGGCACGACCCACCGAACGTTCACTTACATGCGATGAACTGCCGCGCCGCGGCCTTCGAGGTCTCCACGGCGGCAAGCCCGACCGTTTCACACTATGTGTGCGTGTGCGTGGGTGTGCGTGCCCTGCGTGGCGGCCGGGAACGGTAGGTTGACCGCAGACATCGGGGCGCCAGGGCCGCGGTGACGCACGCTCGGGTTCGCGCACAGGACTACCTCCTTGAGCGTCGCATGCTCAGGTCGCTGACGTCCGGCGAGGTGATCGACCGCCGCTGGATGCACTCTCGTTTCCGTCCCACGTGGCACTACGACGTTCTGCGGGGACTGGACTACCTGCGGAGCGCCGGCGTCGAACCCGACGAACGGGTCGCCGAGGCGGTCGAGCTGGTGCGGAAGAAACGGCACCAGAACGGCCGGTGGCCGCTGCACGTCCTTCACCCCAATCGGATCTCCTTCGACATGGAAGCGGGGGTCGGCAAGGCGAGCCGGTGGAACACCCTACGCGCTCTCCGAGTGCTAGACTGGTATGGGGGCCGAGCTTGCTAGAGGGCACGCAAACGAATGATCTGAGCTGTTGTCTCACTCCGATCGCCCGCCGGAGCGCATCGATGAGCCGAACGGGAATTGCGTCGCGCTCGGACTCCCGGATCTTTCCCCCGGCCGCTTAGTCGTGGATCGAGCCGAACACGTCCTCGACCTGCCGGGTGACCAGTCCGAGATCCAGCAGCGCGAGGTGGTGAACGCGCTCGATCGCGAACGAGTTCTCGGTAAAGTCATCGCCCAGCACGTTGCTCTCGAGGTGGCGGGCCAGGAGCGCTTCCGCGGCCGCGGCCTCCTCGTTCGAGAACACCAGGCGAACGTGCGGGACGCGCTGCTTCGCGCTCCGGTACCAATCCGCCAGCGGATCTCCGGGCTGCTCGAACGGCCTCACCAGGTCGGCAGCATATCGCCGCAACGGCTCGAGGTCGGTGCCGAGCTTCATGAACATCTGCGCGAAGTAGCTCTGCACCACCAACCAGGTCTCTAGCGAATCGATGTGCTCCGCGAGCGACTTGAGGATCGCGAGCGTGCCGTCGGGGTTCGCGACGTCGATCTTGGCGTACAGCCGGGTGGCGAAGCAGGTGTCAAGGCTGACGTTGGGGCCGAGCGCGATCAGTCCATCGACCTTGACGCCGGCAGCGTCGTCGTCGTGCATCATCCGCAGCAATTGATCGGCCCCGGCCGAGTGCCCGACCAGCAGCACGTGCCTGGGCCGGCATTCGGTCATGATCTCGCGCAGCAGCATGCGCATCACGCGCGAATGATCGTCAATCCCCAGGGTCGGCCGGCGCCGCTCTAGCCTCCCGAACCCGACCAACGTGACGGCGACAGCGCGATGCGGCGAGGCGTTCAGGAAATTCTCGAATTGACCGCCGTCAGCCCCCAGTCCGTGCAGGAACACCACCAGCCGGTCGGATTGAACCTGGTTGTCGACGTAGGTCACGGGATAGCCCACCAGCCGAGGATTCCGTTCGGCGAGTTGGCGCACGTGCCCAGCGGTAAGCACGAACTCCCGCTCGATCAGGGTGGTGGCCGTGCGACCCGCCGCGGCGGGTTCCCCCACCGGCCAGCGCAACGCCAGCGCCAGGTCCTGCGCACTCTGCCAGCGCTGCTCGGGATCCTTGACCAGGCAGGCGCGGATCACACGGTCGAGACCCGGCGGCGTTAGCGGCGCCAGTTCGATCATCGGGCGGGGCTCGTCCTTCATGATCGAGGAGATCAGCGAGGCCGACGTCGAGCCCTCGTAGGCGCGCCGTCCGGTGGCCATCTCGTAGAGCACGCAGCCCAGCGCCCACAGGTCACCGCGCACGTCGGCCTCGCGGCCTTCGAGCTGCTCGGGCGCCATGTAATGGCTGGTGCCGACGAACGCGCCTGCGGCCGTGAGCGGCGTTGCGACCGTCGGCGACTGCGACATCGCCCCCGGCCCGGAACCGGTCGCGCTCAACACGCCGCCCCGGCGGCTTTCGCGGGCGAGCCCGAAGTCCATGAGCTTGGCCCCCGATTTCGAAAGCATCACATTGCCGGGCTTTAGGTCGCGGTGCACGACGCCGGCCCGGTGCGCGCGGTCGAGCGCGTCGGCGATCTCGGCGCCGATCCGCAGCACCTCGGCAATCGGGAGAGGGCCGCGGGCGATCCGTGCGGCAAGCGATTCGCCCTCGACCGACTCCATCACCAGGTAATCGATCTCGCCCTCGCGTCCGAGATCGTGGAGCACGCAGATGTGCGGGTGATTGAGCCCCGAAACCACGCGCGCCTCGCGCTCGAACCGAGCACGGGCCTCCGCGCTCTCGGACAGGCGCGCGGGCAGCACTTTGACCGCAACGTCGCGCCCCAACCGCGTGTCCCGCGCGCGATAAACCTCGCCCATCCCTCCCGCGCCAACCGGAGCGATGACTTCATAGGGCCCCCGACGGGTACCCATCGTGAGTGGCATCGGAATACTGTACCTCACCGCCGGTGCCGCCGGGAGTCGGGCCGCGGTACGCCACAGGGAATACGCTGCCTCCGTCTTCTTCGTCCCGCCCGGCCCCAGGACCGGCGCGGAATTCTGCTTGAACCGTAGCCCGTCGGCCCATATTGTATACAGTATGCAATCCATGCGAAGCGTTCGGCGCCCGAACCTGAGCGAATCGATCGCCACAGCCTTCCGCCAGCGCATCGTCCAGGGCCGCATCGCGCCGGGCGTCCGCATCAACGAGGTCCACCTCGCAGCCGAGCTGGGCGTCAGTCGCACACCGCTGCGCGAGGCACTCATGAGCCTGGTGGCCGAGGGCAGCCTCCACGTGGAGCCGCGGCGGGGATTCTTCGCGCGCCCGCTCACGCTCGAGGAGTTCGAGCAGCTCATGCCCATTCGTGCGCTGCTCGATCCCGCCGCCCTCCGGCTCGCGGGCCTGCCGTCGCGCCGCCAGATCGAGCGCCTGCGCGCGATCAATCGGAAACTCGAGGCGGCGCGCGATCCCGAGCGGATCATCGCACTCGACGACGAATGGCACCTGGAGCTGCTGGCGCACGGTTCCAATCGGGTGCTGCTCGAGCTCATCCGGCAATTCATGGCCCGCACGCACCGCTACGAGCTCGTGCTGATGCGGGAGCGTGGCGGCGTTCTGCGCGCTTCGCGCGATCACGCTCGGATCCTGGCGGCGCTCGCAGCGAAGGATCTCGCCGCCGCCTGCGCCGCACTCCGCCGGAACATGCAGAGCGGCAACGCGACGATCGTCGCCTGGCTCGAGAAGCGCGGCCAATCGTGAGTGCGACCCTCGCACGAGACCACATGGTACGCGCCGCGGCGATGCTGCTCGCGGTCACCTGGCTCTTCTCCTCCTCTCCCGCCTGCCCATCGCCGAGCCGCGCGGCGCCGGCGGGGCTTTGGGTGAGCGACCAGTCCTTCGGGCACCCTGCGCGTGGCCCGCTCACCATCACGATGAACGGCCGTCGTGGCCGCGCCGAGATCGACGGCCGCGTCGCGGCGTTCGAGATCGCCGGCGACTCGATCCGCTTCGCGCTCCCGGACAGCTCGGGGAGCTTTCGCGGCCGCTTCGAGCGAGTGGACCGCGCCATTCGTGGGTTCTGGATCCGGCCTGCAATCGTCGAAGGCCTTACGCACGCCTCGGACGATCGAGGCGGACTGTTCGATCAGGCCATGGCCACGCCCATGTGGCTCGCGCGGATCGGCGCCGGCTGCTATCGCGGACTCGTAGTCCCGCTCGAAGCCCGGTTCACGCTCTATCTATTCATCTGGTCCGACTCCGCCAACGCCTGGCGAGCGGCGTTCCGGAACCCTCAGTTCAACGCGACCGGCGGCGCGTCACGATTCCGCATGAGCATCGATGGCGATTCCCTTCGATTCGTCGCGAGCTTCAGCGACCGCCCGGAGCGGCGGCTGGCCGCCTTCTGGGACCGGGCGCACTCGCGGATTTGCGTGCGGTGGGACGGCATCGACGCGCCGCTGACGCTCCGCCCGGGCGAACCGGCCGATTCCGCCGGCTTCTGGCCGCGCACTCCCCGCGGTCGCACATTTGCCTACCACGCTCCGTCCGCCGGCAACGATGGCTGGAGCACGGCTCGTGCGTCCAGCGTCGGCATGGACGAGCGCGCGCTCGCCCGCCTCACCGAGGCGCTCGCCGACACCAACCCCGTCGCACCGCGCGCGCCGCTCGTCCATTCCTGCCTCGTCGAGCGCCACGGCCGTCTCGTGTACGAGGAGTACTTCTTCGGCTTCGATCGCGACCAGACGCACGATCTGCGATCCGCGGGCAAGACGTTCGCGTCGGTCATGCTGGGAGCCGCGATGCACGCCGGGCTCCCAATCGCGCCCGAATCGAGCGTGTATTCCCTGATGGCGGGCCGCGGCCCGTTCGCCAACCCCGACGCGCGCAAGGCGCGGATCACCGTGGACGAGCTCATGACACACACGTCCGGCCTGGCGTGTGACGACAACAACGACGCTTCGCCCGGAAACGAAGACACCATGCAGGGTCAGACCGCCACCGATGACTGGTGGAAGTACACGCTCGATCTGCCCGTGGCATTCGAGCCCGGCACGCGCTACGCCTACTGCTCGGGCGGCATGAACCTCGTCGGCGGAGCGCTCTCGGCCGTGACGGGCTGCTGGATTCCCGAGTACTTCGACTCGACGGTGGCGCGCCCACTGGAATTCCGCCGCTATCACTTCAACCTGATGCCCAATGACGAGGGCTACCTGGGAGGCGGCGTCCAGCTTCGACCGCGCGACCTGCTCAAGCTGGGCCGCGCGTACCTCGACGGCGGCGTGTGGCACGGGAGGCGAATAGTTGATTCATCCTGGGTGAGACGCTCGACGTCCCCGCTGGTCGAGATCTCCGAAGCGACGACGGGGCTCGATTCGAGCAGCTTCTCGAACGCCTACCTTCGCGGCGCCGACGGCTTCGCCTGGCACCTGAGTGAGCTGCGCTGCGGCGAGCGAACCTATCGGGCGTATGGTGCGAGCGGCAACGGCGGACAGCTGCTGATCGTGGTGCCGGAGCTCGACCTGTCGGTCGTGTTCACCGCCGGCAACTACTCGAATGGCGGCATCTGGATTCGGCTTCGCGACCAGCTGGTGCCCCAGCGCATCATCACGGCGATCCAGGGTCGATAGCTGCGGCGCCGGTCGACCCGCAACCCGTCCGACCGATCGCCTGCGCCTCGTTAGGCACGTCGGCGAAGCCCGCCCGGTGGGGCGGGCCCCGCCCCGTCTTGAGGTTCTGGTCGTCCGCGGCAAGTTACGGCGAGAGGACGACCCTCCGGACCCTTGGCTCGCCGCCGGCATCGAGGCGCACCAGGTAAAGGCCGGGTCGTAGTCGCTCGCCGCGCCCATCCCGCCCGTCGAAGGTCAGGCCGTGCGGTCCGGCGCCCTCGATACGATCTAGCAGCCGCCGTACCTCCCTTCCGGCCAAATCGTACACGCCAATGGACACGCGCCGCTCGGCCGGAAGTTGGTACCGCAACGTGGTGGTTTTCGAGAACGGATTCGGGGCCGCGGCGTAGAGCTCGAGCGGCGAGGCCGCCCCGGTTCCTCCCCTGGCTGGAACGGCAGCCTCCAGTAACGCCGCGCTCGCGACCGGCGGCCCGACGTAAACGAGCGGCTCGTGGAAGCTGTCAGGATCTCCCGCGAAACCGCGGGGATCGCTTTGGGCAACGCAATAGCCTCCGCCCGGGGTCGTGATCGCTTGCCGGATGGCGGCGACCCCGCTCGCATCGGTCGCCGCACCGTTCTGGGAAACGTACAGGGCGACCGTTCCGGTCACGTGTGGCGTGGCCATGCTGGTCCCGCTCAGCGTGGCATAGCCGCCATCCTTGTAGGTGGAGAAGATCTGAACGCCGGGTGCGGCGATGTCGACGTCGGGTCCGAAGTTCGAGAACGACGCGAATTGGTCGGGGTTGATTCTTTGCCCTTTCCCCTTCTCGCCCGGTTGCCCGTTGAAGTCCGCGATGGCGGAGACCGTCAGCGCCTCGTCGTAGGCCGCCGGGACGTAACCGGACGCGTCCGCCCGGTTGTTGCCGGCCGCCACGACCACCACCACCCCCTTGGCGACCGCTCCGCACACGGCCTTGTGCATCACGTCGCGGTTGGTCTTCCCGCAATTGCCGTCGTCGGAGCCGACGCCCGCCAGGCTCATGTTGACCACCGCGATGTCGTTGGTGGGATCACGGTCGCTCCGGGTATGCGCCGCGAAGTCCAGACCGCAGGCCACGCTCGAGAAGCTGCCGGATCCATTGTCATCCAGCACCTTCACCGCATAGAGATTTGCGCCCGGGGCCACTCCGACGACTCCGATGTCGTTGTCGAGTGCGGCCACGATGCCGGCGACATGGCTCCCATGGCCGTTGCCATCGACGAACGAGGTCCCGCCCAGGCAATTGTCGCCCCCGACCACGTTGAGGTCGGGATGGAGGGGGTCGATCCCGGTGTCGATGATCCCGACGTTGACGTTGACGCGCTCGTCGATCCCATCGATGTGCGAAATCGGATTGAGGTCGGCGTCGATCCGATCGATCC
>QHRS01000060.1 GCA_003221435.1 Candidatus Rokuibacteriota bacterium
CACCAGGAGGCGTGCTGGGCGCCGAAGGTGACAGCGGCCGTCGAGGAGGCCGGGCGAGCGCTCTCCGAGATGTCGGCGTGACGCTCGTCGCGGCGAAGCGGCGCGAAGGCTTGCCGCGAGGCCCCCTCCAAAAAAGCTAGCAACTGACTGACCGGTCAGTCATCAAATGGGCATGCGTAAGTCCCGGATCGGTCCCCATGCCCGCTCCGCGCGGGCGCTGCCTTCCTCTGCCCGCAGTGCCCCACCCGCGGCACCCCGGCGCCGCATGCCCGAGCAGCGCCCGGGGCGCATCCTGAGCGCAGCCTTGGAGACCTTCGTCGAGAACGGCTTCGCGGCCACGCGGCTCGAGGACGTGGCGAAGAGGGCGGGCATCTCGAAGGGAACGCTCTACCTCTACTTCGAGAGCAAGGAGGAGCTGTTCAAGGCGGCGGTCCGCGAGAACATCGTTCCCTTCATCGACCGCTCGGAGCATCGCGTCAATACGTTCGAAGGTACATCGCGGGATCTGTTCGTCGAGCTCCTGTACGACTGGTGGAGGGCGATGAACGAGTCTCGCGTCACGGGGCTGCCCAAGCTGATTCTCGCGGAGGCCTCGAACTTTCCGCAGGCGGCGCGGTTCTTCTTCGACGAGGTCGTGGCCCGGGTGCGCGCGCTCTTCACGCGCGTTTTGCAGCGCGGGATCGACGCCGGCGAGTTCCGGCCGGTCGACGTCGAGTACACGGTCCGCATCGTCATGACTCCGGTAGTCATGGGGCTGATCTGGAAGCACTCGATGGTCAAGTGCCGGATCGACGCGATTGACTTCGATCGGCAGCTCGCCGCGCTGGTCGACGTCACGATGCACGGTCTGCTGCGTGGGCCGGAGAAGGGTGCCCGGGCATGACGCGCGCCCTCGCTCGCCTCGGGCCGCTCGTGGCGCTGGCGTGGTTGACTTCGCCGGCGATGACGCAGTCCCTGGAGCCCGCCGCACGCCGGCTCTCGCTGGCGGAGGCGGTGGCGATCGCATCGGGCACGACGCCCGCCGTCCAGATCGCAGCACTGCGCACCGACGAGGCGAATGCCCGCGTGGGTGAAGCGCGCGGCGTTCTGTTGCCGAACCTCTCGGTCACCGGCTATCAGCTCGATCGCACGTTCAATAGCCGGACGCTCGGCATTCCGTTCCCCAGCGTTCCGGGCGGGCCTTCGATCCCGGAGCGGGTCGGGCCGGTGCAGCAGTTCGACGCCCGCCTGCACGGCTCCCAGGCACTCCTCGACCCGGCGGGCTGGGCCCGGATCGGCGCATCGCACCGCGGGCTCGATGTGTCGCGCGCGGAGCAGAGCGCCAGCGGGGAGTCCGCCGCTCAGACGGCGGCGATCGCGTATCTGCGCTCTGCGCGGGCGGTGAAGGTGGTGGACGCGCGGCGGTCCGACCTGGCTGTGGCGGACTCGCTGGTCGAGATCGCGGAGGCGCAGATCAAAGCGGGCCTCACGCCCGACATCGACGGCACGCGGGCGCGCACGCAGAGCGCCGCCGCGCGAAGCGCCCTGCTGGTGGCGCGCAATCAGCTCGATCGCGCTCGCCTCGATCTGGCGCGTGCGCTCGGGCTCGACCCGATGAGCCCGCTCGCGCTCAGCGATTCGCTCGACGGCTCGCTCGGCGGATCGACCGCTCCCGATCGCGCGGAGGCCGCGGTCGCGCTCGCCCTCGAGCGCCGGCCGGAGCTGACCGCCGAGGCCGCCCGGTCGCGCCTCGCGCGGTCAAGTCGCACGGCGATCCGGCTCGAGCGGCTGCCGCGAGTCGAGGTCGCCGCGGACTACGGCCTGAGCGGAGAGCAGGCGCCCGACGCCATCGCCACGCATCAGGTGGGCGTCGCGTTCAGCATGCCCTTCATGGATGGGCTGCGGCGCGAGGCGCGCGTGGATGAGCAGACGGCGCTGCTGCGCGAATCCGAGGTTCGGATGCGCGACCTCCAGCAGCAAGTGGTGGCCGATGTGGACGCGGCGCTGCTCGATCTGGCCTCGGGCTTGGAGCAGGAGCAGGTCGCGACGGACCGGCTCCGGCTCGCGGACCGGGAGCTGGCACAGGCGCGCGAGCGGTTCACGTCTGGAGTCGCAGGCAACATCGAAGTCGTCGATGCCCAGTCGTCGCTGGTGCGCGCGCGAGAGATCGACATCGACGCGCGCTTCGCGATCGCGGTAGCGCGCGTGAACCTGGCCCGCGCCACGGGTGTCGCCCGCAGCATTCACTAGCACCAGTCGATCTACGAAGCGAGGACGATCATGACCAGAACCGTCGGCCAGCCCAGCGCGACAGGCGCGCTCGTTTCGCACCCAGCCGGGGACGGCGCCACCTCCCAAACCGCCTCGGCGCACGTCGCGCCGTCCCCGGATCGCCCGGCGCCGCCCGACGCCGCCCCGGCAGCGCCGCCCGCCCCCGCGGCCAAGCCACGACCGACCCGCAGCCCGATCCCGCTCGTGATCACGGCCCTCGCCGCGCTGGTCCTCGGCGGGCTCGGGGTGCAGCGATGGCTCTACGGCCGGCATCACGTTTCGACCGACAACGCTCAGATCCAGGGCGACGTGATTCCCGTGCTTCCGCGGGTGAGCGGGTTCGTGGCGGAGGTCCGGGTCGGCGAGAACCAGCGGGTGCGCGCGGGCGACACGCTGGTCGTGCTCGACGATCGCGACCTCGCAGCCAGGCTCGCGCAGGGCGAGGCCGACCTGGCGGCGGCGCGGGCGGCAGCCGGCGAGGCGCACAGCGTCGGCCAGATGGAGGCACAGCTCGCAGCTGCGAAGGCGAGCGTGAAGCAGGCGGAGGCGACTGCCTGGAAGGCGCATGGTGACGTCGAGCGCTATCGCGCGCTGGCGGCGCACGGCGTGATCGGCCGCCAGCAGCTCGATGCGGCCGAGGCGGCCGTGTCGATCGCGGACGCTCAGCTCCAGGCGGCACACGATCAGGTCGCGAGCGCCGAGGCGTCGGAGACGTCGGCGACTGCGCGGGTGGCGGCTTCGCGCGCTGCGCGCGATCTCGCAGCTCTCCAGCTCTCGTACAGCCGGCTGGTCGCTCCGCTGTCGGGCATCGTCAGCAAGAAAGACGTCGAGGTCGGTGAGCTCGTCCAGGTCGGCCAGCCGCTCATGAGCGTCGTCCCGCTCGAGGACGTGTGGGTCGTCGCGAACCTCAAGGAGACCGAGGTTCAGAACGTCGCCACCGGCGATCGCGTCGAGATCCGGGTCGACTCGTACCCGGGTCACAAGTTCTGGGGCCGGGTTGAGAGCCTGAGCCCGGCCTCGGGCGCCCGGTTCTCGCTGCTGCCGCCCGACAACGCCACCGGCAACTTCACCAAGGTCGTCCAGCGGATTCCGGTGCGCATCCGGATCGAGGGCGGTTCCGATGCCACGCACGTGCTGCGGCCGGGCATGAGCGTCGTCGCGACCATCACGACCTTGGACCGCGGCCAGCGCTCGTGACGGATGACCGCCCATGGCCACCGCTTCGCTGACTTCCGTCGGCGCTCCGGCCGCGTACGCCGACCGGTACGTGAACCGCTACATCATCGCGATCACGGTGACGCTGGCTTCGATCATGGAGCTGATCGACACCAGCATCGTCAACGTGGCCATTCCGCACATGATGGGCAATCTGGGCGCGACGCTGGACCAGATCGCCTGGGTCTCCACCGGCTACATCGTCGCGAACGTGATCGTGTTGCCGATTACCGGCTGGCTGTCGGAGGTGTTCGGGCGCAGGCGCTATTTCGCCGGCTCGATCGCGCTCTTCACCGCAGCTTCGTTCCTGTGCGGCAACTCGCATTCGCTCGCCGAGCTCGTGATGTGGCGCGTGCTGCAGGGCCTGGGAGGCGGCGCGCTGCTCTCGACTTCCCAGGCCGTGCTGTACGAGGTGTTCCCGCCGGCCGAGTACGGCACAGCCATGGCGATCTTCGGCGTCGGCGTCATGGTCGGCCCCACGCTCGGGCCCACGCTCGGCGGCTACATCACGGACACGCTCTCGTGGCCCTGGATCTTCTATATCAACATCCCGTTCGGGGCGGTGGCGCTGCTGCTGACGCTCACCTATCTCCGCGACTCGGCGTACGCCCGCAAGGTTGTGCGCGTCGACTGGCTGGGGCTCGTGCTGCTGGCGCTCGGTGTCGGAACGCTCCAGACCATGCTCGAGCGCGGCGAGCGGCTCGACTGGTTCGCCTCGCGCGAGGTCGTGCTCTACGCGACCGCCAGCGCGACGTCGCTCGTGGCGTTCGTGTGGCACGAGCTCACGACCGAGCATCCGGTCGTGGACCTGCACATCCTGACGAGCAAGCAGCTCGCGGCCGGCGTCGGCTTCGGCGGCATGCTCGGCGTGTGCCTCTACGCCACCGTGTTCGTGCTACCGGTCTACCTGCAGCAGCTCCAGGGCTTCACCGCCAACCAGACCGGGCTCGTGATCCTGCCGGGTGCGCTCGCGAGCGCCTTCACCATGGCTGCCACCGCCCGCCTGCGCGGCAAGTTCGATGCGCGGATCAGCGTGGTGTTCGGCGTCGCGATCTTCGTGTTCGCCATGTGGCAGATGTCGCACTTCACCACCCTGAGCGGGCGCAACGACTTCCTGTGGCCGATGATCTGGCGCGGAGTCGGCCTCGGCCTGATCTTCGTCCCGGTGACGAACCTCGCGCTCGCCGACCTGCCCATGGAGAAGATTCCCAGCGGCACGGGCCTCTTCAATCTGCTCCGCCAGCTCGGGGGCAGCGTCGGGATCGCGATCTCGGCGACCCTGCTCACGAGGTTCGAGACCATCCAGCGGGCGATGCTGGCTGAGCACGTGACGAGGTTCGACGAGGCGACGCGCGAGCGGCTCGCGGCCCTGACCTACACGGTCATCCGCCGCGGCATGCTGCCCGCGAACGCCGAGCGCGAAGCGATCGCGATGCTCAACACCCAGGTCACGCGCCAGGCGATGATGCTGTCGTTCGAGCAGCTGTTCCTCCTGTACGGACTCGGGCTCGCGCTCGCGACGCCGCTGCTGCTCCTGATGCGGAAAGGCAAGGGTTTCCAGGGTGCGGGCGCTTCGCATTGAGCGAAGCGCCGGTGAGGGGGTGAGTCGCGATGTCGGAGCAGGGCACGTCGAGCGCTCGTGAACCGGGCGCGGCGGCGGGCGCGGAGGGGCAGCGCCGCCGAATGGCTCTGATCACAGGTGGATCGGGCGGGATCGGCCTCGAGCTCGCGCGACTCTTCGCAGCGGACGGCCTGTCGCTGATCCTCGTGGGGCGCGACCGTCGACGGTTGGAAGCGGCCGGAGCGCAGCTGCGCGCTCAGTACCAGGTTCCGGTTCGGTGCATGTCTCGAGACCTGTCCGAATCGCGGGCGGCCTTCGAGCTGTGGGCAGACCTGACGGCGTCCGGCGCCGACGTCGACGTCCTCGTCAACAACGCGGGCGTCGGTCTGTACGGCCCGGTCGACACTCAGGATCCGGACGCGCTCGAGCGCATGGTGCAGCTCAACGTAGCCGCGCTCACGACCCTCACGCGGCTGGCCCTGCCCGCGATGCGCAGGCGCGGGTGGGGGCGGATTCTCAACGTCGCGTCGGTCGTCGCGTTTCAGCCGGCGGCGCCGCGCATGGCGGCCTACTACGCATCCAAGGCGTACGTCTTGTCGTTCTCGAGGGGTCTGTCGGCGGAGCTTAAGGGAAGCGGCGTGAGCATCACCGTGTTGGCCCCCGGGCCCACCGAGACGCAATTCGACGACACGTCCGATGCGGCCGCGGATGTGCTCTACAAGCGGCTTCCCAAGATGTCGCCCGCTGCCGTGGCCCGAGCCGGGTACCGTGGGCTGATACGCGGGGCAAAGGTGGTCGTTCCCGGTTTTCTGGCCAAGGTCATGGCGTTTGCTGGCGAGCTGCCTCCGCGCAGCATCGCTCTGGAGGTCAATCGCCTGCTCTGGAAACCGCCCGCGTCACGGCGCGGGTCCGGATCCTGATCCGGCCCGCCGCGCTTGCCGGGCGGCCGCGGCGCCCGGTACTGTTGCGCGCTCGCTGCGGAGAGATGTCCGAGTGGTTGAAGGAGCACGATTGGAAATCGTGTAGGCGCTAATACCGCCTCGTGGGTTCGAATCCCACTCTCTCCGCCATCTCTCACTCCCAAGGAGTTCCCCGGCCATGCTCGCGACGCTCGCCGCCGTCCTGATCGCTGCGCCCGCGATCCTCGCCAGTCCGAGCGCGCGCGCGGCGATGCCCGCGCTCCTCGCCGCCGCGCCCGCCGCCAAGCCGGCCCCGAAGTCCGGCGGCACCGCGTCCAAGTCCGAGACGGGCGCTACCGCGAAGACGGAGGCAGCTCCCGCCGACACGATCCCGGTCGTCACGCACCACGAGACAACGGTGGACGGCAAGACGCTGCGCTACACGGTGACGACGGGGCTGCTCCCGCTCCGGAACGAAACCGGCGACACCGAGGCGCGCATCTTCTTCATGGCCTACGCCGCCGAGGGCCGCGGCGGGCCGGGAACGCGCCCGCTCATGTTCTCGTTCAACGGGGGTCCGGGCTCGGCTTCGGTCTGGCTCCACCTCGGCGCGCTCGGGCCCAAGCGCGTGAAGATGCTGGAAGATGGCGGCATGCCGCCCCCGCCCTACCAGCTCGTGGACAATCCGAACACGTGGCTCGACCGTACCGACATCTGCTTCATCGATCCGGTGGGTACGGGCTACAGCCGCGCGACCAAGCCGGACGGGGGGAAGAAGTTCTGGAGCGTTCAAGGCGACGTGGAGTCGGTGGGCGAGTTCATCCGTCTCTACCTCACGCGCTACGAGCGTTGGACCTCGCCGCTCTTCCTGGTGGGCGAAAGCTACGGCACCACGCGCGCAGCTGGGCTCTCGGGCTACCTGGTCGAGCACGGCGTCGCGTTCAACGGGATCATCCTGGTCTCATCGATCCTCAACTTCGAGACCGCCGACTTCACGCGCGGGAACGATCTGCCGTACTCGCTGTACCTGCCGACTTACGCCGCGACGGCCTGGTATCACAAGAAGCTCCCGACGGATCTCCAGAGCAAGGGGCTGAAGGACGTGCTGGCGGAAGTCGAGCCGTGGGCCGAGGCCGGCTACCCCGCGATCCTCGCGCGCGGCGACAAGCTCTCCCGCGCGGAGCGCGACGGCGCGCTGGACCGTCTCGCTCGCTACACCGGTCTCTCGCGCGCCTACCTCGACCAGTCGAACCTGCGCGTGGACATACAGCACTTCTGCAAGGAGCTGCTGCGCTCCGAGCGGCGCACGGTGGGCCGGCTCGATTCGCGCTTCAAGGGCATCGACGAGAGCGCGGCGGGCGAGACGCCGGACTACGACCCGAGCCTCGCCGCGATCCGTCCGCCCTACACCGCTGCGTTCAACGCCTACGTGCGCACCGAGCTCGGCTACAAGACCGACCTGCCCTACTACATCCTGGGGGGCGGCATCGGGCCGTGGGACTGGGGCTCGGCGCGCGCCGGGTTCCCGGACGTGAGCGAAGCTCTGCGCTCTGCGTTCGCGAAGAACCCGGACATGAAGCTGTTCGTGGCATCTGGCCACTACGACCTCGCAACACCCTACTTCGCGACCGACTACACGCTCACGCACCTCGGCCTCGAGCCCGAGGAGCGCGTGCGCGTCACGACGCGCCAGTACGAGGCCGGGCATATGATGTACATCCACGCCGGCGAGCTGGCGAAGCTCAAGAAAGACGTCGCGGCGTTCATCGAGGCTGCGCTCAAGCCGTAGCGCGGCATGCGGGGGCCTACGCCCGTCCGCCCAGCAGCTCGCTCAGCGTGACCGACCGCAGCCCGGCGCCCCGCGCGTGCGCCAGGATGGGCCTAAGCGCAGCCACGGTTTGCATACGATCGGCGTCCACGAGCGGGCATCCGTCGTGGAGGATCACGATCGAGCCGCCGCGCAGGCGCGCGACGACACGCTCCACGATGCGGGCGGTTCCGGGTCGATGAGGATCCTCGGGATAGACGTCGCCGATCACCGGCTCGAGCCCCAAGCCCCGAACGTACGCGGCCTGCCCCGGCATCATGATGCCGAACGGCGGACGATAGTGGCGGGGCACTGCGCCCGCCGCCGCCACAACTGCCGCGATCGAGCGCTCGACCTCGAAGCGGATTCCCCAGCGCGGCAGGAGCGGCGGGGGCAAATGGAGGTCGCCGTGCGCCGCGATCTCGTGGCCCTCGCTCTTCATGCGCCGCACCAGGCCGGGCGCGCGCCTCACGTTGTGCGCCAGGGTGAAGAACGTGGCGCGCGCGCCGGCGCCGGCCAGCAGGTCGAGGACGCGCGGCGTTGCAGTTGGGCTCGGGCCGTCGTCGAACGTGAGCGCGAACCGGTCGTCGACCCCATCCGCCCGGCACACCATGTGGCCGCGGGCCCAGTCGGCGAACTTCTCCGAGTGGATCAGATTCACGATCGCC
>QHRS01000061.1 GCA_003221435.1 Candidatus Rokuibacteriota bacterium
GTGCTGTGGCTGACTGCGCACGGGACATTGAGGTGCGCGAGACGCTGCGGCGCGTCTGGGGCTACAGCGGGTTTCTGCCCCTCCAGGAGGACGCGGTGCGCGCCGTGCTGGACGGGCAGGACACCGTCGTCGTGCTGCCGACCGGCGGTGGCAAGTCCCTCTGCTACCAGGCGCCGGCTGCATACCTCCGCAGGTTGGCGGTCGTCGTCTCGCCGCTGATTGCGCTCATGAAGGACCAGGTGGACGCGCTTCGCCAGGCTGGTGTTGCCGCCGCCTACCTCAACAGCAGCCAGAGCCGGGAGGAGCGCTCCGCCGTCGAGCGCGACCTCGCGATGGCGCGGGTGAACCTGCTCTACGTCGCGCCCGAGCGCTTGACGACGCCGGGCTTCACCGATGCTCTCGTGCGCGGGCGTCCCGCGTTCTTCGCGATCGATGAGGCGCACTGCATCAGCCAGTGGGGGCATGACTTCCGGCCGGAGTATCGCCAGCTCCGGATCTTGCGGGAGACGTTTCCCGGGACGGCCATCCACGCCTACACGGCCACCGCGACGCCGCAGGTGCGCGCCGACATCATCACCGAGCTTCGCCTCGAGCATCCGAAGGTCCTCGTCGGCCGCTTTGATCGACCGAACCTCGTTTACCGGATAAAGCCGCGCGCCGACCGGCTCCGCCAGGTGCTCGCCGCCATCGACCGGCACAGCGGACAGGCCGGCATCGTCTACTGCATCCGGAGGGCCGAGGTCGATGAGCTGAGCGCCGCGCTGGTCCGCCGCGGCCTCAGGGCGGTGCCCTATCACGCGGGATTGCCGGACGCCGCGCGCCGCGCCAATCAGGACGCCTTCGTGAACGAGCGCGCCGACATCGTGGTCGCCACCGTCGCCTTCGGCATGGGCATCGACCGCTCGAACGTGCGTTACGTGATCCACGCCGGGATGCCGAAGTCCATCGAGCACTACCAGCAGGAGGCCGGGCGCGCCGGGCGCGACGGGCTCGAAGCGGAGTGCCTGCTCCTCGTGAGCGGCGCGGACTACGGTCTCTGGAAATCCGTCCTCGAGTCCGAGGGCGGGTCGGCCCCGGGCGCGCTGCGAAAGCTCGGCGAGATGTTCGCGTTCTGCCAGGATGCCGTCTGCCGGCACCGGGCCCTCGTCACCTACTTCGGCCAGGAGTACACGGCGCCGAGCTGCGGGGCCTGCGACGTGTGCCTCGGCGAGATCGCGGGCGTGGAGGGCTCGGACGCGGTCACGACGAAGATCCTGGCGTGCGTCGCCGAGCTGCGCGGGCGCTTCGGCGCGGGCCAGGTGGCCGACGTCCTGACGGGCGCGTCCACCGAGCGGCTGCGGGCGATGCGTCACGACCGACTCGCCGCGTACGGAACGCTGCGCCACGCGGCCAAGCACGAGCTGCGCGGGTGGATCGAGCAGATGATCGGCCACGGCCACCTCGCGCGATCCGACGGCGAGTACCCGACGGTGATCCTGACCGAGAGCGGCCGGCAGGTGCTCCGCGGTGAGCTGGCCCCGCCGCCGCTCCGGAGCGTGCGGACGCCGCCGCGGCGATCGCGGCCGGGGCTCGTCGAGCGCGGTGTCGAGGCCCCTGACCTCTTCGAGGCGCTACGGGCCGTCAGGCGCGCCCTCGCCGCGGAACGGGGCGTGCCGCCGTACGTGATCTTCAGCGACGCCTCGCTCCGGGACATGGCCCGCCTCCGGCCCACCACTCCCGGCACGTTGCTCGAGGTAAAGGGAGTGGGGGAGTGGAAGTGCAACGAGTTCGGTGAGCGGTTCCTGGCTGTCCTTCGCACGCACCCGGGCTCCGCGACGCCGGGCGAGGGGACAGCCCGTGCTTGAAAGCACGATCGCGGGAAGCCTGCCCAAGCCGCCGTGGCTCGCCGAGCCCGAGACGCTGTGGGCGCCCTGGCGCCTGCCACCGGAGACGCTGGCCCAGGGCCAGCGCGACGCCGTCCTCCTCGCCCTCCGCGACCAGGAGGAGGCAGGGATCGACATCGTCACCGACGGCGAGCAGTCCCGCCAGCACTTCGTCCACGGCTTCCTCCCGAAAATCGAAGGCGTCGATTTCGGGCGGCGCGTGACGATCGGCATCCGGGCCGACCGCTACAAAGCCGAGGTGCCGGTGGTGACGGGCCCGATCAGTCGCCGCGGGTCAATCCACGGCGACGAGGTGCGCTTCGCCCGCGCGCACACGACGCGGCGGCTCAAGTTCACGATCCCAGGGCCGATGACGATCGTGGACACGCTCGCCGACGAGCACTTCCGGAGCCGCGAGCGGCTGGCCATGGAGTTCGCGGAGATCATCAACGGGGAAGCGCGGGAGCTGGCCGCGCTGGGCCTCGACGTGCTCCAGCTCGATGAGCCGGCCTTCAACGTGGATGCGTACCTCGACGACGTGAGGGCGTGGGGCATCGCGGCGCTCGAGCGCGCGACGGCGGGGCTCGGGATCCGGACGGCGGTGCACATCTGCTACGGCTACGGGATCAAGGCCAACATCGACTGGAAGCGGACGCTCGGCAGCGAGTGGCGGCAGTACGAGCAAACCTTCCCGCTGCTGGCGCGGAGCCGGATCGACCAGGTATCCCTCGAGTGCGCCAACTCGCGGGTGCCGATGTCGCTGCTCCGCCTGCTCGAAGGCAAGGACGTCCTGGTCGGCGCGATCGACGTGGCGACGACGAGCGTGGAGACGCCGGAGGAGGTCGCCGCGACGATTCGCAAGGCGCTCTCCTTCGTGCCGCCCGAGCGGCTCTACCCGTGCACCAACTGCGGCATGGTGCCGCTGCCCCGCGAGGTCGCCCGCGGCAAGCTGCGCGCGCTCGCGGCCGGCACCGCGCTGGTGAGGGCAGGTCGCGTACACTAGTCGCGAGCATGCCGGTCACGCGTGAAGACCGCGGGTCGTTGCGGGGCCAGCGGTGAGGTGGCTGATTGACGGCTACAACGTGATTCGGCGCGACGCGGAACTCGCGGGGATCGACCGGCGCAGCCTCGAAGAGGGACGAGATGCGCTGCTCAGGCTGCTGGCGCGGGTGGCCCATGACTCACCCGACGAGTTCGTAGTCGTCTTCGACGGGGTCAGATCAACGGCCGTCTCCCCGAATGTCGGGCGCGTCCAGGTCGTCTTCTCGCGTCCGCCGGAGAAGGCCGACGACGTCCTGGTCCGGCTGGCGCGGCAAGGGGGCGCCGGCGCGACCGTCGTCACGTCCGATCGGAGCGTTCAGGCCGCGGCGAACCGGGTGCACGCGGCCGTCGTCGGCGCCGAGGCGTTTCTCGACCGCGTCGCGGCGCCTGAGGCGGCCGCGGCGGAGGACGACGATGACACGCCCGACCGTCCGGAGCCGAAAAAGGGGAATCCGCGGCGGCGCTCGCGAGAAGAACGGCGCTCGCAGCGCGCCCTCGACCGTCTCAGGCCGCGCCGACCATAGGCCGGCCCGCGGCCGCATTTGCGTCCCCCGCCGCGCGACCGTAGAATCTATCGACCTCGTTCGGCTTCGACATCGACGGGCCCGCTCCCCGGGGGGACTATGGCGATCGTTCGGCGGGACTTCTCGCTCGACGCGAAATACCGGCAGGAGGAAGGGCTCATTCTCCTGTCCGGGATCCAGGCGCTGGTCCGGCTGCCGCTCGACCAGCACCGCGCGGACCAGCGCAGGGGCCTCCACACCGCGACACTGATCTCGGGCTACCGCGGCTCCCCGCTCGGAGGGTTCGACCTGACGCTCGAGCGCAATCCCGCGCTGCTGAAAGAACACAACGTCGTCTTCGTGTCGGGCGTGAACGAGGACCTCGGCGCGACGGCGATCTTCGGCGCCCAGCAGGCGAACCTGTACCCGGGCGCGAAGTACGACGGGGTGCTCGGCATGTGGTACGGCAAGGCGCCGGGCGTCGACCGCACGGGCGACATCTTCAAGCACGCCAACTTCATGGGCATCGGCCGTCACGGCGGCGTCCTCGCGCTGGCGGGCGACGACCCGACCTGCAAGTCCTCCACGCTCCCGTCGTCATCGGAGGTGGCGCTCTACGACGCGATGATGCCTGTCCTCTATCCCGGGAACGTCCAGGAGATCCTCGACCTCGGGCTGCACGGGTTCGCGCTCTCGCGCTTCTCCGGGCTCTGGGTTGGCTTCAAGATCGTGACGAACGTGGCGGACGAGATCGGGACGGCGGAGGTCGCGCCCGGCCGCGTCGCGCCGATCGTCCCCGAGCTGACGATCGACGGCCGGCCGTGGCGGCCGACCCAGAACCCGAGACTGCTCTTCCCGGACAGCCTCGCGATGGAGCGGGAGATCTTCTACGGACGCCTCGAGGCGGCGAAGGCGTACGCCGCGGCGAACGGGCTCAACCGCATCACCGTGCCCACCCCAGACGCCTGGCTCGGCATCGCCGCCGCCGGCAAGACGTATTACGACGTGCGGGAGGCGCTGCGCGAGCTGGGGCTCGATGACGCGGCGCTGCGCCACCACGGGATCCGCCTGCTGAAGATCGCGATGCTCTTCCCCCTGGAGCCGGGCATCGTGCACGAGTTCTCGCGCGGGCTCCGCGAGCTCCTCGTGATCGAGGAGAAGCGGCCGTTCATCGAGCTGTTCACCCGAGACCTGCTCTACAATCGCCCGGAGCGCCCGCTCATCGTCGGGAAGACGGACGAGCGCGGCGAGCGGCTCGTGCCGGCAGACGGCGAGCTCGACGCCGACCGGGTCGCGACGATCATTGCCCGGCGCCTCGAGCAGCGGGTGCAGCTCCCGTCGGTGACCGCGCGCGTCGCGCTGCTGGAGGCGTTGCGGGAGCAGCCGGTGCCGCCCGCGCTCGCGCGCCAGCCGTACTTCTGCTCGGGCTGCCCACACAATCGCTCGACGGTGGTGCCGGAGGGCAGCATGGCGGGCGGCGGGATCGGCTGCCACGGCATGTCCCTCGGCATGAACCGCAACACGTTCGGCATCACGCACATGGGCGGCGAGGGCGCGCAGTGGGTGGGCGCGGCGCCGTTCGTCGAGATGCCGCACCTGTTCCAGCAGCTCGGCGACGGCACGTTCTTCCACTCGGGCTCGCTCGCCATCCGCCAGGCCGTCGCCGCGAACGTCAACATCACCTACAAGATCCTCTACAACTCGACCGTCGCGATGACCGGCGGCCAGGACGCGGCAGGCGCGATCCCGGTCGACGCCCTCACGCGCTGGCTGGAGGCCGAAGGCATCACGCGCATCATCGTGATGACCGACGAGCCGGACAAGTACGGCTGGAAGGCGCGCTGGGCGGCGGGCGTGGAGGTCTGGCATCGCGACCGGCTCGACGACGCGCAGCGTCTGCTGCGCGAGATCCCCGGCGTGACGGCGCTGATCTACGATCAGCGCTGCGCCGCTGAGAAGCGGCGCCTGCGCAAGCGCGGCAAGCTGCCGGACCCCGCCATGCGCGTCTACATCAACGAGGCGGTCTGCGAGGGCTGCGGCGACTGCGGCGTGAAGAGCAACTGCCTGTCGGTGCATCCGGTCGACACGGAGTTCGGGCGCAAGACGCAGATCCACCAGTCGAGCTGCAACAAGGACTATTCATGCCTCGACGGGGACTGCGCGTCGTTTCTGACGGTCATCCCGCTCGGCGAGCCGAAGAAGAAGGAGCGGAGGGTCTACGAAGTCGAGCGCCTGCTCCCCGAGCCGGTGCCGCGGGTGCCGGCGGAGTGCTCGATCCACATGATGGGCATCGGCGGCACCGGCGTCGTCACCGTGAACCAGCTCCTCGGCACCGCGGCGCTCCTCGACGGCAAGCATGTGCGCGGCCTCGATCAGACCGGCCTGTCGCAGAAGGGCGGGCCCGTCGTCTCGCATCTGAAGATCGGCGGCGAGGCTCCGGAGGCCTCCAACAAGATCGCGGCGGGCGAGGCCGACTGCTACATCGGCTTCGACATTCTCGTGGCCGCGCAGCCAGCGAGCCTCGACCGCGCGCGTCCCGACAAGACCATCGCCATCATCTCTACGTCCCAGGTGCCGACCGGCGCCATGGTGACCTCGACCGAGGTGCACTTCCCCGAGACGAACAGCCTGATCACCTCCATCAACCGGGTCACGCGGAAGGACGAGAACGTCTTCATCGACGCCCTCGGGCTGGCCGAAGAGCTGTTCGACGACCACATGGCGGCCAACCTGATCGTCCTCGGCGCGGCGTACCAGGCCGGCGCGATCCCCATCTCGGCTGCGGCGATCGAAGAAGCGATCGTGATCAACGGCGTGGCGGTCCCGATGAACACCCAGGCGTTCCGCGTCGGGCGGCTGCTCGTCGCGGATCCGTCATTCGTGAAGAGCGTCCACCTGCATCGCGTCGGCGCCGTCCAGGCCGCGCCGGCCAGACTCACGCCGGAGCTCCGCGCCATGCTGGCGCCGCTCGAGGGCGAGACGCTCCGGCTCGCATCGATCCGTGTGCCCGAGCTGATCGAGTACCAGGACCGCGGCTACGCGCAGCAGTACGTCGATTTCGTCAAGCAGGTGTGGGCGGCCGAGCAGGCGCGGGTGCCCGGCCGGACGAAGGTGAGCGACGCGGTCGCGCGATACCTCTTCAAGCTGATGGCGTACAAGGACGAGTACGAGGTGGCCCGGCTCCATCTCAAAGGGGGCCTGGCGGCGTCCCTGGCGGCCCAGCACCCGGGCGGCGTGAAGATCCGCTACAACCTGCACCCGCCGATCCTCCGCGCGCTCGGCTTCAAGAGGAAGATCAGGTTCGGGCGGTGGTTCGACGTCGCCTTCCGCCTCCTGACGCGCATGAAGGGTCTGCGCGGCACCGCGTTCGACCCGTTCGGCGGGGCGCACGTGCGCCGCGTCGAGCGAGGGCTGATCGGCGAGTACCGCGCGCTCGTCGAGAAGGCGCTGGTCGGGCTCGCGCCCGAGACCTACGACGTCGCCGTGAAGCTGGTGGAGCTGCCCGACCTGATCCGCGGCTACGAGGACGTGAAGCTCGGCAACGTGAAGCGGTTCCGCGACGAGGTGAAGGCGCTCGGCTTCTAGCCGGCAAAGCCGGCGCTCGAAGCTGGTTACTGCGACTCGGGCGCGGTGCGCTCCCGCTTCGTCGCCGCGCGCCGCTTCTTCTCTATGAGCCGACGTTCCTGCGACGCCGTCGTGGGCCGGGTCGCCCGGCGGGGTGTGACCGGCACGAGGGATGCCAGAATCAGGGCGCGCACCTTTTCTCGGGCATCGTCGAGATTGCGGGCCTGGGTGCGTGTCTTCTGACTCGTGACGAGCAGACGTCCCTCGGCATCGCGCCGGCGGCGGGCAAGCGCCTCGAGGCGGGCGCGTGCGGCGTCCGGAAGCCCTTCGATGGCCGCCGTCTCCACGCGCAGCTCGACTTTCGTCGCGACCTTGTTGACGTTCTGACCTCCGTGCCCGGAAGCTCTCACCGCGCGCAGGGTGATGGCGTGCGCGGGGACGCGGACGGCCTCGGTGACCTCGATTGGCTCTCCCATGCGCTATTGTAGTGCGAGCCGCGGGCGAGGGGAGCGAGCGATTCCGAGAACGACCCCAGCCGGGCCTCCGGCGACGGATCGAGGGGGGCCTCGACGGCCCCCTCCGAGCCTCCCCCCAGTTCGGGCGCCGGCAAAGCCGGCGCTCGAAGCCGGTTACTGCGACAGGCTCCTCTAGCATCGTCTAGAGTAGAAACGATGGAGCCGCACGTGGCGATCGTCGGAGGCGGCTTCGGCGGCCTCTACGCCGCGCGGACTCTCGCCCACTACCCGGTCCGCGTGACGCTCGTCGACCGCCGCAACCACCACCTCTTCCAGCCCCTCCTCTATCAGGTCGCGACCGCCGCGCTCTCTCCCGCCGACATTGCGACCCCGTTGCGCCACGTCCTCTCGAAGCACCGGAACATCACGGTCTTCATGGCCGAGGTCGACCGCGTGGATCTGGAGAGCCGGAAGGTGATCCTCACCGACGGGGCACTCGACTACGACGCGCTGATCCTCGCCGCGGGCGCGAGCCATTCCTATTTCGGCCACGACGATTGGGAGTTGGCCGCGCCCGGGCTCAAGACGCTCGAGGACGCGCTCGAGATGCGGCGGCGCGTGCTAATGGCCTACGAGGCCGCCGAGCGCTGCACGGACGCTACCGAGCGGCGGGCCCTGCTCACGTTCATCGTGATCGGCGGCGGGCCGACCGGCGTAGAGCTGGCGGGGGCGCTCGCCGAGATTTCCCGGAAGACGATCGCGAGCGATTTTCGCGTGATCGATCCGACTCAGGCCCGCATCCTGCTCCTCGAGGGCGGCCCACGCCTGCTGGCGACGTTCCCCGAGGCCCTCTCTCGCAAGGCCGAGGACCAGCTCCGCCGTCTCGGCGTCGAGGTCCGGACTAATACGCTCGTGACCAATCTCTCGCCGGATGCGGTCTGGGTGGGCGGTGAGCAGATCCGCTCGCGCGCGATCCTCTGGGCCGCGGGCGTGGCCGCCTCTCCGCTCGCGCGCTCGCTCGGGGTGAAGATCGACCGCGCCGGGCGCGTGCTCGTCGAGCCCGACCTCTCAGTCCCCGGTCATCCGGAGGCGTTCGTGATCGGCGATCTCGCGGCCTTCGTGCATCAGGACAACGG
>QHRS01000062.1 GCA_003221435.1 Candidatus Rokuibacteriota bacterium
GGCCTCGATGGTATAGAAACCGCCGGTCGCGAACGACGCACTCGGGAACGTGACGTTCTGGGTGGAGCCCATCGGCATCGACGCGATCGTCGAGGTCTGCTCATAGACGATCGTCGTGTCGGGCTGCGGGCCGCGGATGCGATAGCGCACCGGGACGTTGGTCTCGCTCATGGCGCCCTGGTTCTCGAACGACGCCTGCGGCGAGAACGACGTGTTCGTGAACTTGAGCGCGCCGGGCGCCGGGTCGATCAGCGCCACGACCGCGATGTCGTGGTTGCCGAGCACGATGAAGTTGCCCTCGTCGGCGCCGATGTCGGGCGTGGTCGTGTTCCGGATGTCGCCGCCGATGTCGTCGGGCACCCAGCTGATCGCGCCGCCGAAGTACGAACCCGCGCTTTCCACGGGCGTTGGCTTCGTCGTGCTGATGCTGAGGTTGTCGGGCGACACGAACTGAGGATTGCCCGACAGGCTGCTGGCGTCGGTGCCCGCGACGCCCTGCCAGTCCGACAGCGCCGGCTCGTCGGTGGCGGCGGCAAGCCCGGTGTAGCCATTCACGGGAATGTTCACGTGCAGGACGTTGTTGTTCGAGACCGAGCCCGCCGGTCCGATCGAACCCGACGTGGGCGTCACCCAGCAGTAGTGCTTCGCCCCGGAGCTCTGCGACCCCGTGAAATTCGCGAAGATGTTGTTGCGGACCTTGATCACCGGCCCGGTCGTGGTGCCGATCTCGAAACACGTGTTCGAGCACAAGAGGTTCGTGGGAGCGATCCGCACCGAGTTGAAGTCCACGTTGTGCACCGCTCCCGCGCCGAGCCCGGTCTCCTGCACGTTGATGCCGACGATGCGGCGCAACGATGCCGACGTGCTGCTGGACTGAAGATCCTGGACGAAGTTGTTGTAGATGCGGCTCTCGCTCGCCCCCGTGTTCGTGTTGTTGAGCGTCCGGATCAGGTTCCGGAAGATCTTGCAGATCCCGCTGCTCACCGAGAACGAGCCCTGGTTCTCCAGCAAGATGCCGTCGACGGCGCCGGTTCCGGTGCCGGTGACGTTCTGGACGACCGAGTTGTTGATGTCCACGCCGGCCTGGTTGAGCGCGCGGATGCCGAACGTTTGCGCCGCGCCGTTGCCGATGTCGTTTGGCGTCGTGGCCGATCCGACGATGGTGGGCACGCCAAGGTTACCGCCCACGACGCAGCCGGTGTCGAAGAACGACGAGTTGCCGGCGAGCAAGATGCCGGCGTAGGCGTTCGTCACCGAGATCGCGCGGTACTGATTGAACGAGTTGGTACCGCTGCTCGAGGTCGGCGTCACCGACACGATTTGCTGCACGCCGATCGACGACGTGTTGGTGCGGTCGAGCGTGACCGAGACGTTCGTGATGCTGTTGTTCTGGGCGCCGTCGCTGCGCGACGCCGGAATCACGAGCAGGCCGCGATCCACCTGCGAGCCGCCCACCAGGTCGACGTTGCTGAGCCGGACGTAGTCGGTGCCCACGAGCCCCAGGATCGGCTCGTTCGTCGTGCCGATCGCGGTGGGGGACACAGCCGTGCCGCAGTTGCCGCTGTCGGTTCCCCGGAACGTGATCGTCGCCCGTCCCGACGCCGGATGGATGGTGATCGTGTTGGTTGCGGAGTTGCCCGGCACCGGTCCCAAGAGGATCGGGAAGATGTTGCTCCCGGTGGCGGCCGTGGTGTCGACGTTGGAGATCAGGTTGAGCGTGACGGGCCCCGACATGCCCCGCTGGTTGAGGTCCGCGGCCGCCTCCGACAGCGAGACGTAGTTCCCGCCCAGCCCCACCGTGTACGTCCCCGATGCGGTGCCCGGCGTCTGCGGGATGAAGCGGCACAGCAGCGTGGGCCACTTGTTCGTGGTCATCATGCCGTTGCTGGTGGAGCGCGACCCGGTCACGGCGTCGAAGAACGCGGCGCCCGTCGAATCCTCGAGGCCGATCGAAGCCGACTCCAGCGAACTGAAGCTCGGTCCGTTCACGGGGCCGTAATGGAACTCGACCCAGTTCGAGGTCTCGCTCATGATCAGCTGGAAGCTGATCTGGCGCGGCTGCCCCCCGCTCGTGCTGTTCGCCGACGAGACGTTGGTCCACTGCACGGTGAGCGTGCGGTTGCCGGGGGAGCCTTGCGTCTGGTACTGCACGCTCCCGGCCGGATTCGTGCCCACCGGCCCCACGCTCAGGTCGTCGTACCACGGGGCGATCGTGCCGTTGGGAGCGGCGATGCTGTACAGGTTCGCGTTCGCGGCCAGCGCCGTCGACGAGGTCGTCACGCTCGTCCGCGACAGGTAGGCGAAGCCGTTCGCGTTGACGGCCAGGAAGTTGCCCGTGGTGTACGGGATGCCGGAATAGGTGAAGTTGAACGGCAGCGGGATCGACCGGGTCGAGTCGTCGGCCGCCACCATCAGCGTGGTCGCTCCGCTCCCGAGCGGCGTGTAGAACCCGGCGAGCGCGGTGCGATCGTAGCCCAGCACCGAGCGCACGAACGTGGCGGTCACCGTCTTGTTCCCGTCCATCAGGAGCGCGTAGGGATTCGTCGTCGACGAGAACGTGCCGGACCACCCCACGAACTGGTTCTGGGGATCGGGGACCGCGGTCAGCGTGACCGTGGTGCCGTAGGTGTAGATCGCCTGGTCAGGGCTCTTCGTGACCTTGCCGTTGCCCACGGTGGTGATGTTGAGCGTGTAGGTGGCGAGCGTGAAAGTGGCGCTGATGGTGTGCGCGGCGGTCACGGCGGTGAACGTGTAGGAGGCCAATGGCCCCACCGACGAGCCGTCGACCTTCACGTCCTGGACCTGGTATCCGTAGTTCGGCGACATGGTGAACGTGATGTTCGTGCCGTGCGGCACGGGGGTGGCCCCCGGCGGCGAAATGCTGCCGTTGAGCCCCGCCGACGCGGTGATCGTCCAGGTCTTGAGCTCGCCGACCGCGAAGTCGCTGAACGAGCCGAGCCCGGTGGCCTGGATTCTGGTCGCGGTCATGGCGCCGGTGTTGGCCGTGATCCAGTTCGGGGCGTCGTACTTGACGACCGCGAAGTTCGTGGGGTCGGCGCCAGAATCCACGTCGGCCGCCACGAAGTTGAGCGTGATGTCGTACGTCGTGAACACGACGCCGGAGTTCGTGATGGTCCAGTAGCGGTTGACGGACTTCGTGATGATGAGGCCGGAGGTCGAGACGTTGGGGTGCTCGGCCGCGGTCGTCGTGGCCGTGAGCGTGCCGGCGGAGGTGACGCTCGCGAACGCCAGGACCGGGGGCGTGTACGTCGTGCCGCTGCCGATCTCGAACGTCACGCCGGTAGTACCGGCCGGGATCGTCTTCTTGAGGCTCCCGGCGACGAAGCCGTTCGTGCGGTTCACGGTTCCGCCGGGGGCGATCGTGAGCGTCTGGCCGCTCATCTTGACGACCCCGTCGGCCAGCGTGAGGTTCGTCACCGTGACCGACGCGAGCAGCGTCACGCTGCCCGGGCCGGGGCGATTGACCGTCAGGTTCTGAAGCGTCTCGAACCCGCTCACGAAGCGCAGCGTGCCGGCGTCGCCGCTGCCGTTCAGGACCAGGGACGAGGCGCTGCTGCCCTTCATCGCGCCGTTCGCGTCGGATCCGGAGATCGTCCCGCCCAGCGTGAGCTGATGCCCGTTGAGATCGAGCACGTCGGTGGTGCCGTTGTACGAGAGCGCCGCCGCCCCGATCGGCGCCGCGGCCACCACGTCGCTCAGGAGCTGCAGCGACCCCGCCGTCTTGGCGAGGCGCAGGTAGTCGACGCCGAGCGCCCCCGAAGTCTTGGACAGGGTCTGGGCTCCGGCGCCTTCGAAGATGATCGCGCGCGCGTTCGGCGTGTAGGTGCCGCTCACGCTCAGGTTGCCCTGCAAGCGCAGGTCGCCGTTCGTGGCGGTGGACAGCGCGAGCGTGCCCGACACGTCGACGTTGCCGAGCACGAGCAGGGTCGCCGTCATGCCGTCCATCGACAGCGTGGATCCGGCTTCGATCGTGAGGCTTCCCGCCATTTGCCGGGCCACGGTCGTGGCGCCGTTGGGCAGGTTCAGCGTGGTGTTGTTCGAGAGCCTCACGTTCGCGGGATAGCCGGCGCCCGACGTGGCGCTCCACTCGACGCCACGCCCCACGGAGCCGCCCTGCGAATAGCGCAGCAGCGAGCCCGCGCCCCAGCTCGGCGGGTTCGTGACCACCGAGCCCCCGGAGTTGAGCTGCGCGGTGCCGTTGATCGTGGTGATGCCGGCGCCGAAGTCGACGGGGCCCGCGAGCGTCAGCGTCACGCCGCTCGGCAGGCTCAGCGTCTTCGAGTTGTCGTTGACGAACGTCTTCGCCCCCAGCAGCGCGATCGTTCCGGTGCCGAGCACCGCGCGGTTCCCGGCCGCCGTTCCACCCGACCTGATGCTGCCTCCGCTCCCCGCCAGCGTGACCGTGTTCGCACCGATGTCGAGGCTCCCCGCATTGATGATCGCGAGCACGTCGCCGCTCGTCGCCGTCAGCGTCAGGTTCGTCGCCGGGCTCGCCGCCAGCACCAAGTTCCCCGCCGACTTGTTGACCGTCAGTGACCCGAAAGTCTCGCCGCCCGACTTGCTGATGGTTTGGGCAGCGGTGCCGTTCATGATCACGGGGCGGCCGTTCGCGGTGAATGCGCCGGTGTCGGTCCAGTTGCCGCCCACCGTGAGCGATCCGCCGGACGCGTTCATGGCCAGCGTGCCGCTCGTGATCGTGAGGTCGCCCGGCACCGTGCGCGCCGCCGCGGGCACCGACACGGTCCCCGCCCCCGCCGCGACCGTGACGGCCTTCGGGACCCCCGGCCCCACCGTGGTTCCCCCCGTCCACTCGTTCCCGACCGCGGCGCCCATCGCGTAGGTGAGGATCGAGGCGCTGCCGTACGTGGGCACGACCGACACGCTGCCGCCCGGGTTGAGCGTCAGGTTCCCGCTCACGGTCATGGTTCCCGACGTGAGCGTGAACGGCCGGCTCAGCGCCAGCGTCGCGGCGGCGTTGACGGCGGTGTTGCCGGCGAACGTGAGCGTGCCGGTTCCGCCCCCGCCGCCCACGGTCTGGGTGCCCGTGCCGGAGAACACGATGCCGCCGCTGCCCGCGGTGAGCGCGATGTTGCCGGCGCCGGCGCTCAGGATGCTGCCGGACACGGTGATCGTGGCCGTGCCGCTGCCGGTGTGGCTGAGCGACGAGCCTGCCTCGAGATTCAGCGTCTGGAACTGGAAGTTGCCGGTCCCGGACGTGGTCAGGGCGGTGTTGTTCTGCACCGTCAGGTTGCCGTAGGTGCGGCCGTCGGCCAAGAACCCCGAGGCGGTCCGGAACACCTCCGTGCTTCCCGCCTGGAACACCACCTTGGAGGCGGGGGCGACGAGCCCGAACGGGTCGGAGCCGGCGTTGTGCGTGTACGTCGACCCGCTCGCGAAGATGACCGTGTTCGCGGTGCCGGAGTTGCCGAACGGGTTGCCGGTGAACAAGGCCAGCGTCGTGAACGACCCGCCGCTCGCGAACGTGAGCTGGTTCGCGTTCGCCGCGGTCAGCCGGTGCGCGGCGAGGCCCAGGAAGATCCCGCCCGCGACCGTGCTGGTCGCGGAGCCGGTCAGCGCGATCGTGATCACCTTGTTGTCGTTGATGGTGAGCGTGGAGCCGGCCGTGATGTCGAGGGCGGGCGAGGTGGAGCCGCCGATCGTGATCGCCCCCCCCGTGCTCTGCGCCTGGAGCGTGGTCTGGGCGTTGTTGATGACGCGCAGGCGCCCGATCGTCTGGATCGGAACGTTGGTCAGGGTAGCGATTGGCGTGACGGTGCCGTCGATCACGAGCACATCGTTCGAGGCCGGACTGTTGCGCTTGGGGCTCCAGTTCGACGACGTGGTCCAGGACCCGGACGCGACTTTCCACGTATAGGTGTTCTGCCCGAACGCGAGCGCCGGGACGAGCAGGGCCAGTCCCGCGAGCATTGCGCCCGCGCACGCGCAGACAGGACGTGATCGTGAAAAGCGTTCGCTCACGGTCGCTCCCTTGGTCGATTCGTAGAGACCCGCGGACCCCGCGGCGCTGCGCGCCGAGGGCTCGGGTGGTTTAACAACGATGCACCTGATCTTGCGGCCCGCAGCGGAAGGGGGGCTGGCGAGCGCGAGCCGCTCAAGATGGACGGCGCAGGGCTCGCTGACCGCGGCATCGGTTGCGGCTTTCGTGCCTGATGCGAAGCAAGCTTATGGACCGCACCCTCGTCGTTCAAGCCATTTCACGCAAGTCACCGCTCCCCGATCCCGGCGGTGTGCAAATCGCAGCGGCACCTCCACTGCCCGCCCAAGTTGCCCGACGGACCCCCCGGCAGATCGCGCGATCTGCCGGGCCGCCGGCCCGAAGCTGCTCCCATCCGCACTGCTCGACCGGGACGGCTCCCGTCCTCCGGGAACGGCGCCCCGCGAGCCCCGGGTCCGAGCACCCGCGGTCGCGGATTCCCACCCGGTTCCGGAACGACGGGAGTGGCGCCGGGGCCCCGTCCGGACAACGTCTTGCGTTTCCGGCGCCCGGGACACGGCCCGCCACTCTCCGGAGGATCCTTCGGCGCAAAGGGCGTCAGTGCGACACGACGAGCCGCCTCATCAGCCTGCGCCCGCCGCCCTCGAACCGGACGAAATACACCCCTGCCGCATGGCCGGCGGCTTCCCAGCGCGCCTCGTAGCGGCCCGGCCCGCGCACGCCTTCCGCGAGCACCGCCACCTCCCGCCCCTGGATGTCCATCACGCTCAACCGCACGGGCATCTCCCGCGGCAGCGCGTAGACCATTCGCGCGGTCGAAAGCGTGGGGTTGGGCGCAACGGCGCCGAGCTCGAGCTCGGTGACCGGGCCCGACTCGACCGCGACCGGCCGCACGATCGTGAATGCGCTGTCGCTCGCGTCGGAGGCCACGTTGCCCGCCGCGTCGTAGACTCGGACCACCACGTAGGCGTTCGTGGAGGCGGCTCCCTTCACCACCCAGTTGATCGAGCCCGAGTTCGGGACGCCGGAGGCGAGTGTGTCGAACGGGGCGGACGGGCCCGCACGCCCCAGCAGCACGTCGACGGCCGTCACGCCCAGGTTGTCGGTCGCGGTCCAGGTCACGCTCACGGCCTGCCCCACGGTCCAGCTGTTGCCGCCGTTCGGGGACAGCACCGTGACCACCGGAGGCTGGGACTCGACGAATCGCGCCGTGATGTTGCGGTTCGCGATCATCGGCAGCGGCAGCGGATTCGAGGTCGCCGTCGTGTCGCCGCTCCAGCCCGCGAACCGGTAACCGCCGCTCGCGTTCGCGCTCAGCGACACGATCGTGCCGTACGTGTAGCTCGATTGGTTCGGAGACTTGTTCACGTTGCCCTGCCCGATCTTCGTGATCGTCAGGCTGTAGCTGTTGATCGCGAACGTGACCGTCACGGTTTTCGCCCCGTCCACCGTCAGCGTGGCGGGATTGGCCGTGCCCGACACGTCTCCCGACCACGACAGGAAACGGTATCCGGTGGCCGGCACCGCGCTGAGCTGCACGCTCGAGCCGTAGGGGTACTGGGCGAGATCGGGGCTCTTCGCGATCGTCCCGCTGCCGGCCGGCGTCACCGCGGTCGCGATCGCGAACGTGTTGATGTCGAACGTGGCGGTGATGTTCTTGTCGGAATCCATCGTGACGGTGATCGGGCTCGTGGCGCCCGTCGCATCGCCGCTCCACCCCGTGAAATGGTAGTTCGCGCCGGCGGCGGCGGTGAGCGTCACGGTCTGACCGTGCGTGTACGTCGCCTGGCCGGGCGACTTCGTCACGGTCCCCGCTCCCACGACCGTCACGTTGAGCGCGTACGTGTTGATGGCGAATGTCGCCGTGATCGACTTGTCGCCGTCCATCGTCACGTTGATGGGGCTGGCCGAGCCACTGGCGTCTCCACCCCACGCCGCCAGGTGATAGCCGGTCGCGGGCACGGCGGTGAGCTGAACCACCGTGCCATGCGTGTAGAGCGGCTGGTCCGGGCTCTTGACGATCGAGCCGTTGGGGCCGCTCGACGTCGCGAGCGTGTAGGTCTTGAGCGTGAACGTGGCCGTCACGCTCTTGGGACCGTCCATCGTCAGCGACACGGGATTGGTGGTGCCGGTCACGGCTCCGCTCCAGCCCGCGAAGTTGTAGCCCACGGCCGGCGTCGCGGTCAGCGTCACCACCGTGCCGTAATCGTAACTGGGTTGATCCGGGGTTCGGCTCACCGAGCCGCCTCCCAACGAGGTCACGGTCAGCGCGTAGGAGTTGATGGCGAAGCTGGCGGTCACCACCTTGGGCGCGTCCATCGTCAGCGACAGCGGGTTCGCGGAGCCGCTGGCGTCGCCGCTCCAGCCCACGAAATGCCAGCCGGTGGCGGGCGTGGCGGTGAGCTGCACCACCGTGCCGTGGACGTAGACCGACTGGGACGGGCTCTTCGTCACCGAGCCGCTGCCGCTCACCGTCACGCCCAGCGTGTAGGTGTTGATCGCAAACGTGGCGGCGACGCTCTTGGGTCCGTCGATCGTCAGCACTTGCGGGGTCGTGGACCCCGCCAGGTCGCCGCTCCAGCTCAGGAAGTGCCACCCGGTCGCCGGCACGGCCGCGAGCTGCACGTTGGTGCCGTAGTTGTAGGTTGCCTGGTTAGGCGACCTGGCGATGCTGCCGCTGCCCGAGACGCTGGTGTCGAGCGGGTAGGTGTCGATCGCGAACGAGGCCGTCAGGTTTCGCGTCCGGGTCATCGCCAGCGCCAGCGGATCATCCGCGGACGTGGTGTCCCCGCTCCATCCCGTGAAGTGCCAGCCTGTCGCCGCCACCGCCGTGAGCTGGACGATCGTGCCGTGGTCGTACTGCGCCTGATCGGGGTTCTTCGTGACCGTGCCGCTGCCGCTCACCGTCACGTTGAGCGCGTAGGTATTGATCGCGAACGTGGCGGTGATGTTCTTCGGCCGGTCCATCGTCACGGACAGCGGATTGGCCGATCCCGTGGCGTCCCCGCTCCAGCCCACCAGGTGCCAGCCCGTCCCGGGCACCGCCGTGAGCGTGACCGCGGTGCCGTAGTTGTAAGTCGGCTGATCGGGGCTCTTCGCGATGGTCCCGCTGCCGGAGGTCGACACGCTGAGCGCGTAGGTGTTGATCGCGAAGCTGGCGGTGATGGCCTTGGGCCCGTCCATCGTCACGAACAGCGGATTGACGAAGCCCGTGGCGTCGCCGCTCCACCCCGCGAAGTGCCAGCCCGTGGCCGGCGTCGCCGTCAGCGTCACCACCGTGCCGTAGCTGTAGCTCGCCTGGTTCGGGCTCTTCGCCGCCGCGCCGCTGCCGCTCACCGTCACGCTCAGCGCGTAGCTGTCGATCGCGAAGCTCGCCGTCAGGCTCCGCGCCCGCGTCACGGTCAGCACCAGCGGGTTCGCCGCGGCGCTCGTATCCCCGCTCCACCCCACGAAGTTCCAGCCCGTCGCCGGCGTCGCCGTCAGCGTCACCCGGGTGCCGTAG
>QHRS01000063.1 GCA_003221435.1 Candidatus Rokuibacteriota bacterium
TTGCCGTCCATCGTCACCGCCAGCGGGTTCTGGCTGCCGCTCGCATCCCCGCTCCAGCCCACGAAGTGGTGAAACGCGTCCGGCTGCGGCGTCAGCGTCACCGTGGTCCCCGGCGCGTACGCCGCCGCGTTCGGCGACCGCACCACCGTGCCGCCCCCCACCGACGCCACGTCCAGCCGGTACCCGAACGTCGCCGTCACGCCCTTGGGCCCGTCCATCGTCACCGTCACCGGGCTCGTCGTGCCGCTCGCGTCCCCGCCCCAGCTCACGAAATAGGTCCCCGCGCTTGGCGTCGCCGTCAGCGTCACCACCGTCCCGTAGTTGTAGCTCGCCTGGTCCGGGCTCTTCGCCACCGTGCCCAGCCCGTTCGTCGTCACCGTGAGCGCGTAGGTGTTGATCGCGAAGCCGGCGGTGACGGCCTTGGGCCCGTCCATCGTCAGCGACAGGGGGTTGGTCGAGCTGGTGGCGTCGCCGCTCCACCCCACGAAGTGCCAGCCCGTGGCCGGCGTCGCCGTCAGCGTCACCACCGTGCCGTAGGTGTAGCTCGCCTGGTTCGGGCTCTTCGCCACCGTGCCGCTGCCGCTCACCGTCACGCTCAGCGTGTAGCTGTCGATCGCGAAGCTCGCCGTCAGGCTCCGCGCCCGCGTCATGGTCAGCACCAGCGGGTTCGCCGTCGTGCTCGTGTCCCCGCTCCACCCGGTGAAGTGGTACCCGGTCGCCGGCGTCGGCGTCAGCGTCACCTGGGTGCCGTAGGTGTAGCTCGCCTGGTCCGGGCTCTTCGCCACCGTGCCGCTGCCGCTCACCGCCACGCTCAGCGTGTAGCTGTCGATCGCGAACGTCGCCGTGATCGACTTGTTGCCGTCCATCGTCACCGCCAGCGGGCTCTGGCTGCCGCTCGCATCCCCGCTCCAGCCCACGAAGTGGTGAAACGCGTCCGGCTGCGGCGTCAGCGTCACCGTGGTCCCCGGCGCGTACGCCGCCGCGTTCGGCGACCGCACCACCGTGCCGCCCCCCACCGACGCCACGTCCAGCCGGTACCCGAACGTCGCCGTCACGCCCTTGGGCCCGTCCATCGTCACCGTCGCTTGGCGTCGCCGTCAGCGTCACCACCGTCCCGTAGTTGTAGCTCGCCTGGTCCGGGCTCTTCGCCACCGTGCCCAGCCCGTTCGTCGTCACCGTGAGCGCGTAGGTGTTGATCGCGAAGCTCGCGGTCAGGCTGCGCGGTCCGGTCATCGCCAGCGACAGCGGATTGGCCGTGGCGCTCGTGTCGCCGCTCCATCCCACGAAGTGCCAGCCCGTGGCCGGCGTCGCCGTCAGCGTCACCACCGTGCCGTAGGTGTAGCTCGCCTGGTTCGGGCTCTTCGCCACCGTGCCGCTGCCGCTCACCGTCACGCTCAGCGCGTAGCTGTCGATCGCGAACGTGGCCGTCAGGCTCCGCGCCCGCGTCATCGTCAGCACCAGCGGGTTCGCCGTGGTACTCGTGTCTCCGCTCCACCCCACGAAGTGCCAGCCGGTCGCCGGCGCCGCCGTCAGCGTCACCTGGGTGCCGTAGTCGTAGCTCGCCTGATCCGGGCTCTTCGCCACCGCGCCGCTGCCGCTCACCGCCACGCTCAGCGTGTAGCTGTTGATCGCGAACGTCGCCGTGATCGACTTGTTGCCGTCCATCGTCACCGTCAGCGGGTTCTGGCTGCCGCTCGCATCCCCGCTCCAGCCCACGAAATGCCAGCCCGTGGCCGGCGTCGCGGTGAGCTGGACGGTCGATCCATAGTCGTACGACGTCCGGTCGGGGTTCTTCGCCACCGCGCCGCTGCCGCTTGTCGTCACGGTCAAGCTGACCTGGTTGATGGCGAACGTCGCGGTGATCGCCGTGTTGTGGGTCATCGTGATCACCAGCGGATTCGCGCCGCCGGTGGCGTCGCCGCTCCAGCCCACGAAGTGGTAGCCGGTCGCCGGCACCGCGGTCAGCGTCACCGTCGTGCCGTGGGGATACTGGGACTGGTCGGGATCGACCTGCACCAGACCGCTCCCGATCACGGTGACGTCGAGGGTGTAGGTGTTGATCGCGAACGTCGCGGTGAGCGAGCGGTCTCGCGTGATGACCAGCGCGAGCGGGTTCGCCGTAGCGCTGGTGTCGCCGCTCCAGCCCACGAAGTGATAACCAGTCACCGGCACGGCGGTCAGCGTCACGCTCGAGCCGTAGGTGTAGACCGCGAGGTTCGGGTTCTTCGTCACGGTGCCGCTGCCCGACGTGGTCACGGTCAGGGTGTAGGTGTTGATCGCGAAGCTGGCGAACACCGTCTTGTTGGAATCCATGACGAGCGTCACCGGGCTGGCGCTGCTCGTGACATCGCCGGACCACTCGACGAAGTGATAGCCGGTGTTGGGAACCGCGGTGAGCGTGACGGACGTGCCGTACGGGTACAGCGTCTGATTGGGGCTCTTGGTGATGCTGCCGTTCCCGTCGGTGGACGCGGTCAGCGTGTAGGTGTTGATCGCGAACGTCGCCGTGAGCGAGCGGTTCCGCGTCACGATCAGCGTCAGCGGATTGGTCGTGGTCGCGGTGTCGCCGCTCCAGCCCACGAAGTGATAGCCGGTCGCCGGCGTCGCTGCGAGCGTCACGCTCGTCCCGTAATCGTACGTGGGCTGGTTGGGAGTCTTGGTCACCGTGCCGTTGACGGGAGACCAGCGTGAGTGTCGTCGTCGTGGCGGCCGTATCGCCGCTCCACCCCACGAAGTGGTAGCCCGTCGCGGGCGCGGCCGTCAGCGTCACCGTGGTGCCATAGTCGTAGCTGGTCTGGTTCGGGTTCTTCGTGACCGTGCCGCCGGCCGAAGCGCTCACGTCGAGGGTGTAGGTGTTGATCGCGAACGCCGCCGTGACGGCCTTGTGCCCGTCCATCGTCACCTGGAGGGGGTTGGTCGCGCCCGCCGCGTCGCCGCTCCAGCCCACGAAGTGCCAGCCCACGGCCGGGGTCGCGGTGAGCGTCACCACCGCCCCCGGCGCGTAGCTCGGCTGATCGGGGTTCTTGGTCAACGCCCCGCTGCCGCTCACCTGGAGGCGGAGCGCCCAGGTCTGGAACTCGTCGGCCCCGATGTCCGGCAGCGTGGTGCGGCTGCCCGCCTCGCCGTCGATGTCGTCGATCACGCCCGCGATGGGCTGCCCCGCGTTCGCGACCGGTGAAAACTCCGACGTGATGTGCAGGTTCGCGGCGGACACGAACAGCGGATCGCCCGAGATCGAGTTCGCGTCCTTGCCGGTGGCGGCGCGCCAGGCCGCGAGATCGGCGCGGGCGCCCGCCGCCTGGTTGGCGAGGCCCCCGGTCACGGCGAGCACGCCGCCCGGAGCGTAGAGGTCGTTCCAATCCGACGTGAGGCTCGCGAACGACGCGGCGTTGGGGACGCCGATCGCGCAGTTGACGCCCCCGGTCTGGGTATCGCTCAAGACGTTGTCGCGAACGTCGAATGGGCTCGCCGAATCGCCGACCGCGAGCGCGAAGCCCGGGCCGCCGGCGCCGGCGCGGCTGCCGGACATCCCCACCGAGTTGAACCACACGCGCGTCGTGCCCCCGCCCCCCGCGGCGATGCCCGCGGTCATGGCGGGCAGCGGCGGGCTCGAGACCACCTCGCCCACCAGGTTGTCGACGATGGTGTTGGTGCCGCTCGCGGCGCGCGCCACCAGGATCCCCGCGCTGCCCGCCGCACCCGCGGTGACGCGGTCGATGGTGTTGCGCGACACCGTCGCGTTCACCACCTCGTCGCCCGCGAACCCGGCCGTCG
>QHRS01000327.1:0-2210 GCA_003221435.1 Candidatus Rokuibacteriota bacterium
GGGTGGCGCGCGTGGGGTTCGAGGTCGCGCGCACGCGGCGGCGCCGTCTGACCTCGGTCGACAAGGCCAACGTGCTGGTCGTCTCCGAGCTCTGGCGCGAGGTCGTCACGCGGGTGGCCAAGGACTACCCGGACGTCATGCTCGACCACATGCTCGCCGACAACTGCGCGATGGCGCTCGTGGCGCGGCCGACCCAGTTCGACACGATTGTGACCGAGAATACCTTCGGTGATATTCTGTCTGACGAGGCGGCGATCCTGGCGGGATCCATGGGCATGCTGCCATCGGCGTCGCTCGGGGGGCGCGTCGCCCTCTACGAGCCCGTGCACGGCACCGCGCCGGACATCGCCGGCAAGGGGATCGCGAACCCGATCGCAGCGATCCTGTCGGCCGCGATGCTGCTGCGGTACTCGGCCGACAGGCCTGCGGACGCCGGGAAGGTCGAGGCCGCCGTGCGGAAGGCGCTGGAGCACGGCTACCGGACGTCGGACATCCAGCAGGAGGGGACCAAGGTCGTAGGGACGGCGGAGATGGGCGATCTCATTGTTCGTGAACTCCAGGGGATGTACTAGTGCCGCGCCAACTTGCTTCGCCATACTTCGTTGCCCATCGAAGGGGGCCTCGGCGGCCCCCTCCGAGCCTCCCCCAAGGGACCGATAGCGCCGGCGAAGCCGGCGCTCGAACTCAGGTTCTCCGAGAGGCGCCATGTGGCATGTTGACCGTGGGCGAGACGATGCGCGAGGCCTCGTACGCTCCGGTCGGCTCCTCCCTCGGGCCTCGTCTGGCTCGCAATTTGGCGCGGCACCTGGTGCCGGGGGCGTAGATGGCCGTCGGGCACGTGGTCGCCATCATCGGCGCCACCGGCGCGGCGGGGCAGACCACGCTCAGGATCCTCGAAGAGCGCAAGTTCCCCGTGCGCGAGCTTCGCTGCTTCGCGTCCGAGCGGTCGGTCGGCACGACCGTCACCTTCAAAGGTGAGCCCATCCTGATCCGCCGGGTCGAGCCGGGCGCGTTCAGGGGCGTCGAGATCGCCTTCTGCTCGGCCGGCGCGGCGCAGTCCAGGGAATTCGCCCCGATGATCGTCAAGGCGGGCGCCGTCGTGATCGACAAGTCGAGTGCCTTCCGCATGGATCCGGCCGTCCCGCTCGTCGTCCCCGAGGTCAACGCGCACGCCGCGAAGAAGCACGCGGGGGTCCTCGCCTGTCCGAACTGCACGACGATCGTGACGGTCATGCCGCTCAAGCCGCTGCACGACGCCGGCCGGCTGCGACGGGTGATCGCGACCAGCTACCAGGCGGTCTCCGGCGCCGGCGTGAACGGGATCGAGGACCTCCGGCAGCAGACGCGCGCCTGGGCGCGCGGCGAGGCGATCACGCCGACACACTTCACGCACCAGATCGCGTTCAACCTCATTCCGGCCATCGACCGCTTCGGCGACAACGGCTACACCGGCGAAGAGATGAAGCTCGTCAACGAGACGCGGAAGATCCTCGAGGTGCCGGATCTCGCGATCGCCCCGACCGCCGTGCGCGTGCCGGTGTTCACCTCTCATTCCATCGCCGTCAATGCGGAGACCGAATCGAAGATCACGGTCGAGCGCGCGCGCGAGCTGTTCTCCCGGTTTCCGGGGCTCCGGCTGTGGGACGAGCCCGGGGAGAACCGGTATCCGATGCCGATCATCGTCGAAGGCCAGGACGACTGCTTCGTCGGACGTGTCCGCGAAGACCCGTCGCACCCGAGCGCACTGAACTTCTGGGTAGTCGGCGACCAGCTCCGCAAGGGTGCTGCCACGAACGCCGTGCAGATCGCAGAGCTCGTCACCCGGTAGACGTGGGCTGGCGCAGAGCCCGGCGCCGCTACAAACGCTGGCTCGAGCGGAGCGGGCGCTTCTACGTCGCCTTGGTGTTCACGGTGGTCGTCGTCTCGTACGTCGCGGTGCCGTTCGTCGCCAGCCTCATCGACGCGGTCGACGACTACAATCCCATTTACTACGATCCCAAGGACTTCGCGCGGCAGGCCTACCAGGAGCAGCGCGAGAAGGTGTCGACGGGGCTCCCGACGTGGGAGGTCCTCTTCAAGATCGTGCTGGTGATTGCGGTCGGACTCGTCTGGCGCGTCCTCATGCCGTCCCGTTCCCCGGATCGCACGTCGCCCCCGCGGTAGCCCGACGAACGTCCTTCGCACGCTCCGCCTGACGCTGTCGTACGACG
>QHRS01000327.1:2258-4543 GCA_003221435.1 Candidatus Rokuibacteriota bacterium
CCTGATCGACGCGGCGCAAAAGGTGGTCGGTGACGCGATCCGTGTCATCGGGGCGAGCCGCACCGACGCGGGGGTGCACGCGCTCGGGCAGGTGTGCTCGCTCGTGACGACCTCGACCCTGTCGGCATCCTCTGTGCGGACGGCGCTCAACGCGCTGCTGCCCGCGGACATCCGCGTCCTCAGCGCCACGGACGTCGAGCGCCCGTTCGACGCGCGGCGCTCGGCCCGCGGCAAGCGATACGGCTACGTCATCGACGACGCCGAAATCGCGATGCCGCTGATGCTGCGCTACGCGTGGCACGTTGGGGCTCCGCTCGACGTCGGCGCGATGCGCGTGGCGCTCCGCAGGCTCCGCGGGCGGCACGACTTTTCGGCCTTCTGCGCAGCACCCGGGCGAGCCCGCGACCCGCGATGCACCCTCCGGGCGGTCCACGTGGTCAGGAAAAAGCGCCTCGTGGCGCTCTTCCTCTCGGCCGACAGCTTTCTCCACCACATGGTGCGCAACATCGTCGGCAGCGCGGTGGAAGTCGGGCTCGGGCGGCGCGAGCCCGGGTGGATGGCGCGTGTGCTCGAGCAGCGGGACCGCGCGCTCGCGGGCCCGACGGTGCCGGCCCACGGGCTCGTGCTCCTGCGCGTGATGTATCCGCGCGACCTTTTGGGACGGCACTAGCGGGATGCTGGAAAACGCGGCAGGCCGCTCAAAAAGGTCCAGATGCGAGGCGGCGAAGGAGCGACGACTGAGACGTACGCGGTTGTACGTCGCAGGGAGGAGCGATCGAGCCAACGACGCAGATGGGCCTTTGGGAGCGGCCTGCTAGCGGTACACTCTGGGCATGCGGACGTACCTGCGACTTCGCGGCGATCAGCTCGAGGAAGTGAGGAAGGAGGTCGTCCGGGAGCAGCCGCTGACGGTCTCCGTCAACGGCGAGCGGTTTCTCACGCTCCTCTGCTCGCCGACGAAACTGGACGCGCTGGTCGTCGGCTATCTCTGGATGGAGAAGGTGATTGCCTCGACCAGCGAGGTCACCGGGCTCGAGCTCTCCGAGGTCGACGGCAACGCCGCGGTGACGCTCTCGCACCCGGTCGAGCTGCCGACCGAACGGATCCTGACCTCCGGCTGCGGCGGCGGCATCACGTTCCGCATCGATCACCGGCTGTTTCCGAAGCTCCATTCGTCGCGCCGGATCACGCCCGGGGCGCTGAGCGACCGGATGAAGGATCTGTTCGCGGCGGCCGTGCAGTATCAGCGCTCGCGCGGCATTCACGGCGCGGCCCTCACCGACGGTGAGCGCCTGCTGGTGGTGGCCGAGGACGTGGGTCGCCACAACGCCGTCGACAAGGTCAAGGGCGAGGCGCTCCTCAGGGGAATTCCGACCGAGGATCTGATCCTGTTGTCGACCGGTCGGATCTCGTCGGAGATGCTGCTCAAGGCGGCGAGGATGGGTGTGCCGGTCGTCGCGTCCCGCACTTCGCCGACCGAGATGGCAATCGCCCTCGCCGAGCAGCTCAACATCACGGTGTGCGGGTACGTGCGCCAGGGCTCGCTCGACCTCTACGCTGGCGACGCGCTCGCTGTCGAGGCAACAGCACCCACCAGATAGCCGTCGGGACTCCGACTCGGGCTCGGTCAGGCGAGCGCGGGCAGGGGGGTTGGCCGGGCGCAAAGGTCGAATCATCCGCGCAGGCGGGCGGTCGGGAGGAGCGACACAGATGGGTATGCGCAACCACGAGATGATCCGGACCCCCGGTGTTGACCGGCGGACCTTCCTGAAACTCGGCGGCGCGGCCGGTGTGGCCACCGCTACGGGCGGGCTCGCGGGCGTTCTGGCTGCTCGCACCGCTCCCGCGCACGCGCAGGGAACAAAGCTCCACCTGCTCCAGTGGGCGGACTTCATTCCCGAGGGCGACCTGGAGCTGAGACGCCAGCTCGCCGAGTATGGCAGACAGACGAGGACGGAGGTCACGCTCGAGACGATCAACCTCAACGATCTCCAGCCGCGCATCACCGCGGCGATCCAGTCCGGAACCGGTGCCGACATCATCGTGATGGCCTGGAACTGGCCTCACCTGTACCAGCCCGCCCTCGCCGATGTGTCGGACCTCTGCGAGTGGAAGGCGGAGGACCAAGGGGGCTTTTATCTGCAGTGCGAAGTTGCGGCGCGTGAAGGCCGACGCTGGCTGGCGCTGCCGTACGGGATCCTGGCCGGCCTCATCGCCTACCGGAAGTCGTGGTTCGCCGAAGTGGGCGTGACCGAGCCCCCGACGAAGCTCGAGGATTATCGGAA
>QHRS01000327.1:4551-5051 GCA_003221435.1 Candidatus Rokuibacteriota bacterium
CCCGTCGGCCAGACCCTCGGCCACACGCTGGGCGACGCCCCAGGGTGGACCTATCCGCTCCTCTGGGCGTTCGGTGGCGCCGAGACGGACAGTACGGGCAAGAAGGTCGTCCTGCGCTCCCGGGGCACGGTTGAATCGGTGAAGTGGATGGTGGCGTTCTGGAGGGAGGCGTGTGACGAGGGCGGGCTGGCCTGGGACGACACGAATAACAACCGCGCCTTCCACGCGGGCGAGATCAGCGCGACCCTCAACGGTGCGTCGATCTACATCTTCGCCAAGCGCAATCCCGACAAGATCAAGGACGAGAAGGGCCAGCCGATGTTCACCGACATCGGGCACTTTCCGCTTCCCAACGGGCCCGAGCCCACTCCCGTCATCGGCTTGCCGCTCTCCCACGCGGTGATGAAATACTCGAAGCACCAGAAGGCGGCGAAGGATTTTCTCAAGTGGCTCCACTCAAAGGAGCAGTTCGGCAAGTGGTTCGAGGTCGAAACCGGCTA
>QHRS01000064.1 GCA_003221435.1 Candidatus Rokuibacteriota bacterium
CGCCTCGCCGTCGGCCTCGGCCGCACGGGCGGGCTCGGCCAAAAGCTCGTCGCCGGGGTGCTCAGGCAAGCGGTCACGCAGCTCGCGCGCCGGTTCATCGCCGGCACCACAGCCGAGGAGGCCATCGCCGCGGCCCTCCGGGCCCGACGCGCGGGGCAGGCCTTCACCATCGATCTTCTCGGCGAGGCCTGCGTGAGCGAAGAGGAGGCGGACGCGTACCAGCGACGCTATCTCGAGCTCGTCCGGACCCTCGGCGAGGTGGCGCGGACCTGGCGCCCTGATCCGCGTATCGACCAAGCTCCCTGGGGCCCACTGCCCCGGGTCAACATCTCCGTCAAGCTGTCGGCGCTCTATCCGTACCTCGACCCGGTCGATCCCCGCGACTCGGCCCGGGCCGTGAAGGGCCGCCTGCGTCCGATCCTCGAAGCGGCGCGGGCCCACGGCGCGCACATCCAGATCGACGCGGAGGACCGGCGGCTCAAGGACCTGACGCTCCGGATCTTCATGGAGCTCGCCGAGGAGGACGCGTGGCGAACGACTCGGGACCTTGGAGTCGTCCAGCAGGCGTATTTGAAGGAGGCGGAGTCCGACGCCCGTCGCCTCATCGACTGGGCGCGGCGGCGGGGAACCCCGGTGACGGTGCGGCTCGTGAAGGGCGCGTATTGGGATTACGAAACCGCCCATGCCCGACTCCTCGGCTGGCCCGTGCCAGCATGAAACCGACGCCAGCTTCGAGCGCCTCACCCGCCTCTACCTCGAGAACGCCGACGCGGTGGACCTCGCCGTCGGCAGCCACAACATGCGCTCGATTGCCCACGCGATCGCCGTCCGCGAGGAGCTCGGCCTGCCGCAGGCGCAGCTCGAGTTCCAGACGCTCTACGGCATGGCGGCGCCGCTGGCGCGGGCCCTCACGGATCGGGGCGAGCGAGCCCGGATCTACATGCCGTTCGGCGAGCTGATTCCGGGAATGGCCTACCTCGTGCGCCGGCTGCTCGAGAACACGTCCAACGAGTCGTTCCTGCGCCAGAGCCTGTCGGGCGATGAGGCGCCGGAGGCGCTCCTCGCCGATCCGGCGCGCCCGGAGGCGGGAGCGGCCGCGCCGACCGTCGGGGTATCCGACCGGCCCCCATTCAGGAACGAGCCGCCCACCGACTTCGCCCTCGCCGAGGCGCGGGAGAAGTTTTCCGCTGCGCTGGCATCGGTTCGGTCCGAGTTCGACCGGCACTACCCACTCCTGATCGGCGGCGACTCGGTCGAGACCCTCGCACAGATCGTTTCGCTCAACCCCTCTCGGCCGGCCGAGATCGTCGGCCGGACGGCCTCGGCCTCGCCCGAGGATGTGGACCGCGCCGTCGCGGCCGCGGAGGCGGCGTTTCCCGGCTGGCGGGATCGGGGTGTGGCCGAGCGGGCGCGCGTGCTCGGCACCGCGGCGGATCTCCTCCGCGGGCGGCGAGCGGAACTGGCCGCGTGGATCGTCTACGAGGCGGGAAAGCCGTGGCGTGAGGCGGATGCGGACGTCGCCGAGGCTATCGATTTCATCGAGTACTACCGCGCGCAGGCGGTAACGCTGCTGGCCCCCGAGCGGCTCGGCGGACTCCAGGGCGAGGTAAACGACTACCTCCGCGAGCCCCTCGGCGTCGTCGCCGTGATCGCGCCGTGGAACTTCCCCCTGGCGATCCTGACCGGCATGACGAGCGCCGCGCTCGTGACGGGCAACACGGTCGTGATGAAGCCGGCCGAGCAGACCCCGGTGATCGCGGCGAAGCTGGCGGCGCTCCTCCACGAGGCGGGACTGCCGCCGGGAGTGGTGAACTACGTGCCCGGCGCGGGCGAGGTGGCGGGAGCGGCGCTGGTCGACCATCCCCGTGTTCGGCTCATCGCGTTCACGGGCTCGCGCGAGGTCGGGACGCGCATCTACGCCGCCGCCGCCCGGGCGGCCAGGGGGTCACGCCACCTCAAGAAGGTCCTCGCCGAGATGGGCGGGAAGAACGCGGTGATCGTCGATGACGATGCGGATCTCGACGAGAGCGTGCAGGGTATCCTCGCCTCGAGCTTCGGGTACGCGGGGCAGAAGTGCTCGGCGTGCTCGCGCGTGATCGCGGTCGGCCGGGTGTACGAGCGGCTGATCGAGCGGCTCGTCGAGGGGGCGCGGACCGTGCCGGTCGGCCCCGCGGATCAGCCGGCGACGATCGTCGGTCCCGTGATCGATGCAGAGTCCCAGGAGCGGATCCGGGGCTACATCGAGCTCGGCAAGCGGCTCGCCAGGCCCGCGCTGATCCGCGACGTGCCGCCGGACCTCGCCGGGCTCAACGGCTACTATGTGGCGCCCGCGGTGTTCGCCGACGTACCGGTCACGTGCCCGCTCGCGCTCGAGGAAATCTTCGGCCCGGTCCTCTCGGTGATGCAGGCGGAGAGCTTCGAGGCCGCGCTCGAGCTGGCGATGGACTCGGATTACGCCCTCACCGGCGGTGTCTTCTCGCGCAGCGCCGCCCATCTCGCCGCCGCCCGCGAGCGCTTCCGGGTCGGCAACCTGTACATCAACCGGCCCATCACCGGCGCGATCGTCGGCCGGCAGCCGTTCGGCGGTCTCCAGATGTCGGGTGTCGGGTACCACGCTGGCGGGCCGGACCACCTGATCCAGTTCGTCGAGGGACGGGTGATCAGCGAGAACACGCTGCGGCGCGGGTTCGCGTCGGACCGGCTCGCATAGATGGACGCCGATCTCACTCGGAGGGGGCCTCGACGGCCCCCTCCGATGCCTCCCCCAGAGCCGCGGCGCGCCGGCGGAGCCGGCGCTAGATCGTCGAAGGGGGCCCCGACGGCCCCCTCCGAGCCTCCCCCAGAAACCGGTTGCGCCGGCGGAGCCGGCGCTCGAGCAGCAAGCTCGGCCTGACAGGGGCGGGAGCGGAAAATGTCAGCGCGTCTGGGGGGACCGCGGCGCTGTAGCGGGCGATCAACGCATCCCGTGTGATCCAGGCCCGCTCGGCATGATGATACGTGTCTGCGCGGAGACCCACAGGGCCTCGGCTGTGCATCGTCGCCAGCAAGGCGCGCTGATAGGCGCCGACGAGCTTCGGCCACCTGAGGCCGCGGGGCTCGGTCTCGAAGCCGAGGCGGCCGAGGCCCTCGTGGAAGATCGTCGTCGCGGCGAACGCCCGCACATGGGCCAGCCGGCCGCCCGGCCGCGCCAACGTCGCGAGGGCGCGGAGCGAGGCGGTGAGCCGCCGGCGAAATTCCAGCCCGACCGCGATAGGCGAGAGGCCGTCAGACGAGAGCGCAATGACGCGCTCGTTGTTGACGTGCAGGAAGCCGATCGTGTCGCCGGGCCGTATCGCCGTGCCGCTGGAAAGGCGGAAGGTCCGGTGGCTGCGGCGGACTTCTATCCGGAGCGCCGGGCCCACTTCCGACGCCGGCGTGTTGAGGCCGCGCGTCACCCGATACACCCAGTCGTACGCGGCGATCGCCGCCCGGGACCAACCGGGCAAGCGCATGGACGGCCTCACCGCCCGGCGCGGGTGCCCGGCCGACAGATCCGGTGAGAAGCCAGGGGATCCCGCCATGACAGGTCTTGCCCTCTTCCACATCATCGTCACTGCGGCGTTGATCGGTCTGGCGTTTCACGCATTGCTGAATCGCCTGCTGGGTCCACGGCTCGTCCGCATGCCGCCGGCCCCGTCGCCTCCGCCCGTGTCCGTTCTGGTTCCTGCCCGGAACGAGGCCGCAACGATCGATAGGTGCGTCAGGCACTGGCTGAGCCAACAGTATGCAGATTTTGAGGTGTTCGTCTACGATGACGATTCGTCCGACGACACCGTCGCACGGGCGCTGGGCGCGGCGGACGGAACAGGCCGCCTGCGGCTCGTTCGCGGCGGACCCCTCCCCGACGGATGGCGGGGCAAACCGCACGCGTGTCACCGCCTCCGCGCGGAGGCGCGTGGCGAGATCCTCCTCTTCGCCGACGCCGACGTCGTGCCATCGCCGGCGGCGCTCGCCCGGACGGCGGGCGCGTTCAGCGCGCTGCCGATCGACGCCATGTCGGCGGTGCCGTCTCACGGCAGCCCGAGCCTCGCGGTTCGCGCGCTCGTTGCGATCCAGAACTGGGCCGCGCTCACGTTCGTCCCGGCCTGGCTCGCGGCGACCCGCTGCCCTCCGATGTTCACGTCGATGAACGGCCAGTTCATCGCGATCCGAGCCGGCGCGTACGACGCCTCGGGCGGATTCGCAGCCGTGCGGGGCACGCTCGCGGAAGACGTCGCCCTCGGCCGGCGGCTCGCGACGCTCGGCTACCGCGTGCGCCTCGTCGACGGCGCGGGTGTGCTCGACTGCGAGCCGTACGCCGGGGCGCGCGATCTCTGGCGCGCCAACACCCGCAACCTGCTCCCGATTTTCTTCGGCTCGGAGGTGCTGCTCGCGGTCGCGATGGCCGGCCTCGCGGCGCTCTATCTCGGTCCCCTTGCGCTCGTGGCGCTCGGGGCGATCCTGGGGCACGCGGGCACGGCGCTCTGGACCTGGGTGCCCTTGGCGGAAGTCGGGCTCGGGCTCTCGACGCGCTTCTCCGCCGACCGCCGCGCGGGCTATCCCCTGTGGCTCACGCTCCTGCATCCGCTCGCGGTCGGCGCGCTCCTTGGCATGGGGCTCGGGTCGGTCGCGTGTCTCAGGTTGCGAGGGGTGGTCGAATGGCGGGGCCGGCGTTACGCCGTTACGGATGACAGGGCGGCCTGACGGCGTTCGGCGTCACCGGCAGCTGGGCAGCACGCCGAAGATCCGCTCGCGGCGGTCAGGCGGGAGCGGCTCACTCCGCAACCACTCGCAGAACTCGTTGGGTCGCTCGATCGCCCACTCCGCCACCTGGGCAGTGATCGCGAAGCCCTCGGTGAGCTTGCGGTCGGCGAGGTGGCCGAAGATCGGGATCAGCAGCCGGGCGAGGGCTGCAGCGACCGCGTTGTTGATCCGGACGTAGGCGGTCAGCTCCTGATCGACCTTCCCGTCCCGCTCACGCAGGTCGATCACCGTGAGCGCGCTGCCGCTGATCGTGCCGAGGATGCGGCCCGTGTGCTCCCCCCACGACAGCATCACGCGCCGCCCCGGCGCGCGGGCGAGCACCCGGTAGAGGCCGTGAGAGCCGTCGTGGTCGTCAGCGACATACCAGTCTTCGTCGAGCGCGCGTACCTGGTACTGCGCGAGGTGGCGGAACCGCGCGGCCGCGGTCGTGACGTCCGGGGTGTCGACGAAGCCGATGTAGATCGGGAGCGGGACGGCGGCAGGGCGCCCCCGCACCGTCCGGGTGAGTGTCGGATCGCTCCAGGCCCGCTCAACGTTCGCGGCGAGATCCGCGCTGAAGGAATCGCGCGAGGGCAGAAACGGGGGCCAGGAAGGCTGATCGCCGGTGGCTGCGACCACCGCGGCCGCCAGCAGCGCCGTCCACCTGCTTTTGTCGTGAAGGCCCGCTCGTTTTGTGCGAGAGTAGAAAGCGGACCACGTCACAGGCAAGCGTCCCGCTCGGGCTCGATCATCTTCTCGGAAGCATGAGGTGTCCATGAAATACTGTGCCCTGTTTCTCGCCCTCCTCATTGTGGCAATGCCTGTGCCCGCAGCCAGGGCCGTCCAACTGTCCAGCGACCAGGAGCGCCGGCTCGAGGGCGGGGAAGTGATCGTCATCGATGTGCTTCCGCCCGGCGGGACGGCGGAAGCCAGTCAGGGCGGCACGGTGCTGAGCGTGATGCACGCGTCTGCCGACACCGTGTGGCACGTGCTCGTGGACTACGGGCGTCACGCCGGGCTCTACCCGCGAGTCATGCGCGCGCAAATACTGGAAGCGGATGCGGAGCATGCCCTGGTCCATTACGTTCTCGGAATCGGCCCCTTCTCGTTCGGCTTCCACGTGAACAACTATCCCGACGAGGCGCGGCGGCGAATCGTGTGGCGCCTGGCCCACGAGCGGCCGAACGACCTGTTCCACGACAGCTGGGGATACTGGCAGATCGACCCCCGCCCGCACGGCGTCCTCGTCACGTACGCGATGGCGGCGCGCACCATGCTGCCGGCGTTCCTCACGCGCGGCGCCGAGCGCGACGGCCTCGTCGAAACGGTCAAGGCCGTGCGGGAACGGGCCGAGCAGATCCACTAGTGGCCTGTCGCAGTAACCGGCTTCGAGCGCCGGCTTTGCCGGCGCAATGCGATTCTGGGGGAGGTTCGGAGGGGGCCGCCGAGGCCCCCTTCGACGGTCCAGCGCCGGCTTTGCCGGCGCTCTCATATCCCGGGGGAGGCTCGGAGGGGGCCGTCGAGGCCCCCTTCGAGGTCTAGTCATCAGGCGCTGCCGGCGCCCCGGCGCTGCGGGCTTCGCTCCGACGCCCGGACGTCCCGCGTGGGGCGGCGCAGCTGGAGCAGCATGAAAAGACTGACGACCACCGGAATCCAGAACGCGACGAGTCTGTAGAGAATGGCCGCCGCGATTGCGGTGGCCGGCTCGACTCCGTATCGGGTGAAGAACACGCTCATGACCGCCTCGAAGCTCCCGCCGCCGCCCGGCACGCTGACGATCGCGAGGGTGGCCATCGCGACGACGAAGCCCATGAACACGACCCAGACCGGCGGCGACTGGCCGAGCGCCAGGAACGCCACGTAGAGCGCCGCGGCGTCGCAACCGACGGCGAGATACTGGAAGCCCACCATCCGATAGAACGCGCCGGGGTGGCTCTGGATGACGGCCTTGCCCGCGTAATACTCGTCGAAGAAGTTCCGGATCGGCGCGTCGGCCCATCTGCGCCCGACCACCGCGGCGAGCCGGTTCTTGAGCGCGATCGCGAGGCCCGTGAAGCGACGCGGGTCGCGCTGGAGAAAGTACACGTACGCGGCAAGCGTGACGGCGAGAATCCCGGGTGCAAGGGCGAGGGGCAGGTCCCCCGCGCCCCGGACGCCGCCGGTCAGGGGGTAGACCAGGCCCGCGAGCAGGAGCGTCGCGACCGCGACGGCGTAGCTCAGCGTGTCGATTAGTGCTATCAATGACGCCTGCCCGCCCGGCACGCCCCACCGGTGCAGGGCGAATGTGAGAAACGCGTAGCCGCTGGCACCGCCGGCGGGAACCAGCTGGTGCAGCGACGTCGCGATGAGTGCGGTCGACCACAGGAAGGGGCGCGTGAAGGAGTAGCCAAGCACCGTGAGCGCGACGCTGTACACCGCGGCGCGGCAGAGGTACACGCCGCCGATCGCCAGGATCGCTGGAACGAGCCACCAGAGGGCGGCCTCCCGCATCAGCCGGACGGCCATCGCAAGGGCGCCGCGGTTTGCGTAGGCCACGGAGGCGACCACGCCCGGGCCGATCACCCAGAGCAGCCAGCGGAAGGGTCCGCGGTTACAGAGTCTCGCCATGCCCGTTCAGTCCGGCGCTCTCTCGCCGGTTTTGCCGGACACCGGGGGAACGCACGTGATCTCCGCGCCCGCGCCGCGCCTGCGACTCTGCACGCTCCTCGGGGCGCTCGCCGTCGCGACCCTCGTCGTCTCGGGTTTCACCCCGGCGCCCAACCTCGTGGGCGAGTGGCTCGCGGCTCCACCGAGCGTGGCGCGTGCCGACGCGATTGTCGTGCTGGGCGCCGGCGGCGCCGTGTGGGGCGACGGCATGCTCGGCAATCTGTCGATGCGCCGCGCCCTTCGAGGAATCGTCCTGCAGCGGGAGGGGCTCGCCCCGCTGCTCGTCTTTTCCGGCTCGGACGCCGAGGTCGACCAGCGCTCCCGGCTGGCCCGCGAGCTCGGCGTCATGCCCGTTCGAATCCTCGCTGGCGGCGGCTCGAATACGACGCGCGACGAGGCGACGCGCCTGCGGGCGCTGCTGAGCCCTCGGGGCGTCCGGAAGGTCCTGCTCGTCACCGACTCGCACCACATGATCCGGGCCCGGCGACTGTTCGAGCGGGCGGGCTTCGACGTGTTCGCCGCCCCGGCCGACGATGTCTCGACCACCGCGCGGACGCCCGAGGAACGGCTCCAGCTGGCCCGCGCGATCTGCGGCGAGGTGCTCGCGCGCCTCTACTATCGGATCGCCGGATACCTGTGATCCTGGCGTGCGGCTGACATCCGCACGGAGAAAGGGAACGACGTGAAGCAAGGGTTTGTGCTTGTGCTGGTCGGGCTCACGTCCGCGGCCGCCTGCGTCGCCGGGACGCGCGGCCTCGGGTTGTCGTGGCGGTCGCTCGGCGCGGCGCTCGCGCGGATGTTCGAGGCCATCGGACTCGGCGTCGTGTTCTTCGCGATCAATCTGCTCGTCGCCGCCGCGGCCATCCTCACCGCGCGGACCCTCGGGCCACGGTTCGTGTCGCTATACCTCGCCGACGACGTGACCGTGATCGCCCTCTCGGTTCTGCAGGGCCTCGTCTTCCAGGCCTGGCGGGAATCGCCGCGAGCGGACCAACCCAGCGGCTGAGCCGCCCGCCCGCGGCGGTCCGCTGAAAGCTCGAACGCCGTGTCGTTCGGCAGCCGCGCACAGCCTCCGCGGAACGTCCGAGCGGTCACTGTACCTCTAGGGAGGAGTCATGAACAAGGTTCCGAGCTGCGTCCTCGTTCTGCTGATCTGTTTGGGCGTCGCGCCAGGGTGCGCGCGTCAGCGGGCGTACGACCGGCCGGGAGTCATCGACGCCGATCGTGCGCGCGACGCCGAGGAATGCCGGAAGGCCAATACCGTTCCGCGGGTGTCGGGACCGCTCGTCCTGTCGGGCGGACGCCTCGTGCGTTATCCGTTCGAGAACCTCGATCGCCACGGCTACAACCTCTGCATGGAGGCCAAGGGCTACCGGATCACCCCCGGGTGACCCTCACTGGCTCACGACGCCGTGCTCGACGGCCTCGAGATCGAGGGCGGCGGCCAGCAGTGCCTTCGTGTACGGGTCCTGCGGGTGGTCGAAGATCCGCGCCGCGGGGCCGTGCTCGACGACTCGGCCGGCCCGCATCACGAGAATCTCGTCGCTGAGCGCCCGGACCACCTTCAAGTCGTGGCTGATGAACAGGTAGGCGAGCCGATGGCGCGCCTGCAGCTCACGCAGCAGATCGACGATCTGCGCCTGTACCGACATGTCGAGCGCCGAGGTGGGCTCGTCGAGCACGATGAGGCGCGGCTCGAGCACGATTGCGCGGGCGATCGCGATCCGCTGGCGCTGGCCTCCGGAGAACTCGTGCGGATACCGATCGCGGCTGTCCGGGTCGAGCCCGACTTCCCGCAGCGCCCGATCGATCATCGCGCGCCGCTCGCCGTCCGCGCCTCCGAGCCGGTGGACGCGCAGGCCTTCCTCGATGATCTGGCCGACCGACAGGCGCGGCGAGAGCGAGCTGTAGGGGTCCTGGAAGACGATCTGCATCTCGCGCCTGAGCGGGCGCAGGGTCTTTGACCGCAGTCCCTGGATCTCGCCGCCGCGGAACTGGATCGCGCCCGTGCTCGTGAGGAGGCGCAGCAGCGCCAGCCCGAGCGTGGTCTTGCCCGATCCGCTCTCCCCGACGACGCCGAGCGTGTGACCTTCTCGCACGCTGAGCGTGACTCCGTCCACGGCCTTGATGTGGTCGACCGTGCGGCGCAGCAGGAGGATCACCGGCGCGTCGGCGGCCGCGGCGTGCGGGCCGCCCCTGGGCTCGGCGGCGATCAGCCGCCGCGTATAGGGATGGCGCGGCCGCTCGAAGATGTCCTCGGTGGGGCCGGCCTCGACGATCTCGCCCTCGGTCATCACGCAGACGCGGGTGGCCATCTTGTGGACGACGCCGAGGTCGTGCGTGATCAGCAGCAGCGCCATCCCGAACTTGGCCTGCAGCTCGCGGAGCAATCGGAGGATCTGCGCCTGGATCGTGACGTCGAGCGCGGTCGTCGGCTCGTCGGCGATCAGGAGGTCCGGCTCGTTGGCGAGCGCCATCGCGAGCATCACGCGCTGGCGCTGGCCGCCCGACAGCTGGTGCGGATACGCGTGGAGCCGGCGCTCGGCCTCCGGGAGCCCGCAGAGGCGCAGCAGCTCGAGCGTGCGGGCGCGGGCGGCCATGCGCGCGAGTCCCTTGTGGACGAAGAGCACCTCGTTGACCTGCTTCTCGATCGTGTGCAGCGGGTTGAGCGAAGTCATCGGCTCCTGGAAGATCATGGCGATCCGGTCGCCTCGCACTTGGCGCAGCACCGACTCCTTCGCGCCCAGCAGCTCCTGTCCCTGGAACAGGATGCTGCCGCCCGGGTGTCGGGCCAGCGGGTAGGGCAGGAGCTGCAGGATCGACAGCGCGGTGACGGTCTTTCCCGAGCCACTCTCGCCGACGAGGGCGACCGTCTCGCCGCGGCCGATGTCGAACGACAGGTTGCGCACGGCTCGGACCTCGCCGCCGGTCGTGTCGAACGACACCGAGAGATCGCGGATCTGGAGGAGCGGCTCCGTCACGCCGCTTTGCGTCGATGGGAGGGTGAGGCGCAGCCGCGAAGCGAGCCGGACCGACGGATCATGATGTCTTGCGCGGGTCGAACGCGTCGCGGACGGCCTCGCCGACGAAGACCAGCAGGCTCAGCATGACCGCGAGCACCAGGAAGCCCGTGATGCCGAGCCAGGGCGCCTGGAGGTTGGCCTTGCCCTGGGCCAGGATCTCGCCGAGCGAGGGCGAGCCGGGCGGGAGGCCGAAGCCCAGGAAGTCGAGCGAGGTGAGCGTCGTGATGGACCCGTTGAGGATGAACGGCAGGAAGGTCAGCGTCGCCACCATGGCGTTGGGCAGGACGTGGCGGAATATGATCTCGGCATTGCCGACGCCGAGCGCGCGCGCGGCGCGGACATAGTCGAAGTTGCGCGCGCGCAGGAACTCGGCCCGGACGACCGCGACCAACGACATCCAGCTGAACAGCAGCATCAGCCCGAGGAGCCACCAGAAGGTCGGCTCGACGAGGCTCGCGAGGATGATCAGCAGGTACAGCTCGGGCAGACCGGACCACATCTCGATGGAGCGCTGGAATATCAAGTCGGTCCAGCCGCCGAAGTAGCCCTGCACGGCGCCGGCGATGACGCCGATGACCGAGCTGAGCAGCGTGAGCGTCAGGCCGAACAGCACCGAGATGCGGAAGCCGTAGATCAATCGCGCGAGGAGGTCGCGACCCTGGTCGTCGGTGCCGAGCCAGTTCGTCGTCGACGGCGGCGCCGGCGCCGGCACCGGCAGGTTGTAGTTGATGGTGTCGTAGCGGTACGGAATGGGCGGCCAGATGATCCAGCCCTTCTGCGTGATCAGGCTGATGACCTGCGGGTCCCGGTAGTTCGCCTCGGTCGGAAAGATGCCGCCGAACGCGGTCTCGGGATACTCGCGGAGGACCGGAAGGTAGAACGCGCCCGCGTATCTCACGAGCAGCGGCCGGTCGTTGGCGATCACCTCGGCGCAGAGGCTCACGACGAAGAGCGCGAGGAAGATCCAGAGCGACCAGAACCCCCGCCGGTTCGCCCTGAAGTTGCGCAAACGCCGCCGGGTGGGCGGGGTGAGTGTCATGGCTCGCGGCTGGCGAAATCGATCCGCGGGTCGATCGCCACGTAGGTGAGGTCGCTGACCAGGTTCAGCAGCAACCCGATGAGGGTGTAGATGTAGAGCGTGCCGAACATGATCGGGTAGTCACGGTTGATCGCCGCCTCGAAGCCGAGCAGCCCGAGGCCGTCGAACGAGAAAATGATCTCGATCAAGAGCGCGCTCGTGAAGAGGATCCGCACGAAGGCGCCGGGAAACCCTGCGACGACGATGAGCATCGCGTTGCGGAAGACGTGGCCGTAGAGCACGCGGCGACGCGTGAGGCCCTTGGCGCGGGCGGTCACCACGTACTGCTTGTTGATCTCCTCGAGGAAGGAGTTCTTCGTCAGCATCGTCAGCCCCGCGAACCCGCCCACCACCATCGCGACGATGGGCAGGGTGAGATGCCGGAAGTAGTCGCGGATCCGCGCCAGCCAGCCGAGCTGCTGCCAGGTGTCGGAGACGAGGCCGCGCAGCGGAAACCACTCGAAGAAGCTCCCGCCGGCGAAGAGCACGACCAGCAGGATGGCGAACAGGAAACTCGGGATCGCGTAGCCGACGATGACGACGGCGCTGGTCCACACGTCGAAGGCCGAGCCGTCGCGCACCGCCTTCGTGATCCCGAGCGGGATCGAGACGAAATAGACGAGGAGGGTCGTCCACAGCCCGAGCGAGATCGAAACCGGCAGCTTCTCGATCACCAGACTCACGACCGAGCGGTCGCGGAAGAAGCTGGTCCCGAAGTCGAACGCCAGATAGTGCTTCATCATCAGGAGAAACCGCTCCACGGGGGGCTTGTCGAAGCCGTACAGCTTCTCGAGCTGGCGGATGAACGCGGGGTCGAGGCCGCGCGCCCCCCGGTACTTGGTCGTCACGTCCGGGGCCTGCCCCGGCCCCTGGGCGGGGCGGGGCCCACCCGTCTCGCCTCCGGCCGAGCCGCCGAGCCGCGCCGTCGCCTCGACGGCCGTGCCCTTGATCTGGGCGATCATCTGCTCCACCGGCCCGCCCGGTGCGGCCTGGATGATGGCGAAGTTGACGACCATGATCCCGAGCAGGGTCGGGATGATCAGCAGCAGACGGCGGGCGATGTAGGCGAGCATGCGGTGTGGCGGCCGGGATCGCTACTTGATCAGCTCACCCTTGCGACGGGCAAGGGCCGCCTCCTTCTTCGCGTCGACCCACCAGCTCTGGAAGCCGAACGCGTACTTCGGCGAGATCTTCGGCCGCTCGAACTTGTCCCAATAGGCGACCCGAAAGGCCTGGATGTGCCAGTGGGGGATCACGTAATGGCCCCACAGGAGGACACGGTCGAGCGCGCGGGTCCGGACGATCAGGCTCGGACGGTCGGGCGCCGAGACCACGAGGTCGACCAGCCGGTCGATCGCCGGGCTGCTGATGCCCGCGAGATTGCGGCTGCCACGGATCCCGGCCGACTCGGACGTCCAGAAATCGCGCTGCTCGTTGCCTGGGGACAGCGACTCGCCCCACGTGGTGACGGTCATGTCGAAATCGAAGTCTTCCTCGCGCTTCTGGAACTGGAGGTTCTTCACGAAGGCCAGCGTGATGCGCTCCCAGGTCGGCTCGGTGAACAGGATCTCGAAGCTCATCGGCTCGCCGGTGCGCGCGTTGACGAGCTTGCCGTCCCGGACGACCCAGCCCGCGTCCCTGAGCAGCGCGAGCGCCGTGCCGAGGTTCTCGCGGATGTTGCCTGACCCGTCGCTGGACGGCGGCCGGTACTCCTTTGTGAACACCTCCTCGGGGAGCGCCCCGCGGAGCGGCTCCAGGATCTTCAGCTCCTCGGGGTCCGGAAGGCCGCTCGAGGCCAGCTCCGAGTTCGAGAAGTAGCTCTTCGTCCGGGTGTAGGCGCCGAAGAACAGGTTCTTGTTCGTCCACTCGAAGTCGAATGCGTGCGCGAGCGCCTGCCGCACGCGGGGGTCCCGGAAGATCGCGCGCCGCGTGTTGTAGACGTAGGCCTGCATGCCGGTCGGGACCTCGTTGGGGATCAGCTCCTTCTTGATCAGGCCCTGCGTCACCGCGGGCCCGTTGTAGGCGGTGGCCCAGTGCTTCGCGACGTTCTCCTCCCGCAGGTCGTATTCGCCTGCCTTGAAGGCTTCGAGCGCGACGGTCCCGTCGCGGTAGTAGTCGAAGCGGATGGTGTCGAAATTGTTCCGGCCGGCGTTGACCGGCAGCGCCGCGGCCCAGTAGTCCTTGACCCGGCGGTAGGTGATCGAGCGGCCCGGGCTGACCGATTCCACCTGGTAGGCGCCGCTGCCGAGCGGCGGCTCGAGCGTCGTCTTCTCGAAATCGTGCTTGCTCCAGTAGGCCTTCGAGAGGACCACCATCTGGCCGACGATCAGCGGCAGCTCGCGGTTGTCGCCCGGACTGAACGTGAACCTGACCGTGCGCTCGCCGACCTTTTCCGCCTTGGCGACCTTCGCGTAGTACGCGCGATAGAACGGATGGCCCTTGGTCTTGAGCGCGTCGAACGACCAGATGACGTCGTCGGCGGTGATCGGGCTCCCGTCGTGGAATCGCGCCTGGCGCCTGAGCGTGTACGCCACCCACGAGCGGTCGGCGGGCACCTCGACCGTTTCCGCGACGAGCCCGTACTCCGAGAACGCCTCATCGTTGGACTGGACCGTCAGGGTCTCGAAGATCCCGCCGATGCCCGCCGCGGGGACGCCCTTCAGGATGAACGGGTTGAGCGTGTCGAACGTGCCGAGCGCCGCGAGCTTGACGCTGCCGCCCTTCGCCGCGGCAGGGCTGGCATAGTCGAAGTGCCCGAAGCCCGGCCCGTACTTGAGGTCGCCGTACATCGAGAGACCGTGGCCGACGATGACCTTGTCGCCGCCGGCGCGGACCGCTTTGAACGGCGCGAACGCGAGCAAGAGGACGACGGTGACGAGAGCCGTGATCACTCGCATCGGCATCAAGTGTCCCAGCCGATCACGCAGGTTTCAACTTTTCTTTCTGCGCGACGAGCGCCTCGTCGCCGCCCGTCCGCGCGCGTCGCTTCCCGCGACGGCCGAACGATCGCCCGCGCGCGAGGGACGGGCGCGTTTGACGACGGTACGATAACATTAGATGCTCTCTGAGCAGCCAGGAAGCCCGGCAGGCCGCTCAAAAAGGTCCATGGGCCTTTGGGAGAGGCCCGCGAGACGGCCGATGGCCGTGCTCACGCGCCACTTCGCGTGGATAGGTGTGCTGGGCTCTGCGACCAAAGGAGGCAGGGGAGAGTCATGCCAGAACTGACCAGGCGGTACATTGTGATGGCGATGGCGACCGAGGCGCCCTTCGACGCAACCGACCCGGAAGGCGTGTTCGTGCTGAAGCCGTGGAAGGATCCCGCCGCGCTCCGCGCGCTCGAGACCTACCGCGACAACTGCTACCCGGAGCTTGCCAGCGCGCTCGCCGACTGGCTCCGGACGATCGAAGCGGGGCCCACCGTCCGTGGCGGTGTGGGGAAGCGCAACGAGCCCTACCTGAAGCCCGTCAAGGCCGAGCCCCGGCGGGCCCCCGCGAAGGCCAAGCCGGTGATCGCCGCGACGTCCCGGCCCCGCCAGCGCCGCAGCCCGAAGAAACCCGCCGGGCGGAAGCGGTGACCGATCCGATCGAGCGAACCGCCCGGTTTCTGCTCGAGGCCGAGCGCCCCGTCGTCTTCACGGGCGCAGGGGTCAGCACAGAGTCGGGAATTCCCGACTTCCGCAGCCCCGGCGGCGTCTGGGACCGCTTCGACCCCAGGGAGATGACGTACAAGAACTTCGTCGGGACCGAGACGGGCCGGCGCAAGTACTGGGAGATCGGGCGGCACTCATACCCTCTCATGCGCAAGGCCGAGCCGAACCGGGCGCACCTGGCGATCACCGAGCTGCATCGTCTGGGCCGGCTCGACTGCTGTATCACCCAGAACGTCGACAACTTGCACCAGCGCGCCGGGCTCCCGGAGGAAAAGGTCATCGAGCTGCACGGGAACGCGACCCGCGCCCGCTGCCTCGCCTGCGAGCGGCCGTACTCGCGCGACGAGATCCAGGAGTGGCTCGACGGCGGCGTGGAGATTCCGACGTGCGCGGAGTGCGGCGGCATCGTCAAGCCGCACACGATCCTGTTCGGCGAGCCGATGCCACCGGGCGCCACCGAGGAAGCCGAGCGGCGCGCGCGCGCTTCCGACGTGTTCGTCGTCGTCGGCTCCTCGCTCGTCGTCTATCCTGCGGCGTACATGCCGGTGCACGCCAAGCACGCGGGCGCGGCGCTGGTCATCATCAATCTTTCACGGACGCCGTACGACGCGCAGGCCGATGTGCAGATCACCGGCAAGGCCGGGGAGATCATGCACGCGATCGTGCGGCGGCTCCGGAGCCTCCAATGATCGATGTCCTCCTGGCAACCCGAGCGACCCACCGCGCCGCTCCACCGCTGTCCCAGGACAAGCCGCTCTCCCTCGAGGAGGCGTACAACCTCCAGGACGCACTGCGCGACGCCCTCGTGAAGAAGGGCGAGCGAATCCTCGGATGGAAGGCGGGCTTCACGGGCAGGGGCGCGCAACAGGCGTTCGGCGTCGACCATCCGGTATGCGGCTTTCTCCTGGCCTCGGGCGTGTTCGCGACCGGCGAGCAGGTGCCGCTCTCCCGCTTCGCCCAGCTGGCCGTCGAGGTCGAGACCGCATTCGTGATGAAGAAGGACCTCGCCGGGCCGGGCGTTGCGCCGGCCGCCGCGGTGCTCGCCGTCGAGGGCGCGGTGCCTGCCCTGGAGCTGGTCGACACGCGCTTCACCGGCAAGCCCATGGCGGCAGACCTGGTGGCCGACGGCGTGTTCGCCAACGCGATCGTGCTCGGCCAGCCGCTCACGTCCGTCACGGGGCTCGACCTGGCGCTCGAGGGGGTCGTCTACGAGCAGAACGGCCAGGTGATGGCGACGAACACCGCGGCCGAGGTGCTCGGCAACCCACTCAATTCGCTCGCGTGGGTCGCCAACCACCTCGGCAGCCGCGGCCTCGGGCTCAGGGCGGGCGACGTCGTGATGACCGGCTCGATCTCGACCGTGTTGCGGCCGAAGGCCGGCGGCGTCGTGTCTGCGCGGTTCACGCGCCTCGGTTCGGTCAGCGTCCGCTTCGCGTGAGGCTTCGCGAGTTCCGCGGGACCGAGGACTCAGAGGGCGTGAACGAATCGACGCCGCGGGTGACCGGTGGGGGTGTCGGGGGGAGCGGCGCCGCTCCCCCCGACGTTGACTCAGTGGA
>QHRS01000065.1 GCA_003221435.1 Candidatus Rokuibacteriota bacterium
GGATGCTGATGATCCTCGGCCGCCCGGTGCTGCCGGCCGTGGTCGGCCGCGTGACGCCGGAGAGCCCCGCCGCCGAGGCCGGACTCCAGACCGGCGATCATGTCTCGGCCATCGGCGGGCACGGCGTCGCCAACTGGGAAGACCTCGCGCGGGCGGTGGCCTCGACCGAGGGGCGACCGACCGAGGTCACGATCGAGCGCGGCGGTGGCGTCCTGACGGTGTCGCTGACGCC
>QHRS01000066.1 GCA_003221435.1 Candidatus Rokuibacteriota bacterium
CGCATCGGGATCGGCATCGACACGAAGGCCGCCGTCACCTACGTGCGGTCGGATCCCTTCACGGCCGTGGGCCAGGGGCTCGCGCAGACATGGACCATCACAGACCTGACGGTGAAGGGCCTCTGGAAGCTCGTCTCGCGCCAGATCGACTCGTCGAATATCGGCGGCCCGATCCAGATCGCGACCGAAGCCGGGCGGCAGGCGCGTCAGGGCATGGCGGCGCTCGCGTTCTTCACCGCGATCATCAGCGTCAACCTCGGCGTGCTGAATCTCCTGCCCGTGCCGATGCTCGACGGCGGGCACCTCTTCTTCTTCTTGATCGAGGCCGTGCTCGGCCGGCCGCTGTCGGTGAAGAAGCGCGAAATCGCGCAGCAGCTCGGGTTCGTCCTGCTGATGCTCTTGATGGTGTACGCGCTCTACAACGATCTCATGCGTCTAGACGCCCTCAGACTCTTCAGGTAGGAGCCGGTCCATGACACCCCGTCGCAAGACGAAGCAGATCCAGCTCGGCAAGCTCAAGGTCGGTGGCGACGCGCCCATCACGGTCCAGTCGATGACGAAGACCGACACACGCGACGTGCAGGCGACCCTGCTCCAGATCTGGTCGCTCGAGGCCGCGGGCTGCGACATCGTCCGCTGCGCCGTCCCGGTCCGCGAGGCGGCGGAGAAGCTCGGGGAGATCAAGCGTCAGATCCGGATCCCGCTCGTGGCGGACATCCACTTCAATTACAAGCTCGCGCTGACCGCGCTCGAGCAGGGGGTCGACGGGCTCCGGCTCAACCCCGGCAACATCGGCGGCAAGCGGTTCGTCATGGAGGTCGTCAATCGCGCCAAGGAGCGGAGGATCCCGATCCGGATCGGCGTCAACGCCGGGTCGCTCGAAAAGGACCTGCTCGCCCGGTACAACGGGCCGACGCCCGAAGGCATGGTCGAGTCGGCGCTCCGCCACATCCGGATTCTCGAGGACTGCAATTACCCCGAGATGAAGATCTCGCTGAAGGCCTCGGACCCCGTGATGATGATCGACGCGTACCGCATGCTCGCTGACCAGGTCGAGTACCCCTTCCACCTTGGCGTGACCGAGGCCGGCACCCCCGGTGTCGGAACGATCAAGTCGGCGATCGGTCTCGGCGCCCTCTTGTCCGAGGGGATCGGGGACACGATCCGCGTGTCGCTCTCCTCGGATCCGACCGAGGAGGTGCGGGTCGGGATCGACATCCTCAAGGCGCTCGGCCTCCGTAAGGGCGGTCTCACGTTCGTCGCGTGCCCATCGTGCGGGCGCGCCGACGTGGACCTCGTCAAGCTGGCGAAGGAGTGCGAGGAGCGCCTGAAGGACGTGGAGGAAGAAGTGCACGTCGCCGTGATGGGGTGCGAGGTCAACGGGCCGGGCGAAGCGCGCGCCGCGGACATCGGCGTCGCGGGCGGGCGCGGCATCGGCCTGATCTTCAGGAGGGGCGAGGTCATCCGGAAAGTCCCGGAGAACGAGATCGTCCAGGTGATGTGGGAGGAAGTCGAGAAGTTCATCGCCGAGAAGAAGGCCGAGAGGGCCGCCGCCGCGGCCATCGCCTCCGCAGACTGAAGCCCCCGCCTGGCTCGATGAGGCTCTCGAAGTCACTGATCCCGACGCTGCGGGAAGTCCCCGCCGACGCGGAGGCGATCAGCCACCGACTCATGCTCCGCGCTGGCCTCGTCCGTCAGCTCGCCGCCGGCATCTACGTCTACCTTCCCCTCGGCCAGCGCGTGCTCGACAAGATCAACGCCATCATCCGCGAGGAGATGAACGCGATCGGTGGCCAGGAGATCACGATGCCCGTGCTCCAGCCGGCCGAGCTCTGGCAGCAGTCCGGCCGGTGGGAGTCGATCGGCGGGGAGATGTTCCGCCTGAAGGACCGGAACGGCCGCGACATGTGCCTCGGCATGACCCACGAAGAGGTGGTCGCGTGGCTCGCCGCGCGTGAGATCCGGTCGTACCGCGACCTGCCGCAGGTCTGGTACCAGATCCAGACCAAGGAGCGCGACGAGGCGCGGCCGCGCTCGGGCGTGCTCCGCACGCGCGAATTCCTGATGAAGGACTCCTATACGCTCGATCCCGACACGGCGGCCCTTGAGAAGTCCTACGCGGCTCACAAGAGCGCGTACTGCAAGATCTTCGACCGCTGCGGCCTGCGCTACCTGGTCGTGGAGTCCGACCCGGGCATGATGGGGGGCCTGGGCTCGCACGAGTTCATGGCGCCGAGCGCTGCCGGAGAGGACGAGGTCGCCGTCTGCCCGGGCTGCGGCTACGCCGCGAACGTCGAGCTCGCGCGGGGCATCCCGACGGCCCCGACGTTCCCCGCGTCTCCGCGGGAAGAGGTGGCGACGCCGAACGCGAAGACGATCGCCGCAGTCTCGGCGCTTCTCGGGATCGATCCGCGGCTCACGGTAAAGTCGCTTCTGTACGTGGGCGTGAAGTCCGGCCCCGTGCTGGCCCTCGTGCGGGGCGACCACACGATCCACGAGCGCAAGCTGGTCCGCGCCCTCGGCGAAGAGGTTCGGCCCGCGCATCCGGATGAGGTCAGGGAGCACCTCGGAGCGGGCGTCGGCTCGGTCGGTCCCGTCGGGGCGAAGGTGCCGATCGTGGCCGATGACGCGCTCAAGACCGGGCGGTGGGTCGTCGGCGCCAATCGCGAGGGCTATCATCTCCGAGGGGTCAGCGCGGGCGTGGACTTCGAGTGCCGCTTCGCCGACCTGCACACGGCGACCGCGGGCGAGGGCTGCCCGCAGTGCGGGGCGCCGCTCACCATCGAGCGGGTCATCGAGGTCGGCAACATCTTCAAGCTCGGGACGAAGTACTCGGTCCCGCTCCGGGCGGTCTTTCTCGACGAGGCCGGACAGGAGCGGCCCATCGTCATGGGCAGCTACGGGATCGGCCCGGCGCGGGTCGCGGCCGCCGCGGTCGAGCAGTCCCACGACGCCGACGGGATCATCTGGCCCTGGGCGCTCGCGCCCTTCCACGTGCACGTGGTGCTGGTCGGCATCCGTGACCCCGACCAGGAGGCCGCCGCGGAGTCGATCTACCGGAGCCTCTGGGCCGCGGGCATCGAGGCGCTGCTCGACGACCGTGACGAGCGCCCAGGGGTGAAGTTCAAGGATGCCGATCTGCTGGGCGTGCCGGTCCGCGTCGTCGTCGGCAACGCCCTCGCGAAAGACGGCGTGGTGGAGGTACGCTCCCGGGCAACTCGGGTGGAGCGCCGCGTCGCTCCCGGAGAGGTAGTTCGGGCCGTCCCCGAGGTGGCGGCAGGCCGCTCCTAAAAGCCCATCTGCGTCGTCGGCGCGGTCGCTCGGCATCCTGTTAAAGGCTTGCTCGACCGCCGATCACATGCTAAAGTCCTGAAAAAGTGGGCCCCGCCCACTTTTTTACTTTCGGCGGGCCCGGGTCCGCGCCGGAACCTCCGCGCGGTGGAGACTCGGCACCCGGCCCGGTTTACGTGTGACGATGGACGAAACGGAACGGCTCTCGAAAATCGAGGAAGCGATGGAACCGGTGCTGCGCAGCCACGGACTTGATCTGGTCGATGCCGACTGGCGGCGCGAGGGGCGGCGGTACGTCCTGCGTCTCTTCGTCGACAGACCAGGCGGCACGAGCATCGACGATTGCGAGCGCCTGAGCCGCGAAGCCGGCGACGTCCTCGACGTCTCGGGGCTGATCACCGACGGCTATGACCTCGAGGTGTCGTCGCCAGGTCTCGACCGCATTCTGCGAAAAGAGCGGGAACTCCATTGGGCCCGCGGCAAGGTGGTGCGGTGCTGGATCCGTGAACCCGTGGCGGGGCGCGCCGAGGTCCGCGGCCGTCTGGTCGAGGTCACCCCCGACCACCTGACGATCCGGACCGACTCGGGCGATATCGACGTACCCCGGCAGGTCCTCAGCAAGGCGCGTCTCGAAGCGGAGGTTCCGTGGCCGAGGCAGGCGTCATGAACCGCGAGCTCCTCACCGTGATCCAGCAGATCGCCGGCGAGAAGGGGATCGACAAGGAGGTCCTCTTCGAGGCGCTGGAGTCCGCCCTGCTGTCGGCGTCGAAAAAGACGATGGGCGCGGCCGACAACGTGCGCATGCATCTTGACCGGGCGACGGGCGCGCTCAAGGTCTATCAGCGCAAGCGCGTGGTGGAAGAGGTCACGGACCCCAAGGTCGAGATCAGCCTCGCCGAGGCCAAGGCGCTCAATCCTGAAGCCGAGCTCGGCGACGAGCTGGAGCAGGAGCTCGCGCCGAAGGAGTTCGGCCGGATCGCGGCCCAGACGGCTAAGCAGGTGATCCTCCAGCGCGTAAGGGAGGCGGAGCGCGAAGGCATCTACTCCGAGTTCATCGGTAAAGAGGGGCAGATCGTCCGCGGGGTCGTGCACCGGATCGAGAAGCGCAACGTCATCATGGAGATGGGCAAGGCCGAGGCCGTCCTCCCCGAGCGGGAGCAGATTCCCGGCGAGCGCTACAATCCCGGGGACCGGGTGCGGGCGTACGTTCTTGAGGTGAAGAAGAGCTCGAAGGGGCCGCAGATCACGCTGTCCCGGACGCATCCGGGCTATCTCGCGCGGCTGTTCGAGACGGAGATCCCCGAGGTCCAGGAGGGCATCGTCCTCGTGAAGGCCGTCGCGCGCGAGCCGGGGGAGCGCGCGAAGGTCGCCGTCGCGTCCACGAAGCGCGACGTCGATCCGATCGGCGCGTGCGTCGGACTGCGCGGCACGCGGATCCAGGTGATCAGCCGCGACCTGCGAGGTGAGAAGATCGACATCGTCGAGTGGTCGTACGACGCGACGACGTTCGTGGCACGCGCGCTCTCTCCGGCGAAAGTGTCGTCCGTCGCCGTCCTGGAGCCGCCGCCAGCGGCCGAAGGTGAGGAGGGCCAGGAGCACCAGCCGGCCGTGCTCGTGACGGTTCCGGACAACCAGCTCTCGCTGGCCATCGGCAAGAAGGGCCAGAACGCGCGCCTCGCGGCAAAGCTGACCGGCATCCGGATCGACATCAAGAGCGAGTCCGCGGTCGAAGCGGACCGCGTGCGACTGGAAGAGGAGCTCGCCGAGGGGCGCGCCGCGCTTGCCGAGCTTCCGGAGATCACCCCGGCGCTCGTCGACAAGCTCGTTGACGCGGCGTTGCACTCCCCCGCGCTGCTCGTGCAGGCCGGAGTCGAGCGGGTGGCGCAGATTCCCGCAGTCGGCGACAAGGCGGAACGCCTTGTGGCGGCCGCGCGGGACTGGGTCGAGCAGCACGGGCCTGTGGCCGAGGAGGTCCCGGAAGCCGTGGCACCCGCGGAGGAAGGCGGCGCGTCCGCCAAGTGAGCGCCGGGCCAATCCGGACGTGCGTGGCGTGCCGATCGGTGCGGCCCAAGCGGGAGCTGATCAGGCTGGTATGCGGCGACGACAATCGGGTCAGGGTGGATTCCACGGGGCGTGCTCCGGGACGGGGCGCATACGTGTGCCGGAGTCCGGGCTGCGTGAAGGCGGTACAGAACCGCGGGCGCCTGGCGCATGCGTTTAGGAAGTCCTGCGAGGCCGGAATTGATCTGTCGGAGGAGGTGAGGGGACCGTGGCGGCGCGAATCAAGGTAATCGATCTCGCGAAGGAGCTCGGCGTCACTAGTAAGGACCTGATGATGGCGCTCGACGAGATGGGGCAGAAGGGCAAGCGCGCCATGACCCCCCTCGACACCGAGACGGCGAACGCGCTGCGTGTCAAGTTGGGAAAGGGACGCGAGCTGCCCGCCGAGGCCAAGCCGAAGCGCCCTGCACGCCCGAAGGCCGCCCCAGAAGCGGCGAAGACTCTGGAGGAGTCGAAGCTGACTCGGGCGAAGCAAACCGCGGCGATGCCGGTCGAAGTGGAGCCAGAGCCCCTCGAGCTCAAGCCGGCAGCGACGATCGTCAAGCCGAAGCCCGCCGACGTGGTCCCCGAGCCGCTCGTGGAGCTCGCGCCGGAGCCGCCGGCGATCATCAAGCCCGCGGCCACCGTCGCGGCGCCGCCTCCGCCGCCCCTGGTCGCTCCGCCCACACCGCCCGCGGCGCCGAAGAAGCCGGAGCCGAAGATCGTTCCGTTCCGGCCGATCGAGCGCCCGGCGGCCGCGGCGCCGCCTGCGGCGCCCGCGCGTCCGGCGCGCCCGCCGGTCCCGCCGCGCCCCGTCGGGCCCTTTGCGCCGCCGCGGATCGCCCAGGCGCCGCCCGGGCCTCCGCGGCCGGCCGTCCAGCCGCGGCCGGTCGTTGGGCCCGAGGGCCTGCCACAGCCCTCTCCGGTCGTCGAGAAGCGGGAGCCGGTCGTCGCCGCGCCCGGGGCCGAGGCGCCCCCGGCGGAGGTCAAGCGCGAGCTGATCCGGGTGCCCGAATCCGTGACGGTCGGCGAGCTGGCCGAGAAGATGCGCCGAAAGTCGGGCGAGGTCATCAAGACACTGCTCGAGCTGGGCGTGATGGCCACCATGAACGAGATCCTGGATCCGACCGCCGCCAAGCTAGTCGCCGACAAGTTCAACATCGACGTCGAGGTCCGCTCGATCGAGGGCGAGCTGGTCGACGACGAGGATGCCGACCCGACCCAGCTCCAGCTGCGTCCGCCGGTCGTCACGGTCATGGGACATGTCGACCACGGCAAGACCTCACTGCTGGACGCGATCCGGAAGACAAAGGTCACCGAGAAGGAGTTCGGCGGGATCACGCAGCACATCGGCGCGTATCAGGTGACGACGCGCCACGGCAAGGTCACCTTCCTCGACACGCCCGGCCACGAGGCGTTCACGGCGATGCGCGCGCGCGGCGCTCAGGCGACCGATATCGTCACCCTCGTCGTCGCGGCCGACGACGGCGTCAAGCCGCAGACGATCGAGGCCATCAATCACGCGCAGGCCGCGAACGTGCCGATCATCGTCGCGATGAACAAGATCGACAAGCCCGACGCGGACCCGGAGCGCGTCAAGCGCGAGCTCGCCAACCACGGGCTGGTTCCGGAGGAGTGGGGCGGCCAGACGATTTTCATCGCCACGTCCGCGAAGACCGGGTCCGGCATCGACCATCTGCTCGAGATGACGGCCCTCCAGGCCGAAGTGCTCGATCTGAAGGCCAATCCGAACCGCGCCGCGAGGGGTGTGATCGTCGAAAGCCGGCTGGACCGCGGCCGCGGCGCGATTGCCACCGCGCTGATCCAGAGCGGGACCCTCAAGGAGGGCGACGTGGTGGTCGTGGGCGCGCACTCGGGCCGCGTCCGCGCGCTCCTCGACGCGGCCGGCAAGAAGGTGAAGAGCGCCGGGCCGTCGGATCCCGTCGAGATCCTCGGCCTGTCAGGCGTGCCCTCGGCCGGCGACACGCTGGTCGTCGTCGCCGACGAGCGGAAGGCCCGCCAGATCGCGATGATGCGGTCGGAGCGCGATCGCACCCGGGCCCGCGCGACCGCGCGCGTCACCCTCGAGGATCTGCACACGCGGATCCAGACGGGGGAGGTCAAGGAGCTCCGGCTCGTCCTCAAGGCGGATGTCCAGGGCTCGGTGGAGGCGCTCACCGAATCGCTCGAGCGGCTCTCGACCGATGAGGTCAAGCTCAAGGTCATCCACGGATCGGTCGGCGCGATCACGGAGAGCGATGTCATGCTCGCGTCCGCGTCCAACGCGATCGTGCTCGGCTTCAACGTCAAGGCGGAGCCGAAGGCCGCCAGCCAGGCGCAAGCCGACGGCGTCGACCTCCGCAGCTACAACGTCATCTACGAGGCGATCAACGATCTCAAGGCGGCGCTCTCCGGCATGCTGGCCCCGGAGATCCGCGAGCTCCCGCTCGGCCGGGCTCAGGTGCGCCAGATCTTCACGGTGTCCAAGGTCGGCAACATCCTCGGCAGCTACGTCCAGGAGGGAAAGATCGTGCGGGGCGCGAAGGTGCGGGTGCGCCGCGACTCCACCGTGCTCGGCGAGGGGACGATCGCGACCATCAAGCGCTTCAAGGACGACGCGCGCGAGGTCCTGGCCGGCCTGGAGTGCGGCATCACGGTCGAGGGCGTCAGCGGACTCCAGGTCGGGGATCTCATCGAGGCGTACACGACCGAAGAGGTCGCCCGGACCCTCTAGCATGTCGATGGAGAACGCGTTCCCCCCGCCTCGCGTCCAGGCCGCTTCGGCCGGCCCCGCGCCGCCGTCCTAGGAGCCTGTCCAAGTGAGCGGCTTCGAGCGCCGGCTTCGCCGGCGCCCTCGGTCCTGGGGGAGGATCGGAGGGGGCCGTCGAGGCCCCCTCCGATCTTGCTAGCGCCGTGTCGACGGCGCGGGTGGCGCTCGGCCTCCTGGAGCTCCACCTCCCGGACGTCGGGTCGCTGAAGGGCAAACGCCAGATCCTCAAGAGCCTGAAGGAGAAGGTGAAGAACCGCTTCGACGTGTCGATCGCCGAGGTGGACCATCTCGACTCCTGGCAGCGCTCGACCCTCGCCGTCGCGTGCGTCTCGCGTGACTCGCGGCACGCCAACGAAGTGGTCGACAAGGTGATGGACTTCATGGAAGCGACCGCCGAAGGCTACGTGGTCGACAGATCAGTGGAGATGCTGTAATGCAAGGCAAGCGGCTCGACCGGGTGAACCAGCTGATCAAAGAAGAGATCTCGTTGCTCCTGCAGCGGGAACTGAAGGACCCGCGGCTCGGATTCGTGACCGTCACCGCCGTCGAGACGACAAACGATCTGGGGTCCGCGAAGGTGTTCGTCTCGGTCCTGGGCAACGAGGCCCAGTGGTCAGCATCGCTCGCCGCGCTCGACAGCGCCAAGGGGTTCGTCCGCAACTGGCTCCGGGACCACCTCCGTGCTCGACTTCCGCGCGGACCGGTCGATGGAGCGTGCGGCGAACATCCAGACCCTGCTCAAGCAGCTCAAGCATGAGTAGTCCGCGTTCCGGCGCTGGTCCGCCCGAGCCGAGGGCCGACTCGATCGGCCCGAGTGCCAAACCTGGTATCCCAGAGGATGTGCTCGCCGCGTTCCGGAGGCGTCCGGGGCGCGCCCTCATGCTCGGCCATGTCCATCCCGACGCCGACGTGCTGGGAACGCTCCTGGCGCTGGGGGGCGCGCTCGAGGACGCCGGATGGTCGGTAGTGTACGGCGGCCCGCACCCGGTGCCGGAGGTACTGTCGTTCCTGCCCGGCGCCGACCGGTACCAGAAGCTGTCCCGGATCGATAGCGTGTTTGACGTGGCGGTGCTGACCGACTGCCCGAACCCGGACCGGACCGAGGGGCTGATCGACGGCGCCCGCCGACATACCGGGGCCATCGTCAACATCGATCACCACCCGGACAACCGCCGCTACGGCACCCTGAACTGGGTCGATCCCACTGCGGCCGCGACGGGCGAGATGGTCTACGCGCTGATCGTCGCACTCGGGCTGCCGGTCAAGCCCGGCATCGCGACCAACCTCTTCGCGGCGATCCACATGGATACCGGCTCGTTCCGCTACTCCAACGTCACGCCCCAGACCTTTCGAATCGCCGCCGACCTGGTCGCCGCGGGCGCCGAGCCCGCCTTCGTCGCGAACCAGATCTACGAGCGCCGGCCCGCGGACGCCCTCCGCCAGCTCGCCCACGTGCTCTCCCTGGTCCAGGTCAGCGCCGACGGCCGGATCGCCTGGCTCGCATTGCCCGCCGGCGCCGTCCGCGACTCCTTCGTCGAGGCGGAGGACCTCGTCAACTACCCGCGCTCGATCGGCACCACGAAGATCGCTGCTCTCCTCCGCGAGCAGAGCGGCGGCAAGGTGAAGGTGAGCCTGCGGGCCAAGGGTGAGGTGGATGTGAACGCGATCGCGGCGCGGTTCGGCGGCGGCGGCCACCTGAATGCGGCGGGGTGCGTGGTGAGTGGAACGCTCGCGGCCGTGACGGAAGAGGTGCTCGCCGCCATTCGCGGCGCCCTGCCGCGATGAAGCCGGGTCGTTCCGGCGTCCTCGTCGTCGACAAGGAGGGCGGCGTCACCTCGTTCCAGGTGGTGTCGAGGCTCAAGCGGGCGCTGGGCGCGCGGAAGATCGGCCACGGCGGGACGCTCGATCCCTCCGCGACCGGGGTCTTGCCGATCCTGCTCGGCGAGGCGACGAAACTCTCCCCGTACCTGATGGACCACGACAAGGAGTACGTCACGACGATCCGGCTCGGGGTGTCGACCGACACGCAGGATCTCACGGGCGCCGTCCTCGGGACCGCGCCCGTCCCGCCGCTGTCGAGGGCCGATATCGAGCGCGCGTGCGCAGCGCTCACCGGCGTCATCGCGCAGGTCCCGCCGATGTACTCCGCGGTTCACCACGAAGGGCGCCGCCTGTACGAGCTGGCGCGAGCCGGCCGCGAAGTCGAGCGAGCGGCGCGGGCGATCGTGGTGCGCTCGATCACCGTCGAGGCCGTCGCGCTGCCGCGCCTGACGCTCAGAATCGTCTGCGGCAAGGGCACCTATGTCCGCTCGCTCGCCGCTGACCTCGGCGCGAAGCTCGGCGTGGGCGGCGCGGTCGAGCGTTTGATCCGCACACGCGTCGGCCCCTTCCGGCTCGAGGATGCGGTGCCCGGGCCCCTCGCGCAGGAGGGTCACGCGGCGACGCTCTGGGACTGGGTGCTGCCGCCCGACGCGGCGCTCGCCGGATATCCCGAGGTCGCCCTCGATGAGGCGGCTACCGACGCGCTCCTGCACGGGCGGAGCGTCGGCGCGGCCGGAGCGGCCGCGGGCAGCGTGGTCCGCGTCTACGGCGCCGGACGGAGATTCCTCGGAATCGGACGGGTACTTTCCGGGGGGCGTGTCAAGCCCGAGCGAATACTTCATGCGGATCATCCGGGGACTCCGGTCTCACCCGCCTGACTCGCCTCCCAGCGTTGTCGCGCTCGGCGCGTTCGACGGCATCCACCTGGCCCATCAAAAGATCCTCGACGTCGCGGCGGGCCGCGCCCGGGAGCTCAACGCGCGTGCCCTCGTCTGCACCTTCGACCCGCATCCCCTCCAGGTGCTCTCGCCTTCGCCGCCGGAGCCGATCATCACGCTGGCCGAGCGCCTCGAGCTGATCGCCGAGCGCGGGATCGACGCGACCGTGATCATCCCCTTCACGCCCGAGTTCTCGCGCATCGAGCCCGAGGCGTTCGTCAAGGACGTGCTGCTTGACGCGCTCCGCGCGCGGGAGATCGTCGTCGGCTTCAACCTCACGTTCGGTCGCGGCGCGCGCGGCGATGCGCGCCTCCTCCAGGTGCTCGCGCTGCGGCTCGGTTTCGTGGCTCACGTCATCGCCCCGCTCACGATCGGAGGCGTGACCGTATCCTCTTCCGCTGTTCGCGACGCGCTCCGGGCCGGTGACGTGGCGGCGGCGCGGCGGTTTCTCGGGCGGCCGTTCACGATCCACGGGCCGGTCGTTCGGGGCGCCGGCCGCGGTCGCGAGCTCGGGTTCCCGACCGCGAATATCAGGCCCGACCGCCCGTTGCTGGTCGCGACCGGCGTGTACGCGGGGTACGCGAGGGCGGAGCTACCGGCCGACGTTCGGCGAAAATCAGTACTGGGTCGAAGCCCATCTGATTGATTTCACGGGCGATCTCTACGACCGGGTGCTCGGCATCGCGCTCGTCGAGCGGATCCGGGAGGAACGCAAGTTCTCCGACGTCGACGCCCTCCGCCGCCAGATCCGGTCGGACATTGCGACCGCCGCGGAAATTCTCTGAGCGAACTTTACTTCGGAAATGCCTCGTGGTATCGTAAGGTCGCAATTTATTTGGGTAACAATGCGTGGAACCCGCCCACGGTGGGCAGTGTGTGCTGCTCGGGGCGTGGCGATTGGGGCGGAAGAGCGCCGCCCCGGAAAGAAGAATTCATCGATGCCTCTCGCCGTCGACAGGAAGAAGAATCTCATCGAGCAGTTTCGGATACACGAGGGAGATACGGGCTCGCCTGAGGTGCAGATCGCGCTTCTGACCGAGCGGATCAACGGCCTGACGGATCATTTCAAGGCTCACGCCAAGGACCATCACTCGCGCCGCGGTCTTCTGATGCTGATCGGCAAACGACGCGGACTGATCGAATATCTTCGCAAGAGAGCCCCCGCGCGGTATCGCGCCGTTACGGAAAAACTCGGTATCCGTCGGTGACGGCGGCAGTTCTCGCCGTTACCCTCAGCCCCCCACCCCGCCAGGACGTGTCCGACGCAGGAGGGACCGCACCCGTATGACTCAAATCGTTCGCACCGACCTCAATGGCCACGCGTTCTCCCTCGAGACCGGAAAGGTAGCCAGGCAGGCCGACGGCACTGTCGTCGTCCGCCATGGCGGCACCCTCGTGCTGGCCACATGCGTCGCGTCCAAGACGGCCCGGGAGGACCAGGACTTCTTCCCCCTGACCGTGGAATATCGCGAGCGCGCGTACGCCGGGGGGCGGATTCCCGGAGGGTATTTCAAGCGCGAAGGTCGCCCGGTCGAAAAGGAGGTCTTGACCTCGCGGCTGATCGATCGACCCATCCGGCCGCTGTTTCCCAAGGGGTTCATGAACGAGATCCAGGTCATCTGCCTGGCGATCTCCGCCGACCAGGAGAACGACCCCGACGTGCTCGCGATGAACGGCACCTCGGCGGCGCTCTGCCTGTCGGGAATTCCCTTCAACGGGCCGGTCGGCGCCGTGCGCGTCGGCCGCGTCGAAGGCCGGCTGGTCGCGAACCCGACGACCGCCGAGCGGTCGCTGTCGGCCATCGACCTCGTGATCGCGGCAACCGAGGACGCGGTGCTGATGGTCGAATCGAGCGCCAAAGAGGTGTCCGAGGAGACGGTGCTCGAGGCGATCGCGTTCGGCAATGAGCACTGTCGGCGCCTGGCCCGGCTTCAGAAGGAGCTGGCGCAGAAGGCCGCCAAGCCGCGGTGGCATTTCGATCCTGACGCCGGCCGGGATCCGGCGCTCGAAGCCCGCGTGAAGGAGCTGGCGGCGCCACGGGTCGCCGGCGCCCTCGGCGTGCACGAGAAACAGGCGCGCGCGGACGCCCTCAACCGGATCTTCGAGGACGTCTTCCGGGCCCTCGGCGGCGCCGAGGACCAGAAGAGCAAGATCCGCGAGGCGTTCGAGATGGTCGAGAAGTCCGAGGTGCGGCGCCTGATCGTCGAGCAGGGCATCCGCGTCGACGGCCGGAAGGCCAGCGAGATTCGCCCGATCTGGTCCGAGGTTGCCTACCTGCCGCGGGCCCACGGCTCAGCGCTGTTCACCCGCGGCGAGACGCAGGCGCTCGTCTCCGCGACGCTTGGCACCAAGAGCGACGAGCAGAAGATCGAGGCGCTCGAGGGCGAGTCGTATCGCTCGTTCATGCTGCACTACAACTTCCCCTCGTTCTCGGTCGGAGAGGTGCGGCGGTTCGGCTCTCCGGGACGCCGCGAGATCGGCCACGGCGTGCTCGCCGAGCGCGCGATGTGGGCCGTCATCCCGTCGAAGGAGGAGTTTCCGTACACGATCCGCGTCGTGTCTGACATCCTCGAATCCAACGGTTCCTCGTCGATGGCGACCGTGTGCGGCGCCTCGCTGGCCCTCATGGACGCGGGCGTACCCCTGAAAGCGTCTGTAGCGGGGATCGCGATGGGCCTCGTCAAGGAGGGCGACAGGTTCGGGATCCTGACCGACATCATGGGGACCGAGGACCACTACGGCGATATGGATTTCAAAGTCGCCGGGACCGAGAAGGGTGTCACGGCGCTTCAGATGGACATCAAGATCGCGGGCGTGCCGATCGATGTCATGCGCGCGGCGCTCGCCAACGCCCGCGAAGCGCGCCTGGCGGTGCTGGCCAAGATGCGCGAGACGATCGAGAAGCCCCGGACCGAACTGAGCCCGTACGCGCCCCGGTTCGTGACCATCCGGATCCGAACCGAGAAGATCCGGGAGATCATCGGTCCCGGCGGGAAAGTGATCCGCGCGATCCAGGAAGAGACCGGCACCAAGATCGATGTCGAAGACGACGGCCGCGTGACGATCTTCTCGCCTGACAACAACTCGGTGCAGAAGGCGCTGGCCATCGTCCAGGACATCTGTCGCGAGGTCGAGCTGGACCGGATCTACGTCGGCAAGGTCAAGAAGATCGTCGAGTTCGGAGCGTTCGTCGAGGTCATCTCCAACACCGAGGGTCTCCTGCACATCTCGCAGATCGCCGAGACGCGCATCCGCGCGGTCCAGGACGTGCTCACCGAGGGAGACGAGGTGCTGGTCAAGGTGATCGAGATCGATCCGAACGGGAAGATGCGGCTGAGCCGGAAGATGGCGCTGCGCGAGCAGCCGGCGCTCGCCGACAGGGAGAAGCTGAAGAACCCGGGCGCCTCGAATCCTCCGCGCGAGTAAGCGCGGAGGCGGGGCGAGGCCCGAGTCAACTGGCCCGCGCCGTGGGGAATCTGGCGGGCAGGCGCCGGGCGAGTGAGATGACCAGACGTGAGTGTTGCGGCGGGGCGCGGGCGTGGCGAGAGCCCGGGTGCCCGCGCCCAGGTGAATGATGACCGAAGAATACCGAAAGAGCGTCCTGCCGAACGGCATTCGTGTCGTCACGGAGCGCATGCCCCAGGTGCGCTCGGTCGCCGTCGGGATCTGGGTCGACACCGGCTCACGCAACGAGGCCCCCGGCCGCGGCGGCGTCTCCCATCTCATCGAGCACCTCGTCTTCAAGGGCACCGCCACACGCAGCGCGCAGGAGATCGCGCGCATCATGGACTCGGTCGGCGGGCAGATGGACGCGTTCACAACGAAGGAGCACACGTGTTTCTACGTCCAGGTGCTCGACGAGCACCTGCCGCTGGCGGTCGGCCTGCTGACCGACATCCTCCTGCACCCGCTGTTTGACGGGGCCGAGCTCGAGCGCGAGAAGTCGGTCGTCCTCCAGGAGATCAAGATGGTGGAGGACACGCCGGACGACCTGATCCACGAGCTGTTCGCGGCGCGCATGTGGGATGGACATCCCCTCGCGCGCCCCATCCTCGGCACACGCGAGAACGTCGCCGCATACAGCGCCGACACCATCCGTCAGCATTTCCTCGAGGAGTACGTCCCCGGCCGCATCACCATCGCGGTCGCCGGCAACGTCACCCATGACCGCGTCGTGGACCTCGTGTCGGGGTGCTTCGACGGCTTCGCCCGCCCGTCTGCCCCGCGCGAGGACTCGCGGCCCGTGATGCATGCGGGCGTCGAGATCGTGACGAAGACGCTCGAGCAGGTGCATCTCGTGGTCGGGTTCCCCGGCCTCGACCACGCCGCCCCCGAGCGGTACGCGCTCTACCTGTTGAACGACATCATCGGCGGCAGCATGTCGTCGCGCCTCTTTCAGGAGGTGCGCGAGCGCCAGGGGCTCGTGTACTCGATCTACTCGGGGACGCAGGCGTACCGCGACACCGGGGTGCTCTACATCTACGCGGCGACCGACCCGCAGAACTTTTCAAAGATGCTGAAGGTCGTCCTCAAGGAGATCCGGTCGCTCAAGAAGGACGGCATCACCGCCGCCGAGCTCACCCACGCCAAGGATCACCTGAAGGGCAGCCTCATGCTGTCGCTCGAATCTACCTCGAGCCGTATGAACCGGCTGGCCAAGCAGGAGATGCACTTCGGGTCGTTCTTCATGATCGACTCCATGCTCTCGGCGATCGATCAGGTGCGGGTGGAAGAGCTGCAGGCGCTCATCACCGACCTCCTCGACGAGCAGCGGCTGACGCTCGTGACGCTCGGACCGCTCGGCCGTCGCAATCTCCCGCGGGAACTCGTCCGCCACTCCTGATCGCGCCGGCGCTGCTCGGCGTGGCTACGGCATTGAGGTCTCGCCTCGCGGCGGTTTGCACCGACGCGCCAGGTTCGGTTGGCCCGCCCCGCCGTGGGGGCGGCTCGCTCTGTGGACGAGCCGCTCGGCTCGATCGGCAGATCTGACTTGTTCCAGCGGGCGGCGGCGAGTATTTTGAAGGCGGTCGCATGATCCCCCGGTACACACGCGACGGGATGGGTGCCGTTTGGAGCCAGGACGCGAAGTACGCCGCCTGGCTTGAGGTGGAGCTGGCGGTGTGTGATGCGTACGCCCGGCGCGGGAGGATCCCGCCCGAGGCGGTCGAGCGGATCCGCCGCGGCGTCAGGATCGACACCAACCGGATCGACGCGATCGAAGCCACGACCCGCCACGACGTCATCGCGTTCCTCACGCACCTCGAGGAGGCCGTCGGCGCGGATTCGCGCTTCATTCACCTCGGCCTGACGTCCTCGGACGTCGTTGACACGGCGCTGGCGCTCCAGCTCCAGCGCGCGTCCAACCTCGTGCTTGCCGGTCTGGAGGGCCTTCGCGTGGCGCTGCGGAGCCTTGCCGTGGCGCACAAGGACACGCTGATGGCCGGCCGCACCCACGGCGTTCATGCCGAGCCGACGACGTTCGGCCTCAAGGCGGCGGTCTGGCATGCCGAGGCGGGCCGGAACCTCGAGCGGATGCGGCGGGCGAAGGAAGCGGTGCGCGTCGGGAAGATCTCGGGCGCCGTGGGCACGTTCGCCCACGTCGATCCCGACATCGAGGAGGAGGTCTGCCGGGCGCTCGGGCTCGCGCCTGAGCCCGTGTCCACCCAGATCGTCCAGCGGGACCGGCATGCGGAGTTCGTCGGCGCGCTGGCGCTGATCGCCGCATCGCTCGAGAAGATCGCGCTCGAGATCCGCAACCTCCAGCGCACGGAGGTGCTCGAGGCGGAGGAGCCGTTCGCGGAAGGCCAGAAGGGCTCGAGCGCGATGCCGCACAAGCGCAATCCGGTCTCCTGCGAGCAGGTCTGCGGGCTCGCCCGCCTGGTCCGGGCCAACGCGCTCGCGGCGCTCGAGGACGTCGCCCTCTGGCACGAGCGCGACATCAGTCACTCCTCCGTCGAGCGCGTGATCCTGCCGGACTCGACGATCCTCGTCGACTACATGCTGCATCAGATGACGCGCATCCTCTCGGGCCTCCAGGTGTATCCGGCCCGGATGCGGGAGAACATCGACCGGAGCCACGGGCTCATCTTCTCCCAGCGGGTGCTGCTGAAGCTGACGGAACGGGGCCTCGCGCGGCAGCGGGCGTACGAGATCGTGCAGCGGAACGCCATGCGGGCCTGGCGCGAGCAGCGCTCCTTCCACGACCTCCTCGCCGCCGACCGCGACGTTGCGGCGGCGCTGGAGGCTGACGAGCTGAAGAGCTGCTTCGATGCTGCCTGGTATCTGCGCAATGTTGACACGATCTACAAGCGGCTCGGGCTCCTCACGGGATGATGCCCGGCCGCAGCCGTCCGAAGCGGCATCGCTCGTCGAGCGCGGGGGATGAGGGCAGCGGAGGGGGCCTCGATGGCCCCCCTCCGAGCCTCCCCCAGAGCCGGATTGCGCCGGCAAAGCCGACGCTCGAACAGCGCGTCGACAGTCGCGAGAGGAGGGTAGATCAATGAGCGTCGAGATCCGGGGCAAGCTCTACGAGGGCAAGGCGAAGATCGTGTACGCGACCGACAAGCCGGACCTCATCGTTCAGTTCTTCAAGGACGACGCGACCGCGTTCAACGCGCAGAAGCGGGGGACCATCGTTGGCAAGGGTG
>QHRS01000328.1 GCA_003221435.1 Candidatus Rokuibacteriota bacterium
ATCCCGAGTTCGCCGCCCCGGGCGAACACGTCGAGGCGGCCGCCTCCTATATAGAGGACGCGGTCGCGGGCATCCGCCGGCTCCGTGAGGCGGTCCGGTTCGAACCCGGCCGGCTCGAAGAGCTGGACGGGCGCCTGGACGCCTTGACCCGACTCAAGCGGAAGTACGGCGGCAGCGTCGAGGCCATCCTCGTGTATCGCGGCGAGATCGGCGCCGAGCTCGATCGGCTGGCGCGCCACGACGAGGTCCTCGCGGCCGAGGAGCGGGATCTGGCCGCGCTCGAGGCCGAGCTGGAGGCGGCCGCCGCCGCGCTCTCGGCCCGGCGCGCCACCGCCGCCGACCGCCTGGCCGCCCAGGTCCAGCGGGAGCTGCGCCGCGTCGGGATGGAGCGCGCCCTCTTCGAGGTGCGCCTCGAGCCGCTCGACGGCGTGGGCGCCGGCGGGTGCGACCGCGCGGAGTTCCGGCTGTCGACCAACCCGGGCGAAGATGTCAAGCCGCTCGCGCGGGTCGTCTCCGGCGGGGAGCTGTCCCGCACGATGCTCGTGCTGAAAAGCGTCCTTGCGGCCGGCGACCGGATCGCGTCGATGATCTTCGACGAGGTCGACGCGGGCATCGGCGGCCGCATCGCCGACATGGTCGGACAGAAGCTGGCCGAGGCCGCGCGCGGCCGCCAGGTCCTGTGCGTGACGCATCTCGCGCCGATCGCCGCCCGCGCGGAGCGCCACCTGCGGGTCGCGAAGTCCGTGCGTGGCGGGCGGACGCGGACCGGGATCGACGTGTTGGCGGGCGAGCAGCGCGTGGAGGAGATCGCGCGCATGCTCGGCGGGGAGACGGTGACCGACGCGGCGCGCGGCCACGCCCGGGAGCTGCTCGCGGCGGCCGGCCAGGCGACGCGCAGCCACGTCGAGGGGAGAGCCGGCTGAGGCTGCGCAGTGCAGGGCGCGCGCCCGAGGTCCGGCTGGGATGGGCGGGCGCGCGCCGGGTGTACACTAGCGTCAGATGATCGCGGCGATCCTCAAGCGCATCTTCGGCACGAAACACCAACGGGACGTCAAGCGCATGATGCCCGTCGTCGAGGCCATCAATCGGCTCGAGCCATCGCTCGAGCGGCTGTCCGACGACGAGCTCCGGACCACGACCGATGCGTTGAAGAAGCGGCTCGGCGAGGGCGCGGAGCTCGACGAGCTGTTGCCCGAGGCGTTCGGGGTCTGCCGCGAGGCGGCGCGGCGCCAGGTGCGCATGCGCCATTTCGATGTCCAGCTCATCGGCGGCATGGTGCTTCACGACGGGACGATCGCCGAGATGGCGACCGGCGAGGGCAAGACGCTCGTCGCCACGCTCCCGGCGTACCTGAACGGCCTCACCGGCCGCGGCGTCCACATCGTGACCGTGAACGACTACCTGGCCCGGCGCGACGCGCAGTGGATGGGCCCGGTGTACCACGCCCTCGGCCTCTCGGTCGGCGTGATCCAGCACGAGGCGTCGTTCCTCTACGATCCCGCCTACGTCACACCGGACATCCGGATGGCGGCCCTGCGGCCGTGCGGGCGGCGCGAGGCGTATCTCGCCGACATCACCTACGGGACCAACAACGAGTTCGGCTTCGACTACCTGCGCGACAACATGCGGTTCTCGCTCGACGAGCTGGTGCAGCGCGAGCTGCATTACGCCATCGTCGACGAGGTCGATTCGATCCTGATCGACGAGGCGCGGACCCCGCTGATCATCTCGGGCCCGGCCGAGGAGTCGACGGACAAGTACTACAAGATCGATCGGATCATCCCGAAGCTCAGGAAGGCGGCGACGATCGTCGAGGGCAAGCTCAGCGAGATCGAGGCGCAGGTCGAGGGGGACTACATCGTCGACGAGAAGTCGAAGGCCGTCTCGCTGACCGAGCAGGGCATCGCCACCTGCGAGCGGCTGCTCGGCATCGAGAACGTGTACGACCCCGAGCACATCGAGACGCTCCACCACATCCATCAGGCGCTCCGGGCCCACGCGCTCTTCAAGAAGGACGTCGACTACGTCGTCAAGGACGGCCAGATCATCATCGTCGACGAGTTCACGGGACGGATGATGCCGGGGCGGCGGTGGTCGGACGGGCTCCATCAGGCGGTGGAGGCCAGGGAGGGAGTCCGGATCGAGCGCGAGAACCAGACGCTCGCGACGATCACCTTCCAGAACTACTTCCGGATGTACGCGAAGCTCGCCGGCATGACGGGAACGGCCGAGACCGAGGCCGAGGAGTTCGCCAAGATCGACGAACCGGACGCTGATCCGCGTGAACCGCCCGGACGCGGTGTACAAGACGGAGCGCGAGAAGTTCAACGCGGTCGCCGAGGAGATCATCGCGTGCAACGCGGCGGGCCAGCCCGTGCTTGTCGGCACCGTCTCGATCGAAAAGTCGGAGCAGCTCTCGAAGCTCCTGAAGAAGCGCGGCGTCAAGCACGAGGTGCTGAACGCGAAGTACCACGAGCGCGAGGCCGAGATCGTCGCCCAGGCGGGCCGGGAGGCAGCGGTCACGATCGCCACCAACATGGCCGGTCGGGGCACCGACATCCTCCTCGGCGGCAACCCCGACTTCCTGGCCAAGGAGATCCTGCGCCGCAAGGGCCTCGACCCCAGCTCGGCGCCGGCCGCCGCGCAGCAGGCGGCGTGGGAGGAGGCGCGGAAGGTCACCGATCCCGAGCACGAGCGGGTGGTGGCGACCGGGGGGCTCCACATCGTGGGCACCGAACGCCACGAGTCCCGGCGGGTGGACAACCAGCTGCGGGGCCGGTCGGGCCGCCAGGGCGATCCGGGGTCCTCCAGGTTCTACCTCTCGCTGGAAGACGACCTGCTCCGCATCTTCGGCGCCGAGCGCATCCAGCGGATCATGGAGCGACTCGGCATGGAAGAAGGCGAGCCGATCGAGCACAAGCTCGTCACCCGCGCCATCGCGACCGCCCAGAAGCGCGTCGAGACCCACAATTTCGAGATCCGCAAGCACCTGCTCGAGTACGACGACGTCATGAACAAGCAGCGCGAGATCATCTACGGCATGCGGTGCGAGATCCTCGAAGGCGAGAGCCAGGAGGAGACGATCCAGGAGTGGATCGCCGATCTCACCGCGGGCCTGCTCGACGCGTATGCGCCCGAGAGCGCGCACCCCGAGGACTGGGACCTCGCCGGGCTGACCGAAGCACTGCACCGCCACTTCGAGCTGCGCATCGCCCCGGCCGAGTACAAGGAGGTCACCTCGCGAGACGGGCTGGCCGAGATGGTGACCACGGCGGTCACGGACCGCTACAGGCAGCGCGAGCGGGAGTTCGGCGCCGAGCTGCTGCGGGCGATGGAGCGTCGGGAAATGCTGGTTGTCATCGACACGCAGTGGAAGGACCACCTGCTGTCGATCGACCACCTGAAGGAGGGCATCGGGCTCCGCGGCTACGGGCAGCGCGATCCCCTCACCGAGTACAAGCGCGAGGCGTTCGAGCTGTTCCAGGACATGGTCGAGCGGGTCAAGGCGGCCGTGATCGAGCGCCTCTTCAAGGTGCAAATGGTCCGCGAGGTCGCCTTCGACGTCCCGGGCGTCACGATGTGGCGCGAGACGCGGGAGTCGCACGGCGACACGCCCTCGATCGCGCGGCAAGCCTCGCCGGCGGCGCCGATGCGCACGCCCGCGGGCGAGAAGGTCGGCAGAAACGAGCCGTGCCCCTGCGGATCAGGCAAGAAGTACAAGAAGTGCTGCTACCTGAAGCAGACTTCCTGAGATCTCGGAGAGTTACCGAGCACCCCTGATACCTTGGCGACGCCATGGCGACGCTTGGCGACGCCGACCTCGCTGACGGCGTGATTCCCAGTCGTCCGTCTCGCGTACAATCGGCTCCAAGAGGGCTGAGCCCATGGCCGTCACCAAGCGTCCGATGACCGCCGACGCGCTCGAGCGACTGCCGCGTGACCCGCTGAACCGGTATGAGCTCGTCCGAGGAGAGTTGGTGCGCATGACTCCCGTAGGCGGTGAACATGGCAAGGTCGCCCTGAAGTTCGCCGCCCGGCTCCTGGCCCACGTGGAGCCGCGCCGACTCGGGGAAGTCGTGGTGGAAGTCGGTTACCGGTTGACGACGGACCCGGACACGGTGAGAGCCCCGGACGTCTCGTTCGTGGCGACCGATCGCCTGCCGCCCGGCGGCCTCCCGAGGGGCTTCATTCCGGGATCGCCGGACCTGGCGGTCGAGGTCATCTCGCCCGAGGATCCCTCGTCGGAGGTCGATGCGAAGGTGCAGGAGTACCTCGCGCACGGGACGCGCCTTGTGCTCGTCGTCCATCCGAGGACGCGAACCGTCACGGCCTATCGGCCCGACGGCAGCGCGCGCGTCCTGCGGTCCGGTGACTCGATCGACGGTCAGGACGTCGTGCCCGGATTCTCCCTGCCCGTAGACGAGATCTTCTCGAGCTGATCGACTCCGGGCACTCGGAGGGCATTGACAGCGCGGTGTGCGCACGCTGCGCCGGGA
>QHRS01000036.1 GCA_003221435.1 Candidatus Rokuibacteriota bacterium
GAGCCCGTCCCACGGTGCTCAACGCGATCTTCTTCGAATACAACGAGCAGGCCGCCACGCTCGTCCAGCAGAAGTGGATCTCCGCGGGCGGCAGCATCGCGAACGTGCTCGTGGGCCTGCCCATCCTCCGGGTGCTGCGCCGCGAGCGGCTACCGGCGTCGTGGCGATACTTCCTGTGGCTCTTCGCCGCCGTGAACCTGCTCACGGCATTCGGCTACCTGCTCTACTCTGGGATCGGGGGCATCGGCGACTGGACGCACGTGGTGCAAGGGCTCGGCTCGCCCTGGCTGCTCCGCGGCGGGATGGCGATCGTGGGTGCGGTCCTGTACTTCATCGTCGCGCCACGGCTGCTCATGCCCCCGCTCGACCCATTCCTGGGTACCGATCCGGCCGCGCGCGCGGCGCGTGCACGCATCCTGTGCCTGATACCGTACCTGGCGGGCGGCGTGTCGTTCGTCGTCGCGGGAATCCTGAACCCCTACGGACTGCGAGTCGTCTTGATCTCCGCCGTCGCGGCCGCGTTCGGAGGTACGTCACTGCTCGCCTGGTACCCGGGCATTCCGCGCACCCCGGCCGAGGGGACACCCGCGGTGCCGCTCGTGATCGAACGAAGCTGGGCCTGGATCGCGGCGGGCGCTGTCGTCTTGACGTTCTTCGTCGTCTTGCTCGGCCCGGGTCTTCGCCTCGATTAGCTAGATCGCGCGCAGGATGGTCCTACGGACCGAATCCGCGACGCACCGGCGATCCACTCGATTCAACTACACGCCGAAAATGTGCGCCCGAGGCCGCATCGCTGTAGGTTTTTGGCGCGCCCTGGAGGATTTGAACCCCCAACCTTCTGATCCGTAGTCCGTTCCGGCACGGCGCAGCCGCCTTTCATGCGAGTCGATCGGGCTGCCGTCGTCCGTTCGACACGCGATCACGCCACGCATCATGCCACACCATCCGCGCCGGGCATAGACCCGGGGGTACCGACCCCAACGCTCCGTCGATGGAACCGACCTATCCCCAAGACACCCAGAGACCTGTCCCTATGCCACGGCCGCGCCAGCGGGATCGTCGCCACGGCTCGCTGGTGCTACCCAGACGTGTTCTTCCAGCGCTGACCGCCTCAGTTCAACTCGCGCGGCGCTTGTGCCGATCTCACGGACGATGAATGGCTCACGCAAGAACCACCGGTCGAGGGCAGCTCGCACTTGGCCAGAAACACGGCTCGACTCGGTAGACGCTGTGCTCTCAACGCTCATCGAGTTGCGGGGAAAGAACTGGTTGTGCAGAGGGCAGGCGAAGGCGGCTCACTCGCTCGTTCCAACAATGGACCGCGGCCCCCTCGCCGGGCGCATGCGCAGTGCGAAGCTGGCACTGGAGCGGAGGAGCATCAACACCTTCAGATCGATCGCGCGGTACTTCGCGGACGAGGGCGAGCGTGCTGCCGTCGAGCACGACGTTGGCACCTTGATGGTGCTGCGTCACTACAGCGTGCCCACCCGTCTCTTGGACTGGACGGGCTCTCCCTTTGTCGCGGCGTACTTTGCGGCGCAGAAGCACGACACGGAGGATGGGGCGATCTGGGCCTTCGATCAACGCAGGTACGAGGTCGCGGGGCATCGACAGTGGCAACGCTGGCCGGAGACGACCGTCGGCGGCAAAGGCGAGGTCTTCCAGGCTGAACTGACGGCCTTCCGGCTTGCCGAACCTCCGAACTGGTTCGTCTGCTTCTTCTACCCGAAGAGTTTCCCTCGCCAGCGCGCACAAGACGGCGCGTACTCGATGACGGCTCGCTTCGATCGGGATCATGCAGCGGCCATCGCGGCTCTCTTGCGTGGCGCCCAGTACCATCACCGGTTCGTCCTCGCGGCGAGCGTCAAGAGCGAACTGCGCGCAGTCCTTCGCGAACAGCATGGCACCTGGGAAGGCGCGCTGTACCCCGACAGCGCGGGCGCCGCACGCATCGCGGGAGACATCTTCGCTTCATCAGAACCCTACGCCGGGTCCGAGGGCCGAAAGACGATGATCACGGCCAAGCTGTACAAGTTCATCGCGCCTATTCTGCTAGCCGCAACATGGACGGGCCACGCGGTAGCTGCTCATCCTTGCGATCACGTCGTGTCCTACTTCCTCTTCCCCTATCAGAACTCTGAACTGAAGTCGACTGAGTGGCGATCCCTCGCGAAGAAGGACATCCTCTTTCTTTCGTCTCGGGATGGGTTCGAGGATGTGGAGTTGACGCACGTTCATCAACTGCGACACGAACACTCCCATCGCCACGGTGCCCATCGGACTCGTCTCCTCGGGCGACACGAAGACCGGCGCCGCAATCTACAACTGGAGTGTCAACATCGGTAACAACAATTCGCAGAGTCTCACGATCGGCATCATCGTGAACAACTACTACACGCGCAACAGCTCCGACGACGACGCCGTCGTCACCGTGTCGAAGCCTCTCAGCGACTTCATCACCGGCGGCGGCTGCCTGATGCTATCCAGCTCGTCCGGCCTCAAGGCAGGGGCGGCGGGCTCGAGGAACAACTTCGGCTTCAACGTGAAGTGGAACAAGGGCGGTACGAACCTCCAGGGCAACATCAATACGATCGTGAGGAACGGCGGGCTCGTCTACCAGATCAAGGGGAATTCGATGACCTCGCTGTCGGTGAATGCGGCGGCGGGGACCGCCGTGTTCAACGGCAAGGCCAGCATTCAGGACATCACGAACCCGCTGAGCCCGCTCAGCATCGACGGGAACGCCACGCTCCAAGTCGCGATGACGGACAAGGGCGAGCCCGGCACGAGCGACCTGATCGGGATCACGGTCTGGAACAAGAGCGGCGGGCTGTGGTTCTCGAGCAACGGGAACGGGACGACGACCGTGCAGCAGGTGCTGGCGGGTGGGAACCTGTCGGCCAAGAGCGGCGGCGCCACCACGGCGCTGGTGGGACTCGCGCCGACGGATGAGGCTACCGGAGGGCCGGCGGGCGTGGATGGTGCGCCACGCGAGTTCGCGTTGGCGCAGAACGTTCCCAATCCGTTCGCCAGGGGGACGTCGATCCGGTTCGAGCTTCCCGAGAAGAGCCGCGTGAGGGTCGACGTGTTCGACATCCTGGGCCGACGGGTGGCGGAGCTGGCGAACGGCGAGATGGATGTCCAGCGATACGAGGTGAATTGGGCTGGACGCGATGCAGCCGGCAGATCGGCCGGGGCGGGCGTTTACTTCGTCAGGATGGAGGCAGTCTCGCTCGCCAGTGAGCGACGGTTCGCGACCGTGAGAAAGATGCTCCGCTCGTCGGTCCAGTAGAACGCTCCCCCATACCATCCGGCGCTCGAGCCGAGCGTCCCACATCCGACTCGGCACCGCGTGTCGCGCGTGCGCCCGGCCCGTCGCGAGCCGGGCGCATCGGCGTGGCGCCGGCGGCTAACTAAGGCGGGCCGCGGCCCCGGCGGGCCGGACCCGGCTTGCCGTGTACGACGTGCACGGCGAATTGGTTCGAGTGCTAGTCGATGGGTGGTCTGGCGTCGGCGTCATACCCGTGCAATGGGATGGACGCAATGCCGCTGGAGCCCGCCTAGGGAGCGGCATCTATTACGCCCGCCTCAACGCCGCCGCCGGAGCGCTCACGCGGAAGGTGATCCGGCTCAACTGACGACGTGCGGCAGGCGAAGCCCAGCCCGCTTTGAGTGGCGCTTCTCGCGGTCTGCGGGGCGGCGAGGCTGTGCCGGAAGGATCGCGCTGTAGCGGGGACCGGGCGCAAAGGAATCAACGAGATGCGGCCTCCCGAAGACCGTCCCGCAACCACCTGGTTCCCGAACGTTGTCCGATGGAATTGCCACTCGCACACCCGAGGGGATCTCCCTCGGAGCGTGGGTGTGGAAAAACTTCTGCGCTTTACCGCCTCGTGTGAGCCGGATAGGGGGAGCGCCCTTCCGGCCCCGGGACACAAGAGCCCCTCCACCCAGGGAGCCCCTTGCTGCACGACACCACCATCTCCCATACGATCCCGCGAGACTCGCAGGGTTCGCGGGGGGCGCGCGGGCCCGATGTCACTTCACGATAAACACCGACTTCGTGACCGTCACCGATCCCGCTTGTAGACGATAGAAATATATCCCGCGCGAAACAGCTGTCGTGTTCCAACTCACCGAGTGCGCCCCCGCGCCCTGCGGCGCGTGCTCCAGCATCCTCACACGGCGACCCGCGAGGTCGTACAGCGCAAGCACGACATCCCTCGCCGCCGGCAGCGAGTACTCGAGGGTCACGGCGTTGCCGGTGCGCCGGATCACGGTTAGCGTGACGCCGGTGGGAGCGGCGCTACCTTGTGGTGAGCAGGGCCCGAGCGAATTGAACCCCTGGCCATCGTCCATACACGCCTCGTCGTCCGCCACGCGCGAAGGCGGCCGTCGGGCATCGGGCTTTCCCACCACACTCGGCGGGTCCTGGCCCTGGTCGTGGGGAACGCACACATGTACCAACCCGTTGCACGATCCGCCGCGACCGTCGCTCGCGGTGAAGGAGACCCTGTAGACGCGGCCGTTGTCCCTGCTCGAGCGCTCCGCGCGTACCTGGGCAGCTCCAGCGACGAGCACCGCGTCCGGGCAAGTGTTGCCGTCGCCGTCCTCGTTGAGGGACTCATCCTGCGTGACGCCGGTCACCGCGATTGTGACCGGATCTCCGTCGGGATCGGTCACGCCGACAATGGCCACCGGCACGAGTTCGTGGTCGGGTGGCCAGAGTTCCGGTGGGTCCGCCGCCGCCGCGCTGCAGTCAGGCGCGCGATTGACGGACGTGAAACTGATGTGGAATGGAGCCGTGAGCCCACCGCTTCCGGGCGGGACGAAGTCGTCCATGAACGCGCCGGTGCTCCCGTTGTACCGCTGCACTCCGGCCGTGTTCTGGGTGGCCACGTACAGGTTGCCGTCCGGGCCCCACGCGATTCCGACGGCGTAGCGCTGGCCGGTCCGGTCCCCCGTGTCGACGAACCGTCCGAGGAACGCGCCCGTCGTCGGGTGATAGCGGTTCACGAAGAAACCGTACGAGACGTACAGGTTGCCGTCGGGGCCGAAGGCGATCGAGAACGGCGTGACCAGTCCGCCCGTGCCGGCGGGAAACAACAGCCCCAGCGACTGGCGTGTCGTGACATCGAACATCTCGATCGTGCCCAGGTTCCAGTAGGAGACATAGAGGCGGCCGTTGGCGACCTTGACGTCCCGTGGGGAGGGGTTGCCTTGGCCGACCGTGGGGATGAAGCTGCCGACATCCGCGCCCGTGAGGGCGTCGAAGCTCCTGATGATCTCCGGAGGATTGGTCTGGCAGACGTACACCTTCCCCCCGGACATCGTCATGCCCAGGGGACTCACGGCGCCGGCGAAGATGTCGAGGAGCGTGCCAGTCGTCCGGTCGAAGCGCTTCACCGCGTCCTGCTGCCCGTCGGTGACCAGCAGGTTGCCGTCGGCGCCGATGATCGCGTCGAGCGGATCGCCGACGCCGGCGGCCGCGTTCCGGACGAATGCGCCGGTCGTCCCGTCGTATTCCTTGACGGTATGATCGAGCTGGCTGGTCACGAGCAGACTCGGCCCTGCCGCGGCAGCCCCTGCCGCGGCGACCGACATCGCCAGCACGACGAGAAGCAGGGAGACGGTGCGAACGCAGGTTCCTCGGAGCATCTCGAGAGGATGAGCCTGGCGGGAATCCATGATTCCTCCCTTCTGTTTCATGACGTCGGATGCGAATCGCCGGATGCGAATCACCGCGTGCAGCCTCCCCGGCACGGTGCCAAGGCCACCCCGCCACGCTGGCCGGCTCCAGCCCTGCTTCAGGCTGCGTGCCCCGCCTTGAGCCTGTGAGGAGCCATCGTGCCGCGGTCCGATCCGGACGTCGTGCCGCCCGGCCGGCGGTCCGCGCTCACGGTAGCCGGGCGAGGCATGTGCGGAGCCGAGGCGGCTTCACGCAGGCGACCCATGCGCCACGGACCGGGACTAGGCGGGAACCTCAGGCTCGTGGGCGGTCATGTGCACGCGGAAGATGCTCCGCCTCGGGTGGTGGAAGGTCAAGGACAAACGAAGTCAATCCGCAAGTTATTGAGCCGTGCTAAGCGAGGCGCACGATGATCGTGCGACCTCGGCGGCGCGCGATCAGGTTGGTTCACAAGTCGAGTTGATGAGCGTGGCCACGCTACTTGATGGCGATACGGTCACGCATCCTGAGGGACGGGTGTACTTCTATCGTCTTCAAGCGGGACGGGTGACGGTCACGAAGTCAGTGCTTATCGTAGAAGTAACGTCGCGCGCCCCCCCGGCGACCCTGACACTCTCCGGGGATTCTCGGGCGGAGGGGCTCATGGGGCGTGGTCGACGGGGCACTCCTCCATATAGCCACGCTCCAAGGGGTCCCCCTTGGGATCCCGGGCGGCAATTCCATCAGACAATGTTCGGGAACCGGGTGGTTACCGCACGGCCATTGCAGGCGCGCAACTCGTTGCCCCGCAACCGCCGCGGGTGGGGAAGTCAAAGACCTTTTCGGCGCGGGACTCGAATTGACGGCAGCCACGTAGTTACGGGCCCGAAGACGCGGCGCAACTCTGGGCGAGCGAATGATAGACTCTACGGCGTACCCCATCACTCAGCGCGGTGGGGTGCTGGTCTCCCAGCCAAGGGTCAGCTGAATCTCCGTCAGGCCGCGAGTGCAGTGTTGATCCTGCCAAGGTCACGGCCCTATGGTCGCGGTCCGACCTTAACCGGCCCGGATCGTAGCGCAGGAAGACCCGAAGGTTTAAAGGGGTGACTCCGGCGGTTTGTTTCCAAAGAAACCGGGTTCAACGGTTCAACCGCTCACCGTCGGCGGTAGCTTCACGCTCTTGAACCAGAAGTCGTTGATCGAGCGGAATAATTCCACCCACCGGTCGAGGCCCGTGGGCTTGGTGATGTAGCTGTTCGCATGCATCTTGTATGCGGTCAAGATGTCGCGATCGGAATTGGATGTCGTCAGGACAACGACCGGGATGTCCTTCAGGCTTTCGTCCTTCTTGATTTCGGCCAGCACTGCCCGCCCGTCTGTCCGAGGCAGGTTGAGGTCGAGCAGCGTCAGATCGGGCCGCGGCGCATCGGCGTATGGAGCCCGGCGTTTCAAGAACGCCAAGGCCTGATCGCCGTCCTGCGTCACGAACAGGCGGTGCGCGACATGGTTTTTCTCCAGGCTCAACCGGGTCAGTGCCACGTCTGCCGGGTTGTCTTCGACCAAGAACACGTTCACCGGTGTCGTGGGCGTTGTCGAGCTGTTCATGGTCACCCTCCTGCGTGAATGGGAAGTGAGAAATAGAAGACGCTACCCCTGCCGGGCTCGGATTCGACCCAGATCTGGCCCCCATGCTGCTCGACCACCCGCTTGCAAATAGCCAGGCCGATGCCGGTGCCGGGATATTGCCCTTCCGGATGCAATCGCCTGAACACATCGAAGATCTGCTCGCAATGTCGCGGCTCGATCCCGATGCCGTTGTCGCGCACCGAGAACGCCCACTCGTTGCCGTGGCGCTCGGCCGAGACGTGCACACGCGGCGGTTGATTGCCGCGAAACTTGATCGCGTTTGCGATCAGGTTCTGGAAAAGGTGCGCCAGCTGCGGCGCGTCGGCGGTCACGACCGGCAACGGGTCATGTGAGACTTCCGCCCGCATCTCGTCGATCGAGACACGCAGATTGGCGACGGCCTCCGCGACCACGCTCGCACAATCTGTAGGCGCAAAGCGTCTCGTCGGACTCTGAAGTCGCGAGTACTCGAGCAGGTCGGCGACCAACCCCCGCATGCGCCGGGCCCCGGCCACAGCGTAGCCGATCCACTCACGCGCATTGTCGTCCAGTTGCGCTTTGTAACGATCGCTCAGGAGCTCGCAAAAGCTCGCCACGGTGCGCGCCGGTTCCTGCAAGTCATGCGAGGCGACGAAGGCGAATCGCTGTAACTCCGAATTGGACCGCGCCAGCTCGTCCGTCCGTTGGCGCAGCTCGTCAACCATCCGCAAGGCCTCCTCCGCCCGTTTGGCCAGAGTGACGTCGCGAGCGATGGTGGACGCTCCGATGACTCGACCCCCCTCATCCTTGATCGGCGATACAGTGAGCGAGATGTCGATGATCGTGCCGTCTTTCCGCCGGCGTTTGGTTCCGTAGTGCTCGATCCGCTCGCCGTCCCCGATACGCTTCAGGATCCCGGGGATCTCGTCCTCTCGGTCCGGCGGCACCAGCAGGTCGAGGGATTTCCCGATCATCTCTGTGGCCGTGTACCCATAGATTCGCTCGGCCCCCCGGTTGCAACTGGTGACGATCCCGTCGAGGGTCTCGCCGATGATCGCGTCGTCCGATGACTCTACGATGGCGGCCAGGTGCGAGCGCAGTAATGCCAGATCGGCAATACCCGGTTGCTGGAGTTTGACCACCGCCCGATCCTCCCGCACGCAATTCAACGCCCCACCGGGCGAGGTGTCAACGAGCACTCCATGTTGTGTTGTGGGGGCTTAGGTTACCGGCCCCGTCTTTCGGCTCAACCGGTCCGAGAGCCGGGCGCCTGGTTGTTCTCTGACTGCTTCGGGGCCTCAGGAACACGCTCTTTCGGCTCAAGAAACGAAAGGAAATGACGGGCCCTCTTCAACGTCTCCATGACTACCTCCAAAAGTCACGCCCGCACCCAGTGGCCGTGGAAAAAGTGCCGCCACCAGGTCGAGCACGACCGTGCTCAGACGCTGGGACGCCCCGCGGGAACCGCCTGCTTCGGCTCCGGCCCCGTCGGTCCGTTGCTTGCCCTTAGCAGCGTGCGATTTTCTCCAACCCGAGGCGTGACCCCTTCTCCGCGGCGTTTTACTTTCGCTGGACATCGCGGCCACAAAACCGTTCGCGCTCTTCGGCCCAGGTTGGCCGAGGGTTGAGATGCACGCGTGAACGTCCCCCCTTCTACTGGACCACGAGCCTGCCGTGGAACATGTCCATGCCGCAGGCGAAGGTGAACGTACCTTTGTCCTGCGGCGGGATCTTGATCTCGACGGGACGATCGAGGGGCAGGCTGCGAGTCTCGTTCAGCAACGGAATCACGATCTGTTTGGCGCAGGTGTTGTCTGATGTCCGCGTGACGACGAGCGTGATGAACTCTCCGGCGGGAATCGTGAGTGAACCGGGATGGAAACCCTCTCCATCCACGGTCACGCGGAAGTGTCGCTCGTCCGCCCGAAGCGGTTCCATCCGGCCAGTCGCCATGCGGCTCGCCGAGGCCGAGCTCATGTCCCGCGACACTGTCGCAAGCCTCTTACGCCATTGAGGGTGGTCGGCGATGCGTCCAATAAAGGCCTCGGCGAAGTCGCGGTCCTGCATCAGCGCTTCCATCAAGAGTGTCCTGCTCTTTTCACTCGACAGGACGCGATCGATATCCTTCTTCATCTTCCGCTCGCTAGAAGTCCCCTGGCGCGTGTGGTCCCCGCTGCCCGAGGGCGTGGTGCAGCATTGGCTGCGGGCTGGCTCCGGAGCGAGCGTCAGCGGCAGAACCAGAGCCCAGATCAAGATACGAGACGTCATGATCGAATCCTCCTTGTTTGGGGAGCGAGGTCGGAGAGTATGGGGCGAAGTCGCGGCCGGTTCACTTGGCTGCAACGGTTCCACCGAGCATGTGCATGCCGCAGATGTAGTTGAGCGTGTCTGCCACGCCGTTGGGAACATTGATGCGCACCGCCTGGTTGAGCGGCAGCGTGCGACGCTCATTGAGTGCCGGGATCAAAATCTCCTTCGCGCAGGTCTGATCGGTCTTGCGCGTAACAACCAAAGTGAACGCCTGCCCGCGCGGCACTTCCGCCCGGGGCGGCTCGAATCCACGGTCAGTCACTGCGAGCCGGACCAGTTGCGGCCCGGCAGGGGACTTCTGTTCCTGATTGCAGCCCGCCATTGCGATCACGGCGACCAGAGCGAGAAGGACCAGTGCGAGTCTCATGAGAACCTCCTTGAATCAGGGTTGAATGCTTGAGGCGACGCCACTCGTCGCCGGCGGTTCCGGCAGTCTGCGTCCTCTCCACCACGCGAAGATGGCCGGGTAGACGAGCAGCTCGAGCACGAACGAGGTGACCACACCGCCCACCATGGGCGCGGCGATGCGCTTCATCACATCGGCGCCGCTGCCATGGCCCCACATGATGGGGAGCAGGCCGAACAGGATGGCGCACACGGTCATCATCTTGGGGCGGATACGGTGGGCCGCCCCCTCGACGATGGCCTGGGTCAAATCATTGCGATCCTTGAGCGCGCCCCGCTTCCGGTGGTCGTCGTGCGCGAGGTTGAGATAGAGCAGCATCACCGTGCCGGTCTCCGCATCGAGGCCGGCGAGCGCGATCATGCCGACCCAGACCGCGACGCTCAGGTTGTAGTGGAGCAGCCACACCAGCCACACCGCCCCGATGAGCGAGAACGGCACGGCCAGCATCACGATCGCGGTCTCGGGCACCGAGCGCAGGTTGAAGTAGAGCAGGGCAAAGACGAGGAGCAGGGTGACCGGAATGACCAGCGAGAGGCGGGCCTGGGCGCGCTCGTAGTACTTGAACTGCCCCGCCCAATCGAGCCGGTAGCCCGGCGGGAGCTTCACTCGCTCTGCGACCTTGCGCTGAGCGTCGTGGACGAAGTCGGCCAGCGGGCGATCGGCGACGTCCACCGACACCAAGGCCACCAGCTGCCCATCTTCGTCCTGAATCATGGGCGCGCCGGTGCTGAAGTGGATGTCGGCCAGCTCGGCGAGCGGGATCTGGGCGCCCGACGGCGTGGGGACGAGTACGCGCTTGAGCGCCTCGGGATCGTCGCGCAACTCGCGGGCATAGCGGACGGCGACCGTGTAGCGCTCCCGCGCTTCGACCGTCTGGGTGACGGACATTCCGCCGATGGCGGACTCGATGACGTCCTGGACGTCTCCCACGGTGAGTCCGTAGCGCGCCGCCTCGTCGCGACGGACATCGAAGTCGAGGAAGTAGCCGCCGGTGACGCGCTCGGCAAAGGCGCTGCGCGTCCCTTGAGTCTCCTTGACGGCGTTCTCCACCGCCACCGCTACGCTCTCGATGCCGGCGAGGCTAGGACCGAACACCTTGATCCCCACCGCGCTCCCGCGTCTGGATCGGCATCCACCAGATGTTGGGCATGCCCGGGAAATGCATGCGCCCATCCATGTCCGCGATCAGCCGCTCCCACGTCATGCCCTTGCGCCACTGGCTCTCGGGCTTGAGCGAGATGACCGTCTCGACCATCGAGAGCGGCGCCGGATCGGTGGCCGTCCGGGCCCGGCCGATCTTGCCGAACACGATCTCGACCTCGGGGACGGTGCGGAGACGGCGATCCATCTGCTGGAGCACGGAGCTCGCTTCCGTGTCGGACATCCCGGGCGGCGCGGTCGGCATGTAGAGCAACGTGCCCTCGTTCAAGGGTGGCATGAACTCGCTCCCGAGGCGCAGGAACACGGGGATGGTCGAGAGCAGCATCAGGGACGCGCCGAAAACCACCCAGCGGCGCCGCCGCACGGCGAAGCGCACGACGGGTGCGTACCATCGAACCAGCAGGCGCGACATCGGATGCTCGCTCTCCGCACGAATGCGACCGCGAATGAACCATGCCGCCAGCGCCGGGGTGAGCGTGACGGCCAGGAGCGCCGCGAAC
>QHRS01000037.1 GCA_003221435.1 Candidatus Rokuibacteriota bacterium
TTGGCCGCGGCGTCGTCGCCGCAGATGAACATGGAGGCGCTCTGCCCGCCGAAGCGGGGGTTGGCCATGTGCTGCGCGCCGATCGTGTTGAACGCCTTCACCACCTTGGCGCCCGCCGCCCATCGTGCCACTTCCTCGCCCGCCGATGTGGTGTGCCCCAGCGCGAGCCCTGACAGGTCCGGCTTGAGCGGGTTGGTGGCGTCGATGACGATCTTGCCGCCGAGGTTCCCGGCCGCCTTGATGGCGTCTTGAGTCGCGCCCCACGGGATGGCGAGCACGACGACCTCCGCCTGGGCGGTCGCTTCCTTCACGCTCGAGGCGCGCGCCTTGCCTGCCGTCGCCTTGACGGCGTCCTGGACGTTCTTGGCGTGCGGGTCGCGGACGCCGAACACGATGTCATGCCCCTTCGCCGCCCACGCCTTCCCCAGCGTGCCCCCGACGCTCCCGGCCCCGATGATCCCGATCTTCATGTCCCTGCCTCCCTGAGATCGCGCCCCTCGCTTCGCTAGGAGCACGTCGAAGTATCTGCGTTCGAGCGCCGGCTTTGCCGGCGCAATACGGGTTCGGGGGGAGGCTCGGAGGGGGCCGCCGGGGCCCCCTTCGATGCTCTATCCGACCCGGTACCTGCGTTCAGCGCCGGGGGCGAGCGCCATGCCGTGGCCCGGGCGGTCCGGGATCCGGAAGTGGCCATCCTCGCAGCGCGGCATCTCGGCGAAGAGGTCCGGCGGTGTCCAGTCGATGAACTCCACCAGGAAGCCGTTCTCGAGGGCGCCCACGACGTGCACGGACAGCTCGTGCACGACGTGCGGCGTGACCGCCACCTGGTGGGCCGCGGCGAGGTGCGCGATCCGCAGCGTCTCGGTGAACCCGTTGGCGCGACACACGTCGGGCATGAGGTATCGGGCGGCCCGCCGCTCGATCAGATCCCGGAACTCGAAGCGCGTGTAGTTGTTCTCGCCGGTGGCCACGGGAATCCCGATGCGCTGCGCGACCTCGGCGCAGGCGGCGAGGTCGTCGGCGAGCACCGGTTCCTCGTACCAGACGAGGTCGAGATCTTCCAGGAGCCGGGCCTGGCGGATGTTGCCGAGGACGTCGAGCTTCTGGTTCACGTCGACCATGAGGCGGATCTCATCGCCGAGAGCCTCGCGCACGGCCTCGACGCGCTGGCGGTTCACCCGCGGGTCCGGGTTGTGGATCTTCATCTTGTAGTAGCGGCATCCCATGCCGACGTAGCGCTTGGCTTCGCCGATCAGGTCGTCGAGCGAGTACTTCGGCCACCCGCCGCTCCCGTACGCCGGGATCCGGTCGGTCACCGCTCCCCACAATTTGTAGAGCGGCAGGCCGGCGGCCTTTCCCACGAGATCCCAGAGGCCGATGTCGAGCGCGCTCAAGGCATACGCCGCGACGCCCTGACGCTTGATCCCGCGGTCCGCGCGGTACATCCGCTCCCACAACCGCGCGACGAAGAGCGGATCCTCTCCGAGGACGAGTGGCTTCAAGCGGGTCTCGAGATACACCTGGATCGCCTCGGCGCCGCCGCCGCCGAAGGCGAGACTGTACCCGAGTCCGGTGAGGCCCTCGTCGGTGTAAATCATCGCGACGACCAGCCGGTGCTCGGGGAACTCGAGCGCCATCAGCCTGGGAGTCGGAATGCGCAGGACGAAGCTGTCGATGCCGGTGACCTTCATCTCGCGCTACGCCACCTCGAACAGGCCCGCGGCGCCCATGCCACCGCCGATGCACATGGTGCAGACGACGAGCTTCGCGCCGCGGCGCTTGCCTTCGATGAGCGCGTGGCCGACCATCCGGGCGCCGCTCATGCCATAGGGATGGCCGATCGAGATCGCGCCGCCGTCGACATTGAGCCGGTCCATCGGGATGCCTAGCCGGTCGCGACAGTAAACGACCTGGACGGCGAACGCCTCGTTCAGCTCCCAGAGGTCGATGTCGTCCATCCTGAGGCCGAACCGCTCGAGGAGCCGCGGGACCGCGAACACGGGACCGATGCCCATCTCGTCCGGCTCGCAGGCGGCGACGGCGAGCCCGCGGTAGATCCCGAGCGGCTCCAGGCCGCGCCGCTCGGCCAGCCGGCTGTCCATCACGACGCAGGCTGACGCGCCGTCGGAGAGTTGACTCGCGTTCCCGGCGGTGATGTGGCCCTTCTCGCCGGTGACCGGTTTGAGCGCCGCGAGCCCCTCGGCCGTCGTGTCGGGGCGGTTGCCTTCGTCCTTCGTGAGCGTGACCTCTTCCTCCCGCGTCTCGCCCGTCGTCTTGTCCTGCGTGAGCTTCCGGGTCGTGAGCGGGACGATCTCGGCGTCGAACCGGCCGGCCCGCTGGCCGGCGGCGATCCGCTGCTGGCTCACGAGCGCGTACGCGTCCTGTGCCTCGCGCGTGATGTCGTACCGCTGCGCCACGACCTCGGCGGTCTCGATCATGCTCATGTAGATCTCGGGCTTGTGCTCGTCGAGCCACGCTTCGTGCAGGCGGAACGTGTTCTGGTGCTCGGTCTGGACGAGGCTGATCGACTCGAGGCCGCCGGCGACGACGATCGGCGCCCGGTCGACGAGCACGCGGTGGGCCGCGATCGCGATCGCCTGCATCCCCGAGGAGCAGAACCGGTTGACGGTGGCGCCGGCCGTCGTCACCGGCAGGCCGGCGCGCAGCGCGGCCTGCCGGGCGATGTTGTGGCCGGTCGCGCCCTCGGGCATCGCGCAGCCCATGATGACGTCCTCGACCTCCCCCGGCTCGATCCGGGCGCGCGCGACCGCGTGGCTGATGACGTGGCCCGCGAGGGTGGCGCCGTGCGTGTTGTTGAAGGCGCCGCGGTACGCCTTGCCGATGGGGGTGCGCGCGGTTGAGACGATGACGGCCTCTGCCATGGTCGGTCTCCTCCGGTTCGTGGCGGTGCTTGCCGCGGCCATCTTACGCCGAGATCCGGTCTTCGGGCACCTCGACGCGCTTGATCCCTTTGAAGCTGAACAATAGCTCGACCAGATACACGGGTGGGTCGTCCGAGATTTGTTTGACGATCGTCCCCAGGGCTTGCTGAACGTTCTGGCTGAACCGGACGTTCTGGACCGTCATGTCCGAGAGGTTCACCTTCACACGCTGGTTGGGCTCGAACATCGCGTTCTCCCCCGGGCTCACTGGCCTATCCTCCTCCCGCGACTGTCGACGCGCTGTTCGAGCGCCGGCTTTGCCGGCGCCGGCCCGGGGGGAGGTTCGGAAGGGGGCAGAGCCCCCCTCTGAGGAAGCTCATGCTCTCGCCAGATCGCGGAAGCCTTTGCCCTCCTCGGCCAGCCGCGTGAGCAGCGGGGCTGGCTGCCAGAACTCGCCGTGGGCCCGATGGTACGCGGCGATGTCGTCGTACACCCGCTTGAGCCCGAGCGTGTCGGCGTAGTACATCGGACCGCCGCGATAGGGCGGAAAGCCGTAGCCGTAGATGTAGATGATGTCGATGTCGCTCGGCCGGAGCGCGATGCCTTCCTCGAGGATCCGCGCGCCCTCGTTGATCAGCGGGTAGATGCAGCGCTCCAGGATCTCGTCATCGCTGACCGCGCGCCGCTCGATGCCCTGCGCCCTGGCGCTCGCGACGATCAGCGCCTCCACCTCGGGGTCGGGACGCGGCGTCCGGCTGCCCGGCGCGTATCGGAACCAGCCCGCGCCCGTCTTCTGGCCGAAGCGGCCGCGCTCGCAGAGCCTGTCGGCGACGGGCGAGTAGCGCTGGGTCGTCGGCCGCGTGGCCGCCTTGCCCTTGCGGATCCGCCAGCCGACGTCGAGCCCGGCGAGGTCGGACATCGCGAATGGCCCCATCGGGAAGCCGAAGTCGTAGATGACCTTGTCGACTTGCTCGGGCGATGCGCCCTCCTCGACGAGGAACGCGGCCTCCCGGAGGTAGCCGGCGAGCATCCGGTTGCCGATGAAGCCGTCGCAGTTTCCGGCAAGCACCCAGACCTTGCGGATCCGGCGCGCCAGCTCCGCGACCGTCGCGATCGTCTCCTTCGAGGACTTCGCGCCGCGCACGACCTCGAGGAGGCGCATGACGTTGGCCGGGCTGAAGAAGTGAGTGCCGATCACCTTCTCCGGGCGCGCGGTCGCCGTCGCGATCTCATCGACGTCGAGCGTGGACGTATTGGTCGCGAGGATCGCCGACGGCTTGCAGATCCTGTCGAGCCGGGCGAAGACTTCCTTCTTGACGCCCATCTCCTCGAACACCGCCTCGATCACGATGTCGGCGTCGGCGACCGCGTCCCAGGCGAGCGTGCCGTGGATCAGCGCCAGGCGCCGGTCCATATCGGCCTGAGTGAGGCGACCCTTCTCGACCGTGGCGGCGTAGTTGTTCCGGATCACCTCGATCCCGCGGTCGAGCGCCGTCTGTGCGGCTTCGACGACCTGCACGGGGATTCCGGCGTTGGCGAAGTTCATCGCGATCCCGCCGCCCATCGTGCCGGCGCCGATCACCGCCGCCGTCATGATCGGCTGCGTGGGCGTTTCCTTCGGCACGTCGGGGATCTTCGTCACCTCGCGCTCGGCGAAGAAGGCGTGGATCTGCGCCCGGGATTGCGGTGACTGCATGCACTCGAGGAACAGCTCGCGCTCGCGCCGGAGGCCCTCCGCAAACGGCAGCGTGACCGCGGCCTGCACCGCCTCGACGCACCGGAAGGGCGCGAAGTAGCCGCGCGCCTGGCGCTCGATGCTCCCGCGGAACGCGTCGAACAGCCCCGGGGTGCTCCGGGCCGTCAGCACCTTCCCGTCGCTCGCGCTGATCTTCCGGAGTGGCCGCCGCTCGGCGACGAGCCGCGCGGCGAACGCGACCGCGCCGTCGCGCAGGTCGCCCGCAACGATCTCGTCGATGATGCCGAGTGCCTGCGCCTTCGAGGCGGGCAGGGGATCGCCGCCGGCGATGATCGGCAGCGCCGGCTCCACCCCGATCAGCCGCGGCAGCCGCTGCGTCCCGCCCGCGCCGGGCAGGAGACCGAGCTTCACCTCGGGGAAGCCCACCTGGGCCGAGCCGACGGCGCAGCGGTAGTGGCAGCCGAGCGCCACCTCGAGGCCGCCGCCGAGCGCGGTGCCATGGAGGGCCGCCACCACGAGCTTGGGGCTGTCCTCGAACCACGCGATCACCTCGTTGAGGTCAGGGGGCGCCAGGGGCTGGCCGAACTCGCGGATGTCGGCGCCCGCGATGAAGGTCCGGCCGCCGCCCATGATGACGAGCGCGGTCGCCGCGCCGTCCGCGAGCCCCCGGCTCAGGCTGTCGACGATCCCCCGCCGAACGCCGACGCTCAGCGCGTTGACAGGCGGGTTGTTCACGGTGATGACCCCGATCGTCCCGTGTCGTTCGTAGCTCACCACGTCGGTCATGTCGGTCCTCGAGCCTCTGGGATGGATGGTGATTGGAGATGATACACCCGGGGCTGCGCTCGGTCCTCGGCCGATCCCGGCTATTTGTTGCCGTAGTCGCGGCGCCAGAGATCGACGTACTCGCGGGCGTTGCGCTTGATGTCCTCCAGCTCGTCGGGGCTCATCTGCCGCACCGGCTTGGCCGGCACGCCCATGACGAGCCACCCGGCCGGCACGACCTTCCCGGGCGGCACCAACGCCCCCGCGCCCACCTGCGCGCCTTCTTCCACCACCGCCCCGTTGAGGACGACGGCGCCGATGCCGACGCGCGCGTTATCCATGATGGTGCAGGCGTGGATGACCGCGCGGTGGCCGATCGTGACGCCGGCGCCGACGATGCAGGGGTACCGCGGCGTGACGTGAAGGACCGAGTTGTCCTGGACGTTGGAGTTGCGGCCGAGCTTGACGTAGTTGTCCTGGTCGCCCCGCAGCACGGTGCAGGGCCAGACGCTGGCTCCGGCCTCGATGATCACGTCGCCGATCACCTGCGCCGATGGATCGATCCACGTATCCGGATCGACGCGCGGCTTGCGGCCCGGCACTTCACGGATCATGGCGAGTTCCGCCGCGATCTCAGACGGCGGCGATGACAGCGATCTCGACCAGGTACTTTGGCGCCGCGAGTCTCGCCTCCACGGTCGCCCGCGCCGGCGTGTTGGCCGGATCCACCCAGGCATCCCACGCCGCGTTCATCTCGTCGTAGGTCGCCATGTTGGCGAGGTATACCGTGGCCGAGAGGAGCTTCGACTTGCTGCTGCCGGCCGTCGCCAGCAGCCCGTCGATCTTCTTGAGGATCTGCTCGGTCTGACCCCTCGCCGTCGGCGCGTCGCCGGAGACCTGCCCCGCGACGTAGACGGTGTTGCCGTTGACGACCGCCGCGCTCATGCGCGGCCCTGCGTTGTGACGCGTGATGGTCATCGCTCGATCCTTTCCGGTCCCGGCGTCGTGATGCCGCGACCGCTCGACAACATAGCACCGGACGTCCTCCTCGTGCGATGATCCCTCGCCCCCGACCCGACCGGGAGGTGACGAGGAGCCCCGGCATGCCCGTGCTTGCGACTTGCCCGGGACTGGCCAGGAGGAACGTATGGCTGCCAAGGTCGAGCGTCGTACGGTTGATCTGTCCGCGTACCCCGACCTCGTGGTGATCTACCTCGGGATGCGCGTGAATGCCCTGACCGGGCTGAAGACGCTCGCGGGTTTCGGGCCGAAGATCGCGAGGTCCGTCGAAGCCCGGCCAGAGGGCTTGCTTCTGCATGAGAACTTCCTCTTTTCTCTCTTTCCTCCCCACGCGGGCATGCGCCAGTACTGGCGCGACTTTGACTCGCTCGAACGCTGGGCCCGCTCGGAGCCGCATCGGCTCTGGTGGCAGCACTTCATCCGTAATTCAGGTGGCACGGGCTTCTGGCATGAGGCGTACTTCATGCGGGGCGGCATGGAGGCCGTCTACGACGACATGGTCCGGGATACTGGCTTTCTGAAGTTCGCTCCGCAGCGCCCGGCGCGCGGCCCCATGTTCACAGCTCGCGGAAGGGTGCGCGCGTCCGGCGAGGCGACAATCCCCGCGCCGACCACCGAGGAGGAGTTCTACTCAAAATGAAAACGCGGTTCACTGAGGGATTCGGAACTCGTTACCCGATCGTGTGCGCCCCCATGGCGTTGGTGACTGGCGGTCGCCTAGCGGCCGCCGTATCGAACGCGGGGGGCCTTGGGATTGTCGGTGGCGGCTATGGCGGCATTCTTGGCGGCGAGCCGGACCTCCGGCAAGAACTCACGCATGTCCGAGGCCACAAGTTCGGCGTCGGGTTCATAACGTGGGCGCTGGCGCGCGTGCCCCACATGCTCGATGAAGCGCTTAGCCATTCGGCCTCTTGTGTGTTTCTCTCGTTCGGCGACCCGAGGCCGTTCGCCGAACCGATTCGACGCGGCGGTGCCAAGCTGATCTGCCAAGTGCAATCGCTGCGGCACGTCGATCAGGCGCTCGAGGCCGGCGCGGCCGCCGTCGTCGCCCAAGGGGCAGAAGCTGGGGGTCACGGCGCAAAGCGCTCGACGCTGCCGTTCGCTCCGGAAGTGGCGGACTACCTGTCCAAGCATTCCCCGACAACGCTGCTTCTCGCGGCCGGGGGGATTGCGGACGGTCGCGGACTGGCCGCCGCGTTGATGCTGGGCGCCGACGGCGTGGTCGTCGGTACCCGGTTCTGGGCGTCGGAAGAGGCTCTTACGCCGCCGGGGGCGACGGACCGGGCGATATCCGCCACCGGGGACGACACGGTTCGCACCACGGCGATTGACTCCTTGCGTGGCGTTCCTTGGCCTGAGGAGTTCTCGTTCCGGGTCGTCAAGAACAAGTTCACGGAGCAGTGGGCGCATCGTGAAGCGGAAGCCGCTGCGGAGTTCGGTAGCCTCGCCGGTGCCTATGCGAACGCGAG
>QHRS01000038.1:0-2385 GCA_003221435.1 Candidatus Rokuibacteriota bacterium
AGGGAGCGCTATCGTGGCGCGGCGGGAGGGAGGAGGCGAGGATTGGAAACGCGTACTGATCGATATTCCAGGCCCTTACCGGACTGGGTCGATGACATAAAAGGGGAGGTGACGGATAAGGTTAAACGGTCAATCGCCTCGAAGGTGTGCCGCGAAGGGAATATACCTGCCCTGCGCCAACTTGTAGTCATCTTCTGGCCGTTTGTGGATGAGTTCCCCAAGATTGTCAGGCATGGGTGTGTCAAGTTCATCAAACATAAATTGATCACCGATCCCGGGAATGCGGATGAGCTTCTTTCGCTCCTCGTGCTTGCTGATAAGACTCTCACGCTCATTGAACGAGATGAAACAGAGCATCGTGCACTCTGGATCAAAACAGCGGAAGCGGTAGGCCTCACCGATCAGGATCTCGAGCGATCCCCGATCCCTCTGGTGAAGAAGCTCACCACCGAAATGAAAACGTGGACCGATCCTGCCGCCATGTTCCTGCGGTTTGCGGCCGTAGAGATTATTGCTGAGGTGGTGAGCTGGCATTTCCTCGAATCTCCACAGTTTCGGAAGGCGGTGGGGACGAAGGGGTTAGAGTGGTTTTTAGCGCATACGCGACACGAGGACGAGTCGCATGAATCGCTTACCTACCGGCTCGCCATTGCCTTTAGCGAAAGTGGAATCACCCACGCGGAGGCCAATGCGCTGATCCAGCCACTCATTGATCTCTTTGTGGAGGCGGCAGAGAACGCAGTTGCGACAGGCGCGTAAGCTGGAGTCGCCCCGGTCTCCTGGCCGGTGAAGGGCTTTCGCCCAAGTCACGCGTGTTGACGGTTTAGCGGCGAGGTTTGCGCCGGCGGGGCGGAGGGCGCTGGACAGCCCGGGCGAGGCGCCAACAGGGCGATGCGGAGCGAATCGTATTAGGGCCGGACCACGCCTCGGCGGATAGCGTACCGGACGAGCGCGGCCGTCCCTTGGATACCGAGCTTCTTCATGATCCGGACCCGATGGACCTCGGCGGTCTTGGTCGTCACCCCGAGCAGGTGCGCGATCTCCTTCGACGTCTTCCCCTCCGCGACCAACTGCAGCACCTCGCGCTCCCTGCGACTCAGGGGATCCGGCGGGTGCTCGGTCCTGTCGATATACGCTTCGATGACGGCCCGGGAGATGCCCGGGCTCAAGTACACCCTCCCCTGGCAAACCTCACGGGTCGCCTGGGCCAGATCTGCCACGGCCTGGGTCTTCAAGACATAGCCGTTGATGCCGGCGCGTATGGCTTCAATGACGTACGAATCTTCCGTGTACATGGTCAGAAGGATCCGCTTCGTCCGCGGTGAAGCCCGGCGGATCTCACGGGCGGCGTCAAGGCCGTTCAGGAGCGGCATCACAAGATCGAGGAGGGCCACGTGGGGACTGAGGTCTCTCGCCAACCGAACGGCCTCTCGGCCGTCCGCGGCCTCGGCCTGGACGTCAAATCCCTCCCGCTCGAGCAGGGCCCGCAAGCCCTCCCGGACGATCGGGTGGTCGTCGGCGAGGAGAATCCGAGTCCGCACCTTACGTCTCCAGGGGAACCGTGACGTGCAGCTCAGTTCCCCGGCCGGGCGCTGAACGGATCTCGAGTGTTCCGCCCAACGCCCTGAGTCGCTCCTGGATTTCAATGAGCCCAAGGCCACGCTCACCCCTCGCGACGGCCTCGAACGAGAAGCCGATGCCATCGTCCCTGATGGAACAGCGAAGTCTCCGGGGGTCCCGCTGAAGCTCAACGCTCACGGTCGTGGCCTGCGCATGCGTAGTGACATTCGTGAGGGCCTCCTGGACGGTGCGGTAGAGCGCCGTTTCGATCAAGGGCGGCAGGCGCCCCTCCGTGGAGCCCGTAACGCTGATCCGAAGCCCCGTCCGCTTGGAGACCCCTTCGGCCAGGAAGAGCAGGGCGGGCTGGAGGCCGAGGTTGTCCAGGATGGTGGGCCGCAGTTCATGGGAGAGGTGACGCAGCTGCTGGAAGATCTCGTCGAGGAGCCCCTTCACCTTTCGCAGGCGCTCGCCTTCGGGACCCGGCAGGTCGCGGGCGACCTCATCCAGCGCGATGTGAACGGACACGAGCAGCTGCGCCGCTTCCTGGTGGAGCGCATACGCGATCCGCCGGGCGACCTCCTCCAGCCTGTCGTTGAGGCGGTGCAGCGCTTGCTCCGCCAGCTCGCGCTCGGTGATGTCCTGAAGGGTGGCGCGGAGGCCGGCGATCCGCCCGGCCTTCCCTCGAAGAACCCGACCCTCGACGAGAACCGGCACCGTCGTCCCGCCTTTCCGCCGCAAGGTTCGCTTGTAGGTTCCCACCGGCGGTGCGGCCCCGGCCATCATGGCCGCGAACGCCTCGCACTCCTCCTGGCGCTCCACGATGAA
>QHRS01000038.1:2420-25410 GCA_003221435.1 Candidatus Rokuibacteriota bacterium
CTGTCCGGTTGACTCGCGTCACGCGGCCTTGCGTATCGAGCTCATGGTAGCTCACGGGCGCCTCGTCATACAGTTGCCGGAATCTCGCCTCACTTTCGCGGAGCGCTTCCTCCGCCCGCTTCCGTTCGGTGACGTCGCGGCCGATCCCCAGGACCCCGACCACTCGCCCATCCTCGAGTTGCGGCGTCATCTTGAATTCGCCGACGCGAGGTTGCCCCGACTTCGCCAGGATACGGAGCTCGAAGATCGGGGGCGTTTCCGCTTGGAGGACGCGGCGAAAGTACTCCATGGCGAGGGGCAAATCGTCGGGATGGACGAGGGGCGCGAACGGCTGGCCCAGCCACTCGTTGCGTGACCAACCGGTGATCGTCTCGAAGACGGGGTTGGCCGAAGTGATTCGGGCGTCCGTGGACAGGGTGTAGATGACGTCCAGGACGTGGTCGACGAGATTTCGATACCGCTGCTCGGATTCCCGCAGCACGGCGTTGGCGTGCTCCTGGACGAAGCTGGCGGCCACCGCCTTGGTCACGCGGTTGGCGGCGGATTCGTAGGCGTCGAGGACGCGGTTCAACCGGGTGAAATCTCGTCGGTATTCGGCGAACAGCGAGCGCGTGAGCACGTCCCGGAGCAGCAGGACGATCCCCGGGACCTCCTGGGCCTCCGCGCCGCTCGGGATGATCCGCTGAGACAGGTCGCGCCCAAAAGCGTGCAAGAGCTCGGGGCTGCCCGCCTCGAGCGCAGCCACGTAGCCGTCATAGATGGGAATCGCCTCGGCGACGAGCTCGTCCGTGGTCATCGCCGTCAGCAGGCCGCGCTCGGAGATGCGCCGGACCCACTCCCCGCGGAGCTGCCCCTGGTTTCTCCGCAGATGCGCCACCGCCTCGCCCGGCGGCGCCTCGATGGCACTGGTCACCTGCTGAACGTCGCGCGGATCCGGCTGCCCATCGCCGATCTCACAGACCTTTAGTCTGCCGCGAATGAGGCCCTGCGCACCCACGAAGCAGGAGGTCTTCACTTGACACGATTTGGGGGAGGACCTCGCGACCGGACATCGGATATCGTGCTGACCTTCTCCAGGTGGTCCTTGACGGTGTACGGGCTCGGGTGGGACGCGCTTTGGTCAGGCCCCGGGTGAGATGCTGAATGATGGTACCGAGTTCTCCTGGCAGACGGATCGGATCATTTCAATCCCACCAGCTCGACGTCCTGGATGACGTACCCTTTCGCGCCCGCGACCAGGCTTCGGAGGAGGATGCCGTCTGCGCGTAGTTGGTGAACATCACGACCGCCGTCTTCGGGGCGACGGACATCGTAGACATTGCACCGCTCCCCGGCGCAATGTCAAGGTCCAACGGGCTCATGCTGAGTCGGGCACCGGCGCCTTCGGTTGCGTCGACGTCGTGCGTGGCCTTCTGGCCCGAGGGCGGGCGACCCGTCGGCGCGACGCTTTTCCATGTAACAAAGGCAGTGTCTAGACCGTCGAAGAGCCAGGAGACGTGGAGGCAATGTGCCAGAAGAGCGGGGGCTAGGCTGCGGTCAAGCGGACGAGAACGTCATTATCGCGCAGTGTCTCGCCGGGGATCGGAAAGCCTACGCGATCCTGGTCGAGCGGTACAAGGATCTGGTCCATGACCTGGTATACCGAATGGTTGGAGATGCCGGAAAGGCCGAAGATGTTGCTCAGGACGCCTTCGTCAAAGCGTACCTGTCTCTCAGGGATTTCCGAGGAGAGTCTCGGTTCTCCACATGGCTGTGTCGCATTGCGATGAACCGATGTAAGGATTTGCTAAGGAGGGCGAGCCGAGAGGTCTTGATCCCCGGGGGTTCGGACGGGGAGCCTCACATTCCCGGTTCCGTGGACGAAGGGCCGACACCTGCGGTCATGCTGGAACAACGCGAGAGAGAGGCGGTTCTCCATCGAGCGCTTGCGAAGCTTCCCACGAAGTACCGCGAGGCGGTCGTTCTCCGTCATATGGAGGGGATGGATTTCAAGGAGGTCGGGAGTCTCCTGGGCATTCCCGCGGGCGCGGCCAAGGTGCGGACCTTCCGGGGCCGCGAAATGCTCAGGAGGCTTTTGGAGCACGAGGGGTTCAGCGAGCAGGAATTTAGTGTGCTTCTGGCTCAGGAGGAAAATCGCCGGATCCTCGACGCACATCGGGAGACGGCTCTCCTCCTGGCGGAGGTACGGCATCTCTCCCCATCTTCTTCGTTTACCGAGGAGGTTTTGGCCTGTCTTCCCGAAAGGAGGTCTTCCCGGCGGGAGAAGGTGTGGGACATCTTCTGGGCCCCCCGCGCCCTTCGCTGGAATCTGGCGTCGGCCCTGGCGCTGAGCCTCGTCCTCGTCGTGACGCCGCTCGTGTGGAGAAGTCTTCCCGGCCGAAGTCCCGCCCCTGCGGGGCCTCATCCCGCTGTTACGCTCATTCGCTTCGTGCTGAATGCCCCGGGGGCTGAGCGGGTCTCCCTCGCGGGGGACTTTAATGGATGGCGGAGCGACGAAATCTTCCTCTCTGACAGGACCGGGCGGGGGCATTTTTCTACGGCGCTTCTTTTGAAGCCGGGCCGGTACGCCTACATGTTTGTCATCGACGGCACCAAGTGGGTCGCGGATCCTGGAGCGGATGGCCTTCGCGACGACGGCTTCGGGGACAGGAACGCCGTGGTCGATGTCCACGAAACGGGACAGGGCGATGGCGACACGTAGGTCCGGATGCCGGGTCTTACTGATGGCCCTCATCCTGGGAATTTCGCTGAGCGGCTGGGCGATCGCCGAGGAGACGGCTAGCCGGGGCGAGCTTCTCTCCCGGACGCTTGAGACCGCCGACCTCTCGTCCGAGGCGAAGGCGCTCGTCCGGGCGAAGGCCGTCGAAACCATACGAGTGGGAATTCCGGAAAGCGAGGTCGCAGGACTGGTTCAGCGAGGCGTGGGCCGCGGGGTCGAAGCCGGGGAACTTGGCCGTCTCCTCGAGGTGGTGGCTGAGGCCAAGCGGCAAGGTCTTCCTGTGGGGCCGGTCCTGGATAAGGTGAAGGAGGGGCTCGCCAAGCGAGTCCCCCCGGAGCGCATCGTCAGCGTGGCCTCGCGAATCTCGGAGGAACTCGTGACCTCACGCGATCTGATCCGTCAGGCTGAGCGGGACGGGGTACGGGTCAAGAAGGCGCGAGAGCGAGAGAGGGCGATTGAGGCGGTCGCGGATGCGCTGGGGAGGGGTATCTCGCCGGGGGAGGTGCAGGAGCTCTCGCGACACGTCTCTCGCCGAGAGGGAGCGATGTCCCGTCTAGAGGTGGCGGCCAAGGTCACCGCTGATCTTGTCTCGATGGGTCTTGTCCCCCGGGAGGCCTCCGGGACCGTCGCGGCCGCCCTCTCGGAGGGTCTGAGTCGGCGGGATGTCGAGCGGCTGCCCGAGGGGCTGGCGCGCGAGCTGAGACGCGGGAGTTCTCCAGAGGAGGGAGCCAGGCGGCTGCGTGAAGAGATCCGATCCGGACGGCGAGACGATCGCCCAGGCCCGGATAAGGATAAAGATCGTGGCCCGGACCGAGATCGGCGCCGCCGCGAGGCCCGCGAGGTTCGCGTCGATCAAGCAACGGTGCCCACCGCAGCGGATGTATTAGCGCGATTCACCCCAGGGGTCCGGGAGGTGGAGTTCAGTCCAGGGCGAACAACGTTCTCGTCGAGATCGGGAACCGGTTGACCGACGGGCAAAAGGTGGATTTCCGGGCCGGCTCCGAGCGATTCGCTGTCAAGAGGGAGGACGGTCAGGTCCGGGTGCGCATTGAAGGCGTGCGGTTGGACGCGAACGCCCGAGAGAACCTGGTTGCGGCTTTTTCCAACGTCGGTCGTTTCGAAGTCCAGGGAGTCGATCCAACCACGGGGAACCAGTTTCAGGTGGAGATCCGGTAGGGGTTATTTTGCGGCTGGATCCAGACTCAAGAGGAGCAGGTATGAGCAGGAAACAGCCAAAGAGCGGACGCCGCAGCCGCCCCGTCACGGCCGGCGTAGCTGGGCCGATGGTCAGGGGGCAGGGGATCATCCTCGTTGTGTCTATCTGGCTGACGCTGGTCCTTGGCGCCCTCGTCGTGGTGATCCGAGCTCCCGGCACCGTGGCCTCCTTAGAAACTGACGGCGCTGAGCTCTCTGGCGGCGCAACCGTCTGCCATGATCTAAGTGCCTCCGACGGGGCATGTATCCACTTTGCTCGTGCGGCTGGCCCGTCCCCGACTTCGACCCCGCCGCCGAGCACCACACCTCCGTCGCCAGCGTCGACCGAGTCGGTCATGCATGTGGCCGCGGTGGGCGATATCCACGGCCCGGGAGTTTCACCGGTCGCCGCCGCCACGGCGGCGGAGGCGGCCAAGGCCGATTTCATTCTCGGGCTCGGCGACTATCAGTACCAGGACGGCGCGATGTCGAAATACAACAGCTATTTCGATAAGGATTGGGGCCCGAACGTTCCTAAGATGTATCCAGTCTTGGCTCCGCACCATGACCGGAACTGGGCCGACGCCGACCCACTGAAGTACTTTAACGGTAGGGGCGCTCACGGCTACAAGAGCCCCATACGCCTTCGACCCTACACTCCCTACTCCTTTGACAACGGGGACTGGCACTTCATTGCGCTTCCAGATACCTGTGCCCGGACCCGCGGCTGCAGGATCGCTACCATCACATCCTGGCTGCAGCACGACCTCGACACCCACACGAATCACTGTACGATCGCCTACTGGCACCAGCCGTACTTTACCAGCACGTCCGGTAGCCACGGCCAGGAAGCCAGTATAAAGCCATGGGTTGATCTCCTGGTTGCCAAGCACGTCGATATTATTCTGCAGGGCCACAATCACTTTTATGAGCGTTTCGCCCCTCAGAACGCCGCTCGCCAGGCCGCCGCGAATGGCCCTCAAGCCTTTGTGGTCGGGACCGGCGGCGTCGGCCTCCACCGCTTTAAGGACACGGCTCCCAACAGCGTGACTCGCAATGCCGGCACGTACGGCGTTCTGCAACTGACGCTGAAGGAGGGTTCTTACGACTGGAAATTTGTCCCGGTCGCGGGCGGGACGTACACCGATAGTGGCTCCATGACCTGCCGCTAGCTGGCGTGTCTACGCCGCCCGGCTAAGCTCTGACCCGGCCGCGCCGCCGCGGGTCGGCGACACCCACGCCTGCCACCTGTGACTCGCCCGGGGCGGGAATGGTCCCTCAGGGACAAGGCGGAGAGATCCCCGGGGAGTCCGATGACCCTCCAGAAGCTGAGCATCAAGTTCAACGCGAATACCGCGCAGTTTGACCTGCGCGTGAAGGGCAAGAAGACAGAGCTGAGAGACCCCGACGCCGGGCCGATCACCGCCTTGCTGGCGATCGGCGATCAGGAGTTCCGGAACACCCAGGACTGGCGATTGGCGGAGAAGGGGAAGAAGGGAGAGTCCTCCTGTAGGCCTCGGGGTCAACCGGATAGGCAGCCCCGGGGTTTTCCGCGGCGGGATTAAGTGATCATCGGAATTGCATGATCGGAATTGCGCGTTCGTCCGCCGTCTTCTAGGTTGGGAGGTGAAACTCGGATCATCGAGACGAGCCAAGAAGGAGGTGAAGGAAATGGACACGTTCGTGAATGGCGTCGAAGCTGAGGTGAGCGGGATGAAGGGGCTCACTCTGGGCGTTGGCGCGCTCGACGTCGAGGCGCTGGAGGAGCGCATCGCTCCGTGGCTCCTCGGCATCAGTCTTGGCGGCTCGGGGTGTGGGTGTGAGTGTCACTGTGGGGGTTCGAGCAGCTCCTAGTCGCTGACACGGACGCCCGCTCGCAGCTTTAAGAGGAGGTGGTGGGGACCAGCCCGGAAGAGCCGCTGATCGCTCAGTGGTCTTTCCGGGCTGTTCCCGGAACTTCCATCCCGGGCGCGAGGTCTGAGGAGGTCTTTCACGATACCGATGGCAACCGGGGAGCCCAAGCTCCGGAGCGATCTCGTCGTCAGTCGCCAGGAAGGCTTCGTCGTTGTCAAAGATCCGGCGGCAGGGCGGTTCTTCCGGTTCAGAGAGATCGAGTACTTCCTCGCGAGCCAGTTCGACGGCTCCATTTTGTTCGGGCAGGTTCGCGAGCGGACCCGGCAGAAGGTCGGCGTGGCTCCGACCCCGGACGTGGTCGAGGGATTCGTGGCGACGCTCCGGCGTCTCGGGCTGCTCGAGACCACGGGAGCCGGAGATGAGGCCCCCGCCCCGCGGGCGCGACGGGTTCGTGGGGATGTCCTCCACCTGAGGCTCAGCGCTTTCGATCCAGACCCTTTGCTGGACCGACTCGTCGGTAAGGCCCGGCTTTGCTTCACGCCGTACTTTGTCGCCCTCACCGCGCCCTTCATCCTCCTGGCGCTCGGCATCGTGATCGGGCAGCGGGCCGAGATCGCGCGCGACCTCTCCCGCCTCTTTCGCGTGGAGACGGTGCTGCTGGCCTGGCTGGCCATCTTCATCGTCGCGGCGGCGCACGAGTTCGCGCACGGCCTCACCTGCAAGCACTTTGGGGGCCACGTCCGCGAGATGGGCTTTCTCCTCATCTACTTCCAGCTCGCCTTTTACTGCAATGTGAGCGACGCGTGGCTCTTCCCCGAGAAGTCGAAGCGGCTGCTGGTGACGCTTGCCGGCCCCTACTTCGAGCTCGTTCTCTGGGCCCTCGCCGTCCTGACCTGGAGGTTCACCGGCTCCGACACGTGGCTCAACGCGATGGCGCTCGTCGTGGTCGCCGCTTCCGGCGTCAGGCTCTTCGTCAACCTCAACCCACTCATCAAGCTCGACGGCTACTACCTCCTGAGCGATGCTCTCGGTATCCCGAACCTGAGAGCACGCGCCTTCCGGTATGTGAGCGACCGGATCACGCGGCTCTGGGGGTCAGGAGCCCGGGCGCTTCAGGAAGCGAGCCCGCGGGAGCGGCGAATCTACCTCACGTACGGCCTCCTGGCGGGCGGCTACTCGGCCTGGCTCCTCGGCTTGACGGCGTGGGCATTGGGGCGCCTCCTCACCGAACGCTACCAGGGTACCGGGGCGATCCTGTCCGCGGGGCTGCTCGTGGCGGTGCTCCAGAACCGGCTCAAGCGATTCGGCTCGAGGCCCGCGCCGGCGCAGGCATGGCGCGGCCGGCTCGCGTCGGTGAAGCGGCCCGTGAAGGTCCTGGTCGCGCTCGCCGCCGGACTGGCGGTGCTCTTCCTCGGGCGCGTGGAGCTCACGGTCACGGGCAAGTTCACGGTGACGCCGCGTCCGCAGCACATCAAAAGCGCTGACCTGAGCGCCGGGGTCCACGGGCCCGAGGCTGTCACCGCGGAGATCGCCGTTCCTGAGAAGGAGATCGGTGACGTCAGGGTCGGTCAGCCCGTGGCCCTCGAAGCGCGAGCCTTGCCGGAGAAGAGCTTCTTCGGCCGGGTCGCCGCCATCGCACCGGCCAGAGCCAACGAAGAGGAGGACCGCTGGCGTGGGAGAGTCCTCAGGGTCACGACCCTCATCGACGACGCCGATCTGTTGCTCAAGCCTGAGATGACCGGGAACGCGAAGATCTACTGTGGGGAGCGGCGGGTCGTCGACCTCCTGACGCGGCGGCGGGTCTTCGACACCGTGACCCGCCCGCTCGCCCGGCTTCTCCGAGCGGGGGTCTGGTCGTGGTGGTGAGTCGCTTCGACGGCGAGCGCACAGGGTTGGAGCCCTTCCTCCAACCCGGGCCTGCGGAATCGGCGGCGCAATCCGACGACCACCGTGCTCCGGCACCGGAGCTGAGCCAGTCGACCTTCAAGCGGATGCTGTACATGTATGGAGCGGTGACGCTCAGCGAACTGAACAAGTTCCTCGACGCGGAGTCGATCGACACCGACGAACGGAAGCGCGAGATACGGGCCCGATGGCGCGAGGCCGCCGAGCGGTTCCAGAGACTCACCGAAGCTGAAGCCGGGATCCCCGACACCGTGGCCACGCAACCGCTCCCCCCCGAAGCGGCGGAATACATCGGAGAGCTCCAGAAGAGCCCGGCCTTGGCAAACACGTTTTCGAATTTCCCGCTGACGTTCGAGCTCGTCGAGATTGACAAGGTCGTTGCGGCTCAGCGGACGGTGCATCTCGATTTCGTCGAGCACGTCAAAGCCACCTACGTCCACTCGACGCAGGATCTTCTCAGGCGGTGTTTAGATCCCGAGCAGGATCCGACACCGTTGAGTGTCGGCCGCACCGCCCCCAACTTCTTCACCGTTAGTAGCAGCAACCGGAAGCTTCGATTTTTGGGTGTCCACGAACGACCGTATCGGGCCGACGCCATGGAGGATCTGCGTCCAGCCGGGCAACCGGTGCATGCGGTGATTCTGCTCGTGGGGTACGGGACCGAGACGATCAACATGTATCGAGTCGGCAGACGACTTATTTTGAGTAACGGGTTCCACCGGCTCAATGCCCTGCGCGCGCTCGGGATCACCTATGCGCCGGCTGCCATACAGCGTGTGACCTACCCTGATATCGAGTTGCCGGCCACCATCCAGGACTTGCCCCGGGACTACTTGATCAAGACCCCACGGCCTGCGCTGATGAAGGATTTCGCTGACCCGCAACTCACCTGCGAGGTTCGACAGCGTAGCTTTCTAAAGGTCGTACAGATCGGGTGGGGCGTCAACGAGAGCAAGGTGCCGCGGTAGCTCGCTACCCCCTCGTTCAACGGAGAGGGGGTAGCGAGCCTTCGCGGTGTCGCCTACGCCGACCGCTTCCTGATCCACCCGTGCGCCGCGTTGTCGCGCAGCGAGTCGAGCATGCCGGCCGTCCGGTATTCCTGCTTGATCTGCGCGAACTTATCCTCGGTGAACCGTGGATAGTCGGCGCGCAGGTTGATGTTGTACATGCGGGCCGAGTTGAGCCCGAGGATCTGGTTCTTGACCGCGCCGTTAGCCGCGCCGAGAGGGGCGAACCCGTACTTCCTCTGCATGTCCGCCGGGATCTCGAGCCGGCGCAAGGCCTCGATCTGCCACTGCGGCGAGCCGTGGAAGACCGAGTCGGTGCCCCAGATCACGTTGCTCGAACCGAGGCCCTTGACCCACGTGCCCAGCAGCGCCGCCGCGAAGCGGGGGTCGATCACCGCAGTGGTGGCGAAGCTGGTCCCCATCTCCGCGTAGACGTTCTGGGTGCCGCTCTTCTCGGGCACCCGGGAAAGCTCGGTCGCCCACTTGATGTCACCGGTCTTCTCGAACTCGGCCAGGGCCGCCCCCGGCGTGTCCATGAAGGCACGGAAGCACCCGTGGTAGATGATGAAGTTGAGCTGTGGCCAGTCCTTGGCCGCCTTGGGGAGATCCCAGGGGGTCTGGTACCTCCAGACGCCAGCCCAGCTCTGCTCGTAGTCCGCCGGCATCAGCCCCTTGTGAATGCAGATGTTCCGGATGCCGGCCTTGTCGATTTTCTCGTAAAAGGCGTACATCAGTTTCTCGTCATCGAGCCGGAACGGGTACTTGGTCTTGGCCGAGAGCGGGTCGCCGATCGTGTACATCTTCCAGCTGGCCGGCGGCCGCTCGGCCAGGGCGCGGTCCACCTCGTCCATCCAGCCCGGCTGCCCGGGCGTGACCACGGCATGCCCCAGGATCCGAGTGCTGCCCGCGGTCTTGTTGACCATCTTGACGCCTTCCGCGATCGACTGGTTCGTCAGGAACTCCCACGAATGGTCGTCGAAGGGCGCGCCGCTCAGCACCGTCACCGACGTGTCACTGTTGAGGAAGATCTGCCGGACGTAGTTCTCGAACTTGACGTCGTACGTGCTGACCTTGCTGGGGTCGAGCCCGCCCCTCTCGAGTTGGTTCACCGACTTCAGGAAGCCGAGGAACCCTTCTTGGTTGTAATCGTCGCGCACCCAGTGCGTCTGGACGTCCATGATGAACTGGCCCTTCGTCCCATCGGCCCGGGCCTGAGCCACCATGGGGTCGGCCGCCTCGGCCTCGGAGACGTCGAACACCTTGCCGAACACGTTGTTCATGGCCACGAAGGCCGCGGCCATGCCGCTGGAGGTGTCGGCCAGCTCTTTGATCCGCGCTTCGACTTGCTTCTGCTGGTGAGTCTGCGGCGGCGGGTTGAACTCGCCGTTCGAGATGACCTGAGTTGGAATCGGCGAGCTGAACGCGTTTTCCGCCGGTTCGACCTGTGCGAATTCTCGTTCACTGAAATACGTGCCCATTAGGATGCCTCTCCTCTCTCAATGCTCCCACGTGCCACGGCCCCTGCGGCAAGAGGGCCCGTCAAATTGACGTCACGGCCCAGCTCGGCCCCGCCGGCCCGCTGCCCTTGAGGTGTGTCGCGACGGCCGACCCGGCGTGGCGGCGCCCTCGCCTGTCGGCGTTGCCCCGCGGCACCTTGTAACCTCACCACGCTCGTTCTCACCGATGCTCGCCCCCGCCCCACTCTCCCTCGCCTTCCGCCGCGTCCACCACACCAGGGCTCATCCCACGTTGTCTGGGGTTTGTCAACCGAGAATCTGTACGCCGCAGAGGTCTCGCCGGTCGCCCGGGCTTTGATCGTCCGGAGACCCTTCGTCTCACGATCCGGCGAAGTATCGACGGCGGAGGAATCGTTGATGGCCAGCCGTGAAGTAGTCTGCTTGCCAGCGGTCGTTCGGCGCGAGGTAGTTCGGTTGCCACGTGTCCGCCCCCCGCGCGTGTGATCTCGCCACCGCCTCCCGGAACGCGTAGTGCGAGTAGAGGCGCATGAACTCGCCCGTGTAGATGTCCGCGACGCGCGTGTCGTTCCGGATCACCACCATGTTCTCATCGTTTGTGTCGGTGCTCGCTCCGCTGAAGTTCGCGGAGCCCGTCACGATGATCGGCCTGTCGCCGAGCGGGTCCACCAGCATGTACTTCGTGTGAACCCATCGGACGTGCGCCTCTTTCGTCAACTGCCGTCGCTCCTTGAGCCAGCGGTCGAAGCTGTTCATGGCGATGTTGTTGCCGACGGCGACGACGACGTTAGGGAGCGCACGAATGCGCCGGATGTCCTTCTTCCCCTGAGCGAGCCCGCGGCCGGTCCCGTCCTTCTCCATGAGGGCGAACCGGAGTACACCATCGTTCTGTTCGTAGACCTTCTGGAAGTCCTTGTGCATGCCGAACGCGAATGTCATGAAGAGCGGCCCTTTCGGCGCGCTGTCCGCGATCGCCGCGTACCACCGGAGCACCGCGAGGCCTTTTCGCGGGGAAAAGATCGCCGTGGTGTCGTCGCTCCACGGATCCGGCGGGGCGGGGTTGTGCTGCGCCATCCAGGTCTTCAGGGTGTCGATGTCCGGGTTGCCCTTCAGCCGCTCCCAGTAGTCGAGGTAGGCCGCGGCAACGTCGGCGTCCTCGATGACGTGGCCGCAGTTCGACTGACCGAAGATGCCATTTTCGGTGAGGTTGGTAGACCCGGTCCAGACGGCGATGGGCCTCCCGTTCTGCGTCAGGACGAAGAACTTGTTATGCATGATCTTGCCGGTGGTGCGCGGGATGCAGAGTCCCTTGATCTTCGCGTCAGCGATGGCCGCGGTATTTCCCGTGACCGGACCCGAGCGGCCCGGAATGGCGTCGTAGATGACGCGGACCTGGGCCCCCGTGCCGGCGGCCGCCTTGAGCGCCTTCAGCGCGTCGGGCCACTGAAGCTCGTAGACCGCGCCATAGAGGCCGCAGCTCTTTCCCTTCGCGCGGCCGACGAACGTCACGAACGCCTCGAGCAGCCCGCGTGACAGCCACCGAAAGGCCGCCGCCCGCGCTCGACCCTCGAGCTCGTCGGGAGCCTTGTTCTGAAACCGGCGCGCGTACTCCTGCGAGGCGACGGCACCCCGATTGAAAAACGGGGAGTGGCGCTTGGCGAACTCCGGCTCGGTGGCGATGCGAACACTGACGTCCTTCCCTTCCTCGAGGTGCGTCGGGCTCCCGGAGAGCGGAACGACCGTGTAGGTGTAGTCGTGCCCCGGCTTGGCGCTATAGTCGGCCCACTGGAACGTCTGGAACGGATGCTCCCGGCTGGATACCTGGCCGCCCGGGCCGAGGCCGGGGTCGGTCGCTTTGAAGGTCTTCATGCCGGTCAGCCAGGAACGCTCGTCCTCCGTATGGTCCTCGCGCTGGATGGCGAAGCCCAGGCACCCCCTGCGATGCGCAGCGTCGAAGTCGAGCCCCAGGAGGACGACATGCGTGCCGGCGATGGCGTTGACGGTAAGTCCAGCTTCAGTCCGCCGCTTCCGCATCGCCGGTGCCTTTCATCGGCCGGAACAGCCTGTGGCCCCTCGCACTCGCTCCCTCGATTCCGACCTCGCGCCTGGCGCGGCCGGCCGCCGCCTTCCGCGGATCCCATCGAATCAGAGTATCAGGCAACTGTGCGTGCGATACGGACCTTGCCCTGTTTCAGGGGCTTGGCCACTCTCCGGGCCTCTGTTCGCGCGCTCACCGACGCCGACCTGGACCGGGCGAACTTCACGCACTCGGATGTGTGCAGGACGGGAAGAGCATCAGCGGCGCGCAGAACGCCGGAGCGGCGAGGGGACTCCGGTTCCAGGGCCGTCCGGCTTCTTGCGCGGTGAAATCGGCTTCGGTATGCTCAGGCGTGGTGCTGAAGGAAACCCTCCAAAGGCGCGCGAGAGTGGCGAAACTGGCAGACGCGCTGGACTTAGGATCCAGTGGGCCCAAGGCCCTTGGGGGTTCAACTCCCCCCTCTCGCACCAGCCCTGTCGCGCTCGATCGCGCACGAAGAACGGAGTGAGCCGTTGAAAGTAGACGTCGAGAATTTGGAGGCATGCAAGCGCCGCATCTCCGTCGAGGCGCCCCCTGACATCGTCCAGCAGGCGTGGGACGCCGCGTACGGCCGCGTCCGGAGGGAGGCGCGGCTGCCCGGCTTTCGCAAGGGCCACGTGCCGAAGGACCTGGTCAAGCTGCACTTCGCCGATGACGTGCGCCGGGAAGTCGCGCAGCAACTGATCCCCGAGGTGTATCGCCAGGCGCTCGCGCAAACACAGATCGAGCCGCTCGACGAACCGCATCTGGACGACGTGAAGCTCGAGGAGGGCGAACCGCTCATCTTCAGCGCGACGGTGGAAGTGCGGCCGACGATCACGCTCGGCGAGTACACGGGGCTGTCCGTCCGGCACACGCCGGCGGCGGTCCGTGAGGAACAGGTGGACGAAGCGCTCGCGCGGGTGCGCGAGGGGCAGGCGGAGTTCCGCGCGATCGACCGGCCGCCGGCGTCCGGCGATCTCGTCATCATCGACTACACGCTCACGCCGGAGGGGTTGCCGCCGGCGCAGGAGACGGGGTACACCTTCATCATCGGCGACGGCTCGGTGATGTCGGAGATCGACGAGGCGGTGGTCGGGATGAGCGCGGGAAGCGAACATGAGGTCGGGGTGCGGTTCGCGGCCGACCACCGGCGCGAGGACCTGCGCGGCAGGTCCGGCACCGCGCGGATCAAGCTCGTCGAGGCCAAGGAGAAGGTGCTCCCCGCCCTCGACGACGAATTCGCCAGGAGCCTCGGCGAATACGCGACGGTAGAGGCGCTGCGGGAGGGCGTGCGCAAGCAGCTCGATGCCCAGCGCGAGCGGGAGGACCGGCGCGCGCTCGAGGACGCGGTGGTCGACGCGCTCCTGGCGCTCCACCAGGTTGCGGTGCCGGACGCGATGGTCAGGCGCCATATCGCGCACCTGATCGAGCAGGGGCGCGAGCGGATGAAGCGGCAGGGAATCGACCCCGACCGGATGCAGTGGGACTACAATAAGCTCGTGGAGGGGCTGCGGCCCGGCGCGGAGAAGGCCGTTCGCCGGGTGCTGCTGCTCGACGCGGTGGCCGAGGCCGAAGGGCTCGCGCCGGGCGATGCCGACGTCGAGGCCGAGGTCGCGACGATCGCGGCGCAGAGTCAGCGGACTCCCGGGGCGGTTCGGGGCATAATGGAGAAGAGCGGCGATCTCGAGGGGTTACGCCTCGAGCTGCGGGAACGGCGGGCGCTGGAATTCTTGATACACCACGCATCCATAACGTCTTAGAGTAGAGACGTGGCAAGGAGACGGTCGATGGGCCTGGTTCCGATGGTCGTCGAGCAGACGCCTCGCGGCGAGCGCGCGTTCGACATCTTCTCGAGGCTGCTCAAAGAGCGCATCATCTTTCTGCCGACGTTCATCGAAGACGAGCTGGCAAACCTGGTGATCGCCCAGATGCTCTTCCTCGAGGCCGAGGATCCCGACAAGGATCTCTACCTCTACATCAACTCGCCCGGCGGCTCGGTGACGGCGGGCATGGCGATCTACGACACGATGCAGTACGTGAAGCCCGCGATCTCGACGATCTGCATGGGGCAGGCGGCGTCGATGGGCGCGCTCCTGCTCTGCGCCGGCGCGAAGGGCAAGCGCTTCGCGCTGCCGCATGCGCGCATCCTGATCCACCAGCCTCTCGGCGGCGTCCAGGGGCAGGCCACCGACATCGACATCCAGGCCAAGGAAATTCTTCGGATGCGCGAGGAGCTGAACCGCATCCTCGTGCACCACACTGGTCAGCCGATGGACAAGATCGAGAAGGACACCGACCGCGACTTTTTCATGACCGCCGAGCAGGCGAAAGAATATAGAATCGTGGACGCGGTGATTTCATCGAAGCCGACCACCCGTCCCGTGAGCGAGCACGCCGCCCTGGCGGCGGCCGCAGGGCAGAAGTAGGGAGCCGGAATGGCGCGGGCGCGAGAGGGGACTGGAGCGCTCAAGTGCTCGTTCTGCGGCAAGAGCCAGAACGACGTGCGAAAGCTCATCGCGGGCCCGACGGTATACATCTGCGACGAATGCATCGAGCTCTGCAACGACATCATCGCGGAGGAGTGGGAAGAGGAGAAGTCGCGGGAGATCCGCAGTCTCCCCAAACCCACCGAGATCAAGGCGGCGCTCGACCAGTACGTGATCGGCCAGGAGCGGGCGAAGAAGATCCTGGCCGTCGCCGTCCACAATCACTACAAGCGGATCGAAGCGGGCGGCCAGTCCGGTGACGTCGAGCTGCAAAAGTCCAACATCCTCCTGATCGGCCCGACCGGATCGGGCAAGACCCTGCTCGCGCAGACGCTCGCGAAGATGCTGCATGTGCCGTTCACGATCTCGGACGCCACGACGCTCACCGAAGCGGGCTACGTCGGCGAGGATGTCGAGAACATCATTCTCAGACTGCTGCAGGCGGCGGACTACGACGTCGAACGGGCCGAGCGGGGCATCGTCTACATCGACGAGATCGACAAGATTGCGCGCAAGTCGGAGAACCCCTCGATCACGCGCGACGTCTCCGGCGAGGGCGTGCAGCAGGCGCTGCTGAAGATTCTCGAGGGCACCGTCGCCAACGTCCCGCCCCAGGGCGGCCGCAAGCATCCGCACCAGGAGTTCATCCAGGTCGATACGACGAACGTACTGTTCATCTGCGGCGGCGCGTTCGTCGGCCTCGACAAGGGCATCGAGCACCGTATCGGTCGGAACGGCATGGGCTTCGGCGCGGAGATCAAGAGCCGCGAAGATCGCCGGGTGGGCGACCTGCTGGCGCTGGTGCAGCCGGAAGATCTGCTCCGGTATGGGCTGATCCCCGAGTTCGTCGGGCGGCTTCCGGTGGTCGCGACGCTGCACGATCTGGATGAGGCCGCGCTGGTCCGGATCCTCAAGGAGCCCAAGAACGCGATCATCAAGCAGTACCAGAAGTACTTCGACCTCGAGAAGGTGCGCCTGAAGTTCACGGACGACGCCGTCGCCGCGATCGCGCGGCAGGCGCTCAAGTGCGGGACCGGCGCGCGCGGGCTCCGGACGATCCTCGAGGAGGTCATGCTCGAGATCATGTACGAGCTGCCCTCGACGGAGGGGCTGAAGGAGTGCATGATCACGCGCGAAGTCATCCTGAACCGCGAGCGCCCCATCCTCATCTCCGAGCCGAGAGAGCAGACCGCGTAACGTCCCCCGCGCGTCGCGCGCGGCGGACTGCCCTCCTCTCGCGACTGTCGATGCACTGTTCGAGCGCCGGCCCAGTTTGGGGAGCCGAGCGGTTTGCGGGGCTGGGGCCCCGCAGCGCGCAGGCGACCATTCGAACAAACGGCGCCATCCCGGGGGGAGGTTCGGAAGGGGGGCGGAGCCCCCCTCCGAGGAAACTCATGCCGCTGTACGTGGTGGCCACGCCGATCGGGAACCTCGAGGACGTCACACTGCGCGCGCTCCGGGTCCTGAGGGACTCCGATCTGATCGCCTGCGAGGACACGCGCCGGACGCGGGCCCTGCTCGCGCGCTTCGGGATCCCGACGCCCACCACGAGCTATTTCGAGCACAACAAGGCCCGGAAGGGCCCGTACCTGCTCGGTCTGCTGCGCGCCGGGAAGACGATCGCGCTCGTGACCGACGCGGGGACGCCGGGGATTTCGGATCCGGGGTTCCTGCTCGTGCGTGACGCCCTCGCGGCGGGCATCCCGGTCGTGCCGGTGCCGGGCCCGTCGGCCGTCACGGCGGCGCTCTCTGTTGCGGGCATCCCGGCCTCGCCGTTCATGTTCGAAGGGTTCCTGCCGATCAAGGCGGGCCGACGGCTCCGGCGCCTCAAGGAGCTGCGCGAGACCGGCATGACGGTGGTGCTCTACGAGTCGCCGCACCGGATCGCTGCGGCCCTGGAGGCGATCCGTGAGGTCTTCGGCGAGGTCGAGCTGCTCGTCGCGCGCGAGCTGACCAAGCAGTTCGAGGACATCGCCACCGCCCCGCCGTCGGTCCACCTCGAGCGCCTCGCTGGAGCCACGCGCCCGCGCGGCGAGTTCACGCTGGTGATTCCGGCCGTCGCGTCGGCGCCCTGACGGTCGCGCGGCGGGCTGCCCCGGGGCGCCTGCGCCTCGTTCGCCCGGTGTATACTCGACTGTCCATGACCGTCCCGAAAGCGCTGACAATCGCCGGCTCGGACTCCGGCGGCGGGGCCGGCATCCAGGCCGATCTGAAGACGTTCTCCGCGTTCCGCGTGTTCGGCATGAGCGTGCTCACGGCCGTGACGGCGCAGAACTCGCTCGGCGTCCACGCCGTGCACGCACTGCCGCCCGACTTCGTCGCGCGGCAGATCGATGCGGTGCTCGGCGACTTCGGCGCCGACGCGGTGAAGATCGGGATGCTGGCCTCGGCGCCGATCATCGACGCCGTGGCGGCGCGCCTGCGGCACTACCGGGTCGAGCGGCTTGTGGTCGACCCGGTCATGGTCGCGAAGTCCGGCGATCTGCTGCTGCAGCCGGACGCCCGCGACGCGCTGATCGGGGAGCTCCTGCCGCTGGCCCTGGTCGTCACGCCCAACCTCCACGAGGCCTCGGTCCTCGCCGGCATCGCCGTGGAGACGCCGGCCGAGATGGAGGAGGCCGCGCGCCGGATCCACGCGCGCGGCGCGCGACACGTGCTGGTCAAGGGCGGTCATCTCAAGACCGACGCGACCGACATCCTGTGGGACGGACGCGAGGTCATACGCTTCGACGCGCCGCGCATCGAGTCGCCGAACACCCACGGAACCGGCTGCACGTTCTCGGCCGCGATCGCCGCGGGCCTCGCGCAGGGCCGTCCGCTCGCCGACGCGGTGCGCGACGCCAAGGCCTACGTCCGCCGCGCGATCCGCGACGGCTTCCAGCCGGGCCACGGCGTGGGCGCGCTCCGGCACTTCATCAGCGAGTGGTGAGCCGACGGGCACGTGGTGAGCTGAGATGCCGCGCAATCCCATGAAGGACACGATGCCATTCCTCGAGCACCTCGGGGAGCTGCGCACGCGCATCCTGTGGTCGGTCGTCGCGATCGCCGTCGGGCTCGGGATCGCGCTGAACTTCACCGACCGGCTCATGAAGTTCGTGCGCCGGCCGTTCGACATCGCCGCGCCCGGTCAAAAGCTCGTGTTCCTGGCGCCGACCGAGGCGTTCTGGGTCTACATGAAGGTGGCGCTCATCGCGGGTATGGTCCTCGCGATGCCGGTGGTGCTCTACCAGATCTGGGCGTTCATCGCGCCCGGCCTCTACAAGCACGAGAGGCGGTGGGCGGTGCCGTTCGTCCTCATCGGCTCCCTCTTCTTCCTGCTCGGCGCGACGTTCGCGCAGCTCGTGGTGGTCCCGTTCGCGATGCGCTTCCTCGTCACGTTCCCGGGCAAGGACGTGGAGCCGATGATCTCGATCAACTCGTACGTGGACTTCGTCCTGAAGTTCACGCTCGCCTTCGGCGCCGTGTTCGAGCTGCCCGTCGTCATCACCCTCGCTTCCCGGATGGGGCTCGTGACGCCGCGGATGCTCGCAAAGAACCGGAAGTACGCGATCCTCGTCAACTTCATCATCGCCGCCGTGCTCACGCCGACGCCGGATGTCTTCAACCAGACGCTGATGGCCGGGCCACTCTGCGTGCTGTACGAGCTGGGGATCATCTCCGCGAGGCTCTTCGGCAAGCGGCCGCAGCCGGCCGAGAAGCCCGTCGAACAGGCGAGCTGATGAAGGGCGCGGAGCTGCTCGCCGGCTGCCTCGCCAACGAAGGGGTCGAGACGATCTTCGGGCTTCCCGGCGAGGAGACGCTGGCGCTGATGGACGCGCTCCTCGACTCAGGCATCCGGTGTGCCTGGCGACGCTCGGGCCCGGGGCGACGAACCTCATGACCGGCATCGCCGACGCGAACCTCGATCGCGCGCCCGTCGTCGCCATCACCGGGCAGGCCGGCCGCGACCGGATCCACAAGGAGTCGCACCAGTACGTCAACGTGGTCGACATGTTCCGGCCGATCACGAAGTGGAACACGCGGCTGGAAATCGCCTCGATCATCCCCGAGGCGGTGCGCAAGGCGTTCAAGGTCGCGGAAGCGGAGAAGCCGGGCGCGTGCCACCTCGAGCTGCCCGAGGACGTGGCCGAGGAGACGGTGGACGACGGTTCGGTGCCGCTGGCGACGATCCGGCCTCGCCGGCCCTCGCCCGACCGTCCCGCGCTGCGGCGGGCCGCGGAGCTGATCGACCGCGCGAAGAATCCGCTGCTCTTCGCGGGCAACGGCGTCATCCGCGGCAAGGCCTCGACCGCGCTGCGGGAGTTCGCCGGCCGAACGGGCATTCCGGTGGCGGGATCACGAGCTGGCGCTCGGGACGATCGGCCTGCAGATGCGGGACGCCATCTCCTGCGGCTTCGACCGTGCCGATCTCATCATCGCCGCGGGATACGATCCGGTCGAGTACGCGCCGGAGCTGTGGAACCCAGACCGGCGGAAGACGATCGTGCACATCGACTTCACGCCCGCGGAGGTCGACCAGGACTACCAGCCCGCCGTCGAGGTGGTCGCCGACGTGCGCGAAGCCCTCGAGTTGCTGCGGGACCTCGTCAGCGTGCGGCGCGACCCGACGCCCGCCCGCGTGCTGCACGACTGGATCCTGTCCGAGCTGCTGCACGGCGCGACCGACGACGGCTTCCCGCTCAAGCCGCAGCGGATCCTCCACGATCTCCGGAAGGTCCTGGGCCCGGACGACATCGTCGTCTCCGACGTCGGCGCCCACAAGCTCTGGGTGGCGCGGCTGTTCCAGGCGATGAACCCCAACACGGTGATCATCTCGAACGGCTATGCGGCGATGGGCATCGCGCTGCCCGGCGCCATGGCGGCCAAGATGCTGCACCCGGAACGCCGCGTGGTCGCCGTCACGGGCGCTCGGTCTGGGCGTGGTCGTCGTGATCTTCCGTGACGACGCCTACGGCGTCATCCGGTGGAAACAGCTCGCCCGGTACGGGCGCGAGTCCGGCGTCTCGTTCGGCAACCCGGACTTCGTCCGGCTCGCGGAGTCGTTCGGCTGCCGGGGCTTGCGCGTCGAGAGCGCGGGCGAGCTGGTCCCTGCGCTCGAGGCCGCGTTCATCGCCCCCGTGCCCTGCATCGTCGACGTGCCGGTGGATTACCGCGAAAACCTCAAGCTCACGGAGCGCATGGGGCAGCTCGTGTGCCCCATCTGACCCGCCAATGGTGGATCTCCAACGAGTTCCGGCGAACGGGAGTCGCGCCGGCGCCGTTCCAAGTTACGAGCTGGACGAGGCCGGAGGGAGGAGGCGCCCCCGCGTGCGCGGTCTCGCGCGTTGTCTCGCCCACGGTCAACATGCCGGGCGGCATGTTGAGGATCAATGATCGACGGGCCTGTCGGGGAGTGGCGCGAGCCCACCGCGGCCACTGCTCGCTGTTTCGAGCGCCGGCTCCGTCGGCGTGGTTCGCTCGATCGGTCGCCTGCGCGGTGCGGGGCCCCAGCCCCGCGAACCGCTCGGCTCCCCAAACGCCCGGGGGAGTGAACTAGTGGATTTCGCGTCGCTCGATCTTCTCGAACCGGTGATGCGCGGCATCCGCGAAGCCGGGTTCGTCACCACCACCCCCATCCAGGAAGCCGCGCTGCCGCTCGCCCTCAGAGGCAAGGACGTCGCGGGGCAGTCGCAGACCGGGACCGGCAAGACCGCCGCGTTCCTGATCGCCGCGTTCACGCGCATCCTGCGCCACGGAGGCCCCGCGCCGCAGCCGGCGCCGTCGCCCCGCGTCCTGATCATCGCCCCCACGCGCGAGCTGGTCGTCCAGCTCGAGGCCGACGCCCGGCTGCTCGGTCAGTTCACCGGCCTCCGGATCCTGTCCGTGTACGGCGGCATCGACTACGCCAAGCAGCGCGACGACCTTCACAGCGGCTGCGACGTCCTGATCGGTACGCCCGGGCGCCTGATCGATTACCTCAAGCAGCACGTGTGGTCGCCTCGGCGGGTCGAGGTGCTCGTGATCGACGAGGCCGATCGGATGTTCGACATGGGCTTCATCGCCGACCTGCGCTTCATCCTCCGGCGGCTGCCGCCCGCGGAGAAGCGCCAGTCGTTCCTGTTCTCGGCGACGCTCTCGTTCCGGGTGCTCGAGCTGACCTGGGAGTTCATGAACAACCCGACCCAGATCACGATCGCGCCGAAGCAGAAGACGGTGGAGAAGGTCGAGCAGGTGCTGTATCACGTGGGCCGCGACGAGAAGTTCTCGCTGCTGCTCGGCCTCCTGCGGCGGGAGGGGGGCGACCGCATCCTGATCTTCACGAACACTCGCGAGGAGGCGCGGCGGCTCGAAGACCGGCTCACCCGCAACGGCTGGCAGGCGCGCGCGCTGACCGGCGACGTCGATCAGAAGAAGCGGCTGCGGTTCCTGAATGAGTTCAAGGAGGGCAACCTCCCGGTGCTGGTCGCGACGGACGTCGCGTCGCGGGGGCTGCACATCGAAGCGGTCACGCACGTCATCAACTGGGATCTGCCGCAGGATTCGGAGGACTACGTCCACCGCATCGGCCGCACCGCCCGGGCGGGCGCCGGCGGCAAGGCCGTCAGTCTCGTCGACGAGGCGACGGCCCTGATGCTCGAGCCGATCGAGAAGTTCCTCGGCCAGAAGATCCCGGTTGACTGGCCCGATGACGATCTGTTCCTGCCCGAAATCAAGCCGAGCGCCGACGAGCGCCGCCGGTATGCGGAGGAGAAGCGTGCGCGTATGCAGGCGCGCCACCGGCAGGCCGGGCGGGGCGATCGAGGCCCCCGCGCTCAGGCGCGGGGGCCGCGCGAATCGGGCCCCGTCGCCCCATCGCCCGCCCGGCCTGCCGACGACGCGCCTCGCGGTCGGCGCGGCCGCCGCGGGCATCCTCCCGCCGCCCCCGCCTGAGCCCACTCCTCTCGGCTGCGCGCCTGTCGGGGAATGGCGCAAGCCCCCCGCGGCCCGTCGAGGCCCCCTCCGACTGAGCTACGCGAGGCGATGGGCGGGAAAGATCGCGCGCCGGATGGCGTCGACCTGGCGCTCGGCGTACTGCCGCGCCGCGCGGCGGATCGCCTCCGGCAGCTCGATCGGCGGGTCCGACAGGGTCGAGGTGCGGAAGCGGAACCGGCGCGCCTCGCCCGCGAAATCGGCCGGCAGCGCGTCCGCCAGCTCGACCGCGTTCATCGCGGCCCAGGCATGGGTCCACGCGCGGGCGACGTTCTCGAGATCGTAGCCGCCGCCGCCGAGCGCCACGAGCCGGGGCGCCAGCCCGACGATCCGCGCGACGGCGCGCGCGAACCCCTGGACGTTGAGCGACAGGTGCGTGAGCGGGTCCGTGTGGTGCGAGTCGATGCCGAGCTGCGCCACGACAACGTCGGGGCGAAACGCCTGGAGCAGCGGCGGCACCACCGCCTCGAACGCGGGCAGGTAGACGTCCGCGTCGGTGAAGGGCTCGAGCGGCAGGTTCACCGCGTAGCCGGCGCCGGCACCCCGGCCCTGCTCTTCCGCGAAGCCGGTCCCGGGAAAGAGGCGGTCGCCGCGCTCGTGGGTCGAGATCGTCAGCACGTTCGGGTCGTCGTAGAACGCAAACTGGACCCCGTCGCCGTGGTGGGCGTCGATGTCGACGTACGCAACGCGCAGGCCCCGCTCCCGCAAGTGCAGGATCGCCAGGACGGCGTCGTTGACGTAGCAGAATCCCGACGCGCGATCGGGCATGGCGTGATGGAGGCCTCCGGCGAAGTGAAAGGCGCGCGTGGCCCCGCCGGAGGCGACGAGCTGCGCGGCCAGGAGCGAGCCGCCGGCGGCGAGCTGCGCCGCCTCCCAGAGCCCCGGGAAGATCGGGTTGTCGCCCGCCCCGAGTCCGTGAAACCCGGCGCGGCCGAACGCACCCCGTCGGCTCGCCTCCTTGAGGATCTCCAGATACTCCCTGGTATGGAAGCGGCCGATCGCGGTCTCGTCGGCGGGCGGCGGGTCGAAGACCTTCGCGTCGGGAAGGCTCGTGAGCCCGTAGGCCTCCATGAGCCGCCACGTCAGCCCGAGCCGTTCCATGCGCAGGGGATGCTCGGGGCCGTAGTCAAACCGCCGCCACTGGTCCGAATGCACGAGCGCGGTGCTCATGCGGCTACGCTCCCCTCGCGACTGTCGACGCACTGTTCGAGCGCCGGCTTTGCCGGCGCAATTCGTTCGAGTGGTCGCCTGCGCGCTGCGGGGCCCCAGCCCCGCGAACCGCTCGGCTCCCCAAACGGGGGAGGGTCGGAAGGGGGGCGGAGCCCCCCTCTGAGGAAGTTCAT
>QHRS01000039.1 GCA_003221435.1 Candidatus Rokuibacteriota bacterium
GATTGATCTTGGGGTCGAACGAAGCCTCGCGACCGAACACGTCGGTCGCGACCGTGTACTCCTTCAGGCGATGGGATCGCCCCTCCAGGGTCTCCTCCACCAGGAAGCGCAGAAGCTTCCGCGCGCTCTCGGCGGCCGCGAACTGGGGGCTCGAGAGAATCCGCTCCAACTGGGAGCGAACGGCGGGTTCACCGGGGTGATTCGTGTCCCGGGTGGTCACACAGGCTCCTCAGAAACGTGACGAATCTCCGGGGGGAGGGCGCGGCCGGGGGCCCGTGGTCGGGGCCGCATCTGCCCTTTCCATCCGGGGTTGGACCACCGTTCACGCGACGGCCTTCCGGCCTCGAACCACGTTACCTACCCCTTGTTACTCCCGTCAATCCTGGGACCCGCCTAGGCTGTGTGTGTCTGGGGAAACCGGGCCGGGGTGCTTGCCAGTTCACGACGGTCCGAGCTCCGGAAGGCGGCTCCTGATCCGGAGACGCGCCCGCTTCGCGTCCTCAGGGGGACGAGCCGAGCGGGGCCACTCCTCTTCGGCGGCCGCTGTATTAAGGGCACGCGGGTTGCGGCGGATCCTCGCAAGAATCATCGCACGCCGACCACGACGGACGGCGGTGCCGCGTGCCCATCACCTCCAGCCGGCGCCCCCATCTCATCAGCCAGGGCAAGCAAAAGGGGGCGTCGGCCTCGGAGGTCCACGCACAGCCGCGGCTCAGAGTCTCCGGACCACGACCAGCGTCATGTCGTCGGACTGCGGGCGGCTGCCGGCGTGCTCGGAGGCGGATGCCAGCACCTCATCCAGGATCTCGCGCGCGCCGCCCTCCCGGGCCCGGGCCAACGCAGCTGTCAGGCCTCCGATTCCGAACGGCCGGCCCGCGTGGTCGAACGATTCCGTGATCCCGTCCGAGTAGGCGACCATGACCTGTCCGGGCTCGAGCGTGATCGAGCCCTGCTCGTAGCCCTGCTCGTCGAACGCGCCCAGCACCGGCCCGCCCGCGATCAGCGCGATCTCTTCCGCGCCCCGGCGCAGGACCAGCGGATGATCGTGGCCGGCGTTGGAGTAGTCGAGCCGGCCGCTGGCGAGGTCGAGCACGCCGTAGAAGCAGGTGGCGAAGCGCCCGTCCTCGGTGCTCCGGTAGAGGAGCCGGTTCGACCTCCGGACGCAATCGGCGGGCGAGACTCCGTCGAGCGCCTGGCTGCGGATCGTGGCCTGTAGATTCGCCATCAGCAGCGCGGCGGGGATTCCCTTGCCGCTCACGTCAGCCACGCACAGCGCCATCCGGTCGCCGTTCACGGGGATGAAATCGTAGTAATCCCCGCCCACGCTGAGCGCCGGGACGCTGCGGCACGCGATGTCGTAGCCCGGAAGCACGGGAGGCGCGAGCGGCAGGAGGTTGGCCTGAATCTTCCGCGCCAGCCGCATCTCCTCCTCGATCCGGACCCGCGCCTGCTCCTCCTCGAGCCGGCTCCGGTGGAGGATCGAGTTCTCGATGGCGATCGCGGCCTGGAATGCCAGGACTTCCGCGAGCTTGAGGTCGCGAGCCGTGAACGCCTTTCCGTGCTCCGTGCGGCCCACGCACAACGCCCCGTACACGGCGCCTTCGGTGCGGATGGTCGCGCACAAGAGCGTCCCGGGCCGGCCGGACCGGTCGATGCCGAGGTCGCCCGGAACCGATACGATGCGCGACTTCCCGCCGCGGACCAGATCTCCCACGATCGCTGCGCGCACCCGCTCCACGGTCTCCGCGCTCACGCGCGAGAGCAGCGTGCCGAAGACCGCAGCAGCCGGGTCCGCCGGACACATCCATCCGAGGTCCGCCTCGAAGATCTCCATGGCTTCTGCGAGCACCAGCTCGGCGCTCCTCCGAGCGTCCAGCGTGGACTTGAGCCCGCGCGACAGGCGGTAGATGAGGTCCAGCTCCTCGTAGCATTCCAGAAGATTCGCCGTCAGGCTCTCGATGCGCCGTTCGGCGTCGGCATCCGTCGTGCGTTCCATGGATCGCTCCCGGGATCTTCCGCAGCTTCCCCGAGCCTCAGGCTCCTTCCCCTCTGACGTGTTCGGGGCCCAAAGCGTTGCGCGCGAGCGGCGCGCCCGGGCGCCGAACCGCCGCGTCCGTCATGTCCCGCCCGGATCCCCCAGCAGCTGGAGGATCCGAGCCCGCAGCTTGCGCGGACTGAAAGGCTTGGTCATGAACTCGTCCGCCCCCATCTCCATGGCCCGTCGCTCGTCCTCCTCCTGTCCCCGCGCGGTCAGGATCACGACGTGCGTGCCCTGCGTAGCTGGGTCGGACTTGAGGCGCCGGCAGACCTCGTCGCCGGCCAGCCCGGGCATCATGATGTCGAGAAAGACGAGGTCGGGCTTCTCGCGGCGGGCCGCGGCCAGCGCCTCCTCTCCGTCCTCGGCGGTCACAACTTCGAAGCCCGCCTTGCGCACGACGTACGAAACGGACTCGACGATGTAGGGCTCGTCGTCGCAGATCAGGACACGTTTGGACATCGGCCTCACCCTCTCCAAGGTTCGCGTACGGACGCCGGCGGTTCCGCGAAGCTGGCGATCCCCGCATCCGGCCGCGTGGCGCGCGGCAGCGTGATGTGAAATGTGGATCCGCTTCCGGGCTCGCTCTCGGCCCAGATGCGCCCTCCGTGGACCTCTGCGATCTCGCGGCTGATCGCCAGCCCCAGGCCCGTTCCCCCCTTGCGGCGCCGGCCCTGGGCCGTGACCTGGTGGAACCGGTCGAAGATTCGCTCGAGATCGTCCGGCGCGATCCCGTGGCCGCGATCGCGCACGAACACCCGCACCATCGCCGGGCCGCCGTTCTTCGCGGCCGCCTCCTCGCGGCAGCCGATCACGATGCACTGGCCCTCGGGGCTGGCCTGAACGGCGTTGTCGAGCACGTTCGTGAAGACTTCCTGCAGTCGGTCCGCATCGCCGTGGACCACAACGTCGCCCGGGAGCATGTCGCGCTCGACCCGCAGGCGTTTCTCGCGCAGTGCCGGCAGCAACCCGTCGAGGGCCGCTTCGATCGTCCGGCAGAGCGGAACGTCGGCCATGCGCCACACCATCCGGCCCGATTCGATCCGCGACAGGTCGAGTACGTTCTTGATCAGGCGTCCCAGCCGGTCGCTTTCCGCGTCGATGATGCCGAGGAAACGCCGCAGCTCGTCCGGGACCGGCAGGCCCTCGAGCTCGTCGTGCAGGATCTCGGCAAAGGCCTTGATCGATGTGAGTGGCGTCTTGAACTCGTGGGACACGGTGGCGAGGAAGCGCGACTTGAGACGGTCCAGCTCCTTGAGCTGCTCGTTCGCGAGGTTCAGTGCCGCGTTCAGGCCCTCCAGCTCGCGCGTGCGCTCGCGAACGCGCCCCTCGAGCGAGCGGTTGAGCGCGTCCAGCTCGGCCGCGGCCTCCTCGCGCATCGCGATGTTGCGACGCACCGATTCCGACATCACGTTGAACGCCTCCGCCAGCGCCTGGATCTCGTCGTGCGTCTCGGCGCGGATCGCGGGCCCGCCGTAGTCTCCGCCTGCGATGCGGCGCGCGCCCGCCGTCAGCGTCACGATGGAGCGCGAGAGGCGCCCGGTGGCGAAGAGCAGGAGCACGGCCGCCGCGAGGATCGCTCCGCCCGCCACCAGGAGATTGAAGAGCGCCGCCTGTCGCGCTTCGATCGCGAACTCGCCGGGAACAGCTGTCGCCACGATCGCCCACGGAGCGCGCGAGCTTTCGAGAACGGCCGCGACCCGCCGGCCTTCTGCGCCGCCCGTGATCCACGCCCTCGCGACATCGTCCACTCGCCCGGGGGCAGCAGGGCTCGCGGCCCGGGAGAGATCCGGATCCACCTGGCTCAAAGCCCTCCCGATCCAATCCGGCCGCGTGTGGTAGAGCACCTTGCCCGATTCGCGGTCGAGGATCACGAGGTGACCCCTCTCGCCGAAGCGCCGGTTGGCCCAATCGTCCGGCCACAGGTACCGCGAGCGCACGCGGGCCAGCAGGTAGCCGAGCCGCCGGCCCGGATCTCCGCTCGCTTGCACCGGCAGCAGGATGCTCACAGTTGGAGCCCGATTTCCCTCCGGCGGATCGATGCGCAGGATGTGCTCGCCGGCCGCCAGGTCCCGCGCCGATTGAAGCAGATTCCGCTCGATCTCCCGGAATTCCGGAACGAGCGGCGACGCAGCATGGTGTGGCGGGCTCGGGCCGCCCTCTCCCGACCCGGCCCCGGGCCCGGTCGTGAGCCGCCCCGGGTCGAATCTCGGGTGCGCCTCGCCCGGGACCACAGCTCCCGACGACCTTTCGTAGCGGACGAGCGGCGCTGCGCCCGGGTCCGCCAGGATCAGCTCCTCGTAGTACTCATCGTACTGCTCGAAGAGCTGGTCGAGATATCGGCCCAGCGTGTCGAGCGCTCCCGCGGCCACCCCTCCTCCGGGCCGCCGCCCACGGGCCAGGAAGAGCTGCACAGGCTCGTTCGCCACCAGCAGGCGATCCTCGATCCGGAGCGAGAGACGTTGGTCGAGCTCGGCGCGCACGGCTCGCGCGATGCCCGCTGCGCGGTTTCCGACCATCTCGTCCACTGCGCGCGTCGAGCTGCGGTAGAAGATGAAGCCGAGGACCGCGATCGGCAGCGTGGAGGCCCCCAGGAACACGAGCAGGAGCTTCGCCCTGATCGAGCGCGGTCGGATCTTCATGCGCCCTCCGGTCGGTGCGCGCCGGCCAGAGCCGGCGGACTCAGGGACCGGCCGCGAAGAAGAAGAGTACTGCGGCGATCAGAAGCAGCCGGCCAGCCCCACGAAACCGCTGCACAAGAATCGGTCCTCCCGAAGGTACAGCGCCGAGGGCTTGTCCGGCATCCGGGCCCGGATCAGGTAGAGATCCGAGCGGTCCTGGCCGTCCGCGACCACGATTCCGCCCGGGTAATAGAGGTCTCGGTACTTCTCGCCATCGGGCGAAAGCTCGGCGAACATGTCCTTGCCCGACGGCAGCATCATGGATTGCCCGATCTTGGTCTCGACCCCGGAGTCCAGGGACCACACGAGGATCTCCCAGCTCGTTCCGCGCCCGCGCTCCAACAGAATCTCCCTCCCATCGGGCGTCCAGCGCACCGGCCAGACGATGAGCTTGCTGGTCATGAGCAGCGTCCTCTTCTCCGGCTTCTCGAGCGTCGCCATCCACAGCTGGGTGGTTCCATCGGAAGGGAAGGACACGTAGACCACCCGGTCGGAATGCGGCGACACCAGGCCTCCCTCGCTCAGCACCCCCGCCGCGCTCACCGGTCGAGGCAGGCCACCGGTCGAAGGGACCATCGCGATACGAGTCTCCCCGCCCCCGACGCGGGTGTAGGAGATGAATCTCCCGTCCGGCGACCAGCACGGCTCGATCTCGTCGCCGGGCTCGATCGTCACGCGTGCGAGCCCCTGTCCGTCCCGGCCGACGCGGTAGATGTCCATCCTGCCCGCGCCCGCGCTGGCCGAGAACGCGATCTCCCGGGAATCCGGAGACCAGGCGAGAGCCTCCATTTCCTTGGCGGGCAGCAGCAGCCCCTTGAGATCGATCGTGCGCACCGGCCCGCCGGGTTGTGGCACAACGCACAGCAGCGCCTTGCCGCGCGATTCGCCGGCTGCGAGCTTCCTCGTGAACGCCACCCACCGTCCATCGGGCGACACCGCCGGGCCGTGATCGTAGTCAGGGCCCTCTGTGAGCTGCCTGCGCCCCTCATGCTTCGGGTGCCCGACGAAGATGTGGGAGATCTTCATGCTGCGGCAGAAGGCCAGCCATTCCCCGCCTGGCTCCCAGGACGGCGAGCCCGAGTCCTCTGCATCATCGGTCAGGGGAGCCGAGCGCCCGGACCTTGCGTCGTAGAGCCACACGTCACCCTGGCCCTCGTGCCGGTAGCAGTAGGCGAGCATCCGGCCGTCGGCCGACCAGGCCGGCTGGAACTTCTGGCCCTCGGGAAGGGGCAGCCGTCGAGACGACGGTGATCTCGCCGGCGGCGGGCCCGAAGACCGCGTCCTCCTCCCATACCGGCGTCTCGGCTACGAACCGGAACGGGCTGCCGGCCTCCACGATGCCGAGGTCTCGATTGTCCTTGTTGAACTTCAGGAGCAGGAATGTCCGTCCGTCCGGGGAGACGGAGACGACGCGCGAGAAGGGGTCCCCGGAATCGAGGGTGCGCATCGAGCCGTCGAGCCCGACCCGGTAGATGTTGCGCCCTTCGATGCTGCGGCAGTAGATCGCGCCCCCGTCGTCCGACCAGCCCAGCGGGTAGATCGAGAGGGAATCGGGAGAGATCCGCCTGGGCTCACCGCCCTTGCGCGGAACGACGTAGACACCCAGGGCGCCTGCGCCTTCTCCATGCCTCGCCGCGTACACGAGCGATGCGCCGTCGGGAGAGAAATGCGGCGCGTACTTCACGAGCCCGTCCTGCGTCAGGCGGATCTCGCGGTTTTCCGCTTCTGCGGGACTCCGGCTGGCGCATCCGGAGATCAGGGGCTGGATCGTCAGAACGATCCCGGTCGCGAGCGGCCCGGCGAGCGTCACCCCGGCCCGCCACCTCCGCCCTCGCGTTCGACGAAGAACCTCGTGCCTCATCATGGGTTTCTGCCTCCCGGATCCGAGCCCCAGCCCCCGGCACACTCTCGCCCAGCCGACAAGCGGACATGCGCTCCGTTTAGCAATTGTCATTCCCACGGTTGGCAGCGATCCGACGATTGCCAGCTAACGAGTTAGACGGTCCGATCGCCGCGCATCGAGGCGTCGTTCGTCACGCATCATGACTACCGTCACCCCAAGTGGAGGCCTTGAGCAGGCCGTGCTTGGCGAGCTTGTTGTGCAGGTTGGTGCGAGATATGCCGAGCATCTCGGCCGCTCGCGCCACGATCCCGCCGCTGCGCTCGAGCGCTGCGACGATCAGGCCCCGTTCGTAGCCGCGCACGGCATTCGCAAGGGGCTCCTTGGAAAGCTCGAGGCGCTTGGCCGAGCTCGAGAGAGCCTGGAGCGGCGGCAGGTCACCGAGCTCGACCAGGGCCCCCGCACCCTTGAGCAGCAGGCTCCGTTCCACCACGTTGCGGAGCTCGCGCACGTTCCCGGGCCACGGGTGCTCGAGCAGCGCCTCTTCAGCGGCCGGCGAAAAGCCGGTGACGCGGCGATTCGTTTCGCGCGCGAGCTCGGAGAGGAAGCGACGCGCGAGCGGGAGGATGTCCTCCCGCCTGTGCCGCAGCGGAGGAATCGAGAGCGTGATCACGTTCAGGCGGTAGAAGAGGTCCTCGCGGAACCGGCCGGCGCGGACGGCCGCTGCGAGGTCCGCGTTGGTGGCGGCGACGATCCGCACATCCACGTTCCGATCACGGTTCTCCCCCACCCTGCGCACGCGGTGTTGCTCGATCACCGAGAGCAGCTTGACCTGCAGCTCCGGCGGAAGATCTGCGACCTCGTCGAGCAGGATCGTGCCGCCGTGGGCTTCCTCGAACAGTCCGGCGCGCTCGCGTCCTGCGCCTGTGAACGCCCCGCGCGCGTGTCCGAAGAGCTCGCTCTCGATCAGTCCGGCGGGGATCGCGCCGCAGTTGACCTCCACGAACGGGCCGCCGCGGCGGGCGCTTCGCCGGTGGAGAATCCGCGCGACCAGGCTCTTGCCTGTGCCGCTCTCGCCGAGCAGCAACACCGTGGCGCCCGAGGCCGCTGCGCTCTCCACCTGATCCGCAAGACGCCGCATCGTGGGGCTCTCGCTTTGAATCCGCGAGAGATCGGGGCGGGCCGTGGTGTCGGACTCGAGCAGCTCGACGCGCTTTCCGAGACTCCTGGCCTCGGCTTCGAGCCGACGCAGGAGGGTTGCGTTCTTGATGAAGAGTGCGGCCTGAACCGCGAGCGTCGTGAGCAGCTTCTGGTCGCCGGCCGTGAATGCGTCGCCGCGCGAATTCTTCCCGAGGACGATGACGCCCAGCACCTCGGTGTTCGCGGCCAGAGGACACGCGAGGAAGGCGCGGGGCAGCTCGCCTCCTTCGAAATCCGCCCCCGGTCTCTCCACCCCACGATGCTGCAGCGCCGATTCCAGATCGTCCACGAGGAGGGGCAGCCCCTCCGCGCGGATCAGGGGGACGAGAAACCGTTCGTTGAGGAATTCAGCGACCTCGGCGCGGATACCATGGACCGCCGCCGACCGGAGCTCCGAGCCCTCCCCGCGACGGGCGAGCCAGCCTCCGTCGGCGCGGAAGATGGACACGGTCTCGCGCACCAGATAGCCGTCGAGGTCGCCCACGCCGCTCGGCCGCGCGAGGAACGCCGCCATGCTGTGCAGGAAATCCAGCTCCTCGAATGTGCCCAGGAGCTTCTCCGTGAGGTTCTGGATTCGCCGGTCGGCCTCGCCTCGATCCGGTCTCGCCATGCTGGTGTGCTCCCCGGGACTCGGCACTGGAACGGCACGACACGGATTATGACACATGATCACGTCTCGTGACAGGGATGGGGGACAAGGCCTACTCCAAGAACGGGGTGCGAGGTCCGGAAGGAGTTGGGGTCCACCGCCGTCGGCGGAACGGGGGGTGGCGGCGCGACGGGCGCCGCCACGCCGGCGAAAAGGTCGGGCCGGCGGAGTCGGGCAGCTACGGAACGACGACGGAGCGGACGTGGACCGAGCGCCCGCCCTGGGAGAGGCGGATGTTGTACATGCCGGGCGCGGGCCGGAACTCCGTGCCGAGGGGCACGAGATGGCTGCCGACGCCCATCGAGCCCACGTCACGCCTGAACACGCGCCGTCCTGCGAGATCGAAGACCTCGAGGAGCGCAGGTTCGGGCGAAGAGAGGGTGAACGCGACGGAGACGCGCCCGCGCGCGGGGTTGGGGCGGAAGCCCACCAGGCCCAATCCGGGCCCGAGTTCGTCCCCGACCGGGAGCGGATTGACAACATACGCGACGGCGGTCCAGAGGCCGCTGCCGGAAGACCCGATGAAGACCCTCACGTTTCCGGTTCCCTCGGGCATGGTCGCGATGGGCCAGGCGAACGGCCACGGGAGGCCGGTGTTGAGGCTCGACCAAGTTGCCCCGGAATCCCTCGAGATCTGGATCCCGGTGGATCCCGACATCGCATTCCCGCCGGCATTCGTGGCGGAGGAGGACCCCAGATAGAGCCATCCGTTGTAGTCGACGTGGACCGTCATCGCGAAGTCGTCGGGACGGATCAGGCTCCAGGAATCGCCGCCGTCGAGGCTCCTGTAGAGGCCCCGGTGGTCGCCATAGTTGGCCACGTAGACGGCGCCGCCCGAGATCAGGATGCTGTGAGGCCCGCTCCACTTCGCCGAGTTGAGGGGATAGGCATTGGGGCCCAGATGAAAGGTGGCAGGCGCCAGCTCGCTCCAGGTCCCACCGCCGTTCGTCGATCTCCAAAGGCCCCGCGCGCCGCCCGTGAAGACCGTGCCGCCCGATGCGCCTGTGACGTAGCACGAATCGCAGTCGAAGACCTTGCTCCAGCTCTGGGCGTCGTCCACGCTCTTGTACACGTCGCCGTTGGAAGTGACATAGAGCGTGCGATTCGAGGTCGGGCTCGAAGGATCAACGGACAGGCCCGAGACGAAGCCGGAAGGGACTCCCGCGGTCGTCGTCCAGGTCCCGGGGACGGCGCTGCTCGTGTTTCGGACCACGTTGGAGGTGGTCATGTTATCGCCCTGGGAAGCCCAGACGACGTTGGATCTCACGGGGTCGGCGAGGATGGTCATGCAGCAACCGCCTTTTCCGTCCCACTCTCCAGTCACGGCGGGGTCGTTGCTTGGCTGCCAGCTCGCCCCGCCATTGAGGCTCCTCCAGATCCCGAGGTCGTAGAACCCGGCATAGAGCGTGGTCCCGCCCGCCGACAGAGATGCGGGGGCGACGTTGTTGATCCCGCGCCCGGTCCAGAACCCGGGCAGGGCCGGATTGGTGAACATGTTGGTGAAGGTCGAGCCCCAGTCCGTGGTCCGCCACACGAATTGCGGCGTGACCCAGTAGATCACGGCTGAATTGGTCGGATCCTTTCCGAGCGTCTTGCCGACGCCCGAAGTCGCCTCGTTGTACGCCCACGCGATCGAGCCGATCCAACCGGGGTCCCAACCCGTCATGTCGCTCACCCTTGTCCAGCTCGCTCCCCAGTCTGCCGACTTGAAGGTTCCGCACTCCGAGCACCCCGGGCCGTCGCGACGGACGTCGATCGTCATGATCTCACCCGTGCTCTGGCGGGCGATGATCGCCCCCGTGTGGGTCGAGACCTGCGTCCAGGGTCCCCCGCTCTGGCTCCCCCGCCACGTGTATCCCGACCAGCTCGAGGATTCATCCACGTTCCCGCCCACCACCGACGTGCAGAAGATGGTATCCGGATGCATGGGATCGTAGGTGGCGTCCCAGGGGTTTCCCGTCATGCCCCCGGCCGTGCTGTCGCCGTGGACGTTGGTAAAGCTCGCGGCGGCGTCGTTGCTCACGTAGAGGGCGCGGCGGGGCGCACTCGAGGCCGCGAGCTTCTCGTATCCGCTGAGCGCGAAGAGATGCGAGGGGTTGTTGGGCTGGACCTCGAGCTTGATCACGCGCGAACCAGGCGGCAACGTGGCCACGGGCACCCAGTTGAGACCCTTGTTGAGGCTCTTCCAGATCACCGGATCGGTGCTGGTGTACGAGCTTTGCTCGGCGGCGTACACGATATTGGGATCGGACGGGGCCGGGGCGATCGCGCTCCAGTAGCCACCCGTGAACGAGACGCTGAACGACTTTCCGGCGTTGCCACTGCGGTAGAGGCCGCCGTCGGTTCCCAGATACACGAGCGATCCGTTGTCCGGGCTGAAGGCGACCGACGAGACGTAGCTCCGGATCAGCCCGCCGCCCGACGAGCCCACGTTCTCCCACGTCGCGCCGTGATTGTCGCTGCGGTACACGCCGCCGATGTCCGAGCCGACGATGATGGTCCCGCTGATGCCCGCGCCGACGCACGTGAAGGCGCCGCCGCCGCCCGGGTTGACGTTGCTCCAGACTCCTGCTCGCGCGGGCCCCGCGGGCGAGAGCGCGCCCGCCGCCGTGGAGGCCGCCACCAGCCAGACGACCCCGGGAAGGGCCCGGCGGCGAATCGCGGCGCGGGCGCATGCGCCGGGCTCGGGGGACAGCCCGGAGGGGAGCGAAGTCATGCGACGCGGCAAGTTCTGGAGGACAAGAGCTCGAAGTGGATTACCTGTACCAATGGTCCGCCCCCGCCCGACTCACACCCGTCAATAAGAAGCGGCCCGGCAACACCGGACCGCACAACGCGACAGAAGCCTATCACAACTATCGTGCAATGTTGACTGGGGCGGTTCGGGCGCCGGTGCCTACCGGTAGCGGACCTTGAGCTGCCCCCAGGTGCCGCTTCGTACTGGCGTGCTGGCGTCGGGCACGCTGGCCGTGAATGTGCCCGCGCCGTAGTTGATGTTGGACACCGTGATGTGGACCGAGTTCGGGGGAGGCACGTTGATGTAGGTCCGGGTTTCCGTGTACCCCGTGACCACATTGCCCGTCCACGTGAACGTGAAGTGCGACTGGACCGCCAGGTTCGGCCCGTTGGCGTTCATGTCGAGCGAGACCGGGGCCGAGCCGCAGTTGTCGGGTGGCGGAAGGAGCCCGTAAGTGATGTGCGAGATCGTCACGGTTTCCTTTCCGCCGATGGCGTAGTTGCCACTGAGCGTGGCGCCATCCGCTACGGTCGTGCCCGGGTCCCCCAGCGGGTCACAGTCATACACGCTTACGACCGACTCGGACCCGCCTGTGACCTTGTGCCGGTACGAGATTCCCAAGTTGTAGCAGGGCTCGAAGCCCGTGCTCGGACACTCGGGATCGCATGCGTTGGAAACAGAGAAGCCGAGGACCACGTGATTGAACGAGTCGATGCGAATGCTCGGCAGAGCCGTGATGGGCTGCGTGCTGCATACGGCCGGGCACTGGGCGAGCCCGCACAGCGTCGTGCGCGTCAGCGAGATCTCCCGCCGAGTCGAATCTCGTGACCATCCTTCGCAGTAGGCCCCGGGATCGTTACAGGTTTGGGCGCTGGCGGAGGAAACTGCGAAGAGCAGCAGGAACGCCAAGGCGGGCGGCCGGAGGAACAAGTACCTAGAAAACATTGTAAAGCTCCTGTGTATGAATACTATGGCGAACTCTTTGAATTATGGTAGTCGCTGCTCGTGAGGTTGTCCAGAATCTTCGTTCGGAGAGGGCTCGAGCAGGCCGTGCATGCTTGCGAATTGCACGATGCCTCCGCCGCGGGTCCGCCACCCAAGCCGCGCGCTCCGGCGCGAGCCCTCAAAAACGCCAAGCGTACTGGATCTTGATCGTGGACTGAGCGGAGTCGAACTGCCAGGGGTCGGCGAGGGTGAACCGCTCGTGTCCCGGGGGCCGCGTCTCGTTGTGGTTGTAGACGACGAAGAGGTCGCCGTTGGACTTGAACGTCCACCGGATCCGATTGTTCGAGCTCAGCTCCCGCACCTCGGAATCGTATTGCGTGAAAGTACTGAACTGAACGTCCGGCGTAAAGTTGAGCTCGACCCGCAGGCCGAGGAGGTCCTGGGAGAAGCTCTTGACGAACAGCTCGACCGACTCGTTCTCGGGGGCGAGCACCACCGCCTTGTTCCGCTCGCCTGTGAACTCGAGGGTGAAGAACGACGACGGCTTGAGCGTGATCCTCGCCGCCCGGGTCTTCAGGTTGCCCGTGTAGTAGCCGCCGTTCTCCAGCCGGATCTCGCCACTCAAGCGCCGCTTCGGCGCGGAGGTGACGGAAAAGCTGTTGCGGGTCCACTCGTAGGACCCCGGCGCGATGTCGATGTCCGGATACACCTCGAATTGGCTGTTCAACCGGTCCCCTTGCGGCTCGAACTGGATGGTCACGCGGTCGCCGCTCTCGAAGAGCCAGTCGATCGGCTTCACGGTCACAGCGTAGGTTTCCCAGCGGTCGCTGCGCCGGTTCACCCACTGGACAAACGACAGCTCGTGCAGGAGCTGCCGGAACCCAGGCCAGCCCGGGCGGGCGCTGATCTCGGCGCCGGTCGAGAAGATCTGCACCCCCTTGCGAGGCACGAAGCCCATCGACGGGTCGAAGCCGTCCCCGATGCGGGTCAATGCAACTTGGGCGTCCACGAGTTCGTTGGGGAACTCGAGCCGGGCGCCGTAGGCGGTCTTGTCCCCGACTTGCGCCTCGCGGTTCATGAGCATGCCCCAGGCTCCCAAGAGGAGGTTCTTGTCGTCCATGAAGCTGGAGGTCTGGTACGTGAAGTCCGAGCCCGCCGACCAGCTGTTGTTGCGATCCAGCTGGTCGCCATAAGTCGCCAGCAGCCCGATCGCGGACTCAGCGAGGATGTCCTGCTTGATCCGAAACGCCCCCATGCTCGTGTAGGGCAGGTTCACTGTCGTGTCCGGCGCGTACACGCCCGGCACCTTCACGGTCGCTTTGTTGGTGTTGACGACCATGGCTCCGATGTTCGTGCTGCCGATGCGTCCGTTGACCTTCCCCCCCACGTCGACCGGGACGGTGGCGAGCTCCTCCTCCTCGGATCCGAAGAGACCGATGCGGCGGGTGTAGAAGGGCAGCAAAGTCTCCTCGTCCAGGCCCAGGCCGAATTCGAAGATGTCGGCGCCCTGCAGGAAGAAGGTCCGCTTCTCGGGGAACGAGATCGGGAATCGGGTGAGATTGACCTGGCGAACGTCCACCTCGGTCTCCGAGAAGTCGGTATTCACGGTCAAGGACGACAAGAGATGCGGTCCGATCCGCTGGGTGGCGTCCAGGCTGAAATCCTCGTTGGACTCGTACATCTTGTGGGGAGCCTGCTTGCGGAACCGCTCCACGCCGGCCGGGCGAATGGTCAGGCCGACGCCGAGGTCGAACTTCGGAAGGTCGGTGAGCAGACCGGCGCGGCTCGTCTGATAGATCTCGTAGTCGAGCTTGGCGCCGGACCAGCGGCTCGTCTCCTGGAGACGCTGCACGCGCCGCTGCACGTTGAACCCCCAACCGGCGGCGTTGTTCCGGAAGGCAATGCTCGCGATCGGGATCCGGATCTCCGCGTACCAGCCCTTGCTGTCGCGGCTCGTCCTGGCCTCCCAGTAGGTGTCCCAATCGCCGTTGACTTCCTCTCCGCGGGCGGCGACCAGCCCGTCGAACCGCGCGCCGGCGGGATTGACGCAGAAGACGTAGCCGGAGCGGCCGTCCAGGAAGGGGTCGAGGACGATGGTCAGGTTGTCCTCGTCCCCGAGCTCCGAGTCGCGGGCCTTCGAGAACGCGACGATCTTCTGCGGCTCGGCGTCACAGCATCGCACGCCAATGACGATGGCGGTGCCATCGGCCAGCACCTTCACGACCGTGGGACAGGTCGGGACACCTCCTTCCTCCGGCTCCAGCATCGTGAAGTTGGTGATGGAGTCCGGGTCCGCCGCCCAGGCCGGCTCGTCCAGACGGCCATCCACAACCATACCCGGCGACAGCCTGCCTGCCCGGAGGCCCAGCCGGGCTTCGTTTCGTGGCGGAGGGGCCTCGTCCTCCTGCCCGGCGCGCGCAACCGACGGTCCCGATGCGGAAAGCAGCATGGCGGCCAGGGTAAGGCTGGTGGCGACCCAAGCGCGTGATTGCATCGTGCTCCGGCTCTCTATAGGCCAGGTGTTTCGGTTGCTTTCGTCGTCGCCGCCCGACGGTCGGCCGTCGGACATCATCGCGGATTCGGAACGAGTTTCAGACCGACGGTCGGGGACTCGCCCCGAACCGTCAAGGTGGACCAAGGCGCACGACACACGCCAATTATACCCGCTTCCCTTGGCCAACCAACAGGATTTTGGAGTTTGATCCGGTTTTTCTGTTCCATGTGACGGAAGCTGCTGGAATATCAAATGTGCGATTCAGCACAAATAGATCGGCACATCAGATTTAATATTGACCTTAGCGCGACAATACCGATATCGTTTTGCAATAGTCGCAGCAAGCTCGTCCAGATCGGTTGGGCGCCTCGCGTGAAGAAGGGCCCCGGTGTCAGGACGTTTCGTGTCCGCGGTCGCCTATCACGGGGGATATCATGCGAAATCGTCACTCGGGCCGAGCGGCTTTGGCCGTAACCATTCTGACCCTTGTGGTCGTAGGCTGCGGGACCCATCTCGAGACGCCGAGCGCACCCTCGCCCATGCCATCGGCCCAGGGACCGGGCGCGATCTCTGCCGATCCCAGCGCGGCAACGAGCTCGGCGGAATGCGCGCCCGCCAGCCCGTTCAACCCGGCGAATTTCACGAATTCGACCCGGGTCGACAACCGTTGGTACCCGCTGGTTCCCGGGACCCGCTACACCCTCCAGGGCCAGGCCGATCGCGGCGGCGGCGTCCTGCCCCATCGGGTCGTGCTCGTCGTCACCGACTTGGTGAAGGTGATTGGCGGCGCCCGCGCAGTTGTGCTCTGGGACCGGGACTTCGACGCCGACACGCTGGCGGAGGCCGAGCTCGCCTTCCATGCGCAGGACAACAGCGGGAACGTGTGGGTTCTGGGTGAATACCCCGAGCAATACAGTGGCGGCGTCTTCGCCGGCGCGCCGAACACCTGGATCTCCGGGGTCGCGGGCGGCGAAGGGGGCATCATCGTGGAGGGAAATCCCCGGGTGGGCGACAAGTTCCTCCAGGGGTCGGTGCCCGACATCGCCTTCCTCGACTGCGCCCGCGTGCTCAAGATGGGCGAGACTACATGCGTCCCGACCGGGTGCTACGGCGACGTCCAGGTGGTGGCGGAGCGCAGCCCGCTCGAACCGGGCAGCGGCACGCAGCTCAAGTACTATGCGCCGGGCGTCGGGAACGTGCAGATCGGCGCCGTCGGCGACAAGGAGAACGAGACGCTGGTGCTGGTCGAGGTCGCACGCCTCGGAGCGCAGGGCCTGCGGGACGCACGGCGCGAAGCGCTCAAGCTCGAGAAGCGCGCGTATCAGGTGAGCCCGATCTACCAGCAGACCGCGCCCGCACAGTGAGAGTCCTTTAGGCATTGCCCGCCGTCATCCAACATCCCGAAGGAGTCAGAACATGAGCATGCAGAGTCGGAGGTTCTTGATCGGAACGCTTCTCGTGACCGCCTGGATCCTGTTGTCCGGGTCCGCGCACGCAGCTGAGCGGAAGGCGGCCGAGAGCAAGGGCATTGCGGTCGAGAGCCTGCCGCCAGCTGTGCAAACGACGGTGCGGGAGCAGACCAAGGGCGCGGTCATCCACAACATCTCGAAGGAGGTCGAGCACGGCAAGACCCTCTACGAGGTCGAGACCAAGGTCGGCGGGCGCTCGCGGGACATGATCATCGGGGCCGACGGCAAGCTCATGGTGGTCGAGGCCCAGGTCGTGATGGACTCGCTCCCGGCGCCGGCCCGGGAGACCTATATGAAGCACATCGGGAAGGGAAAGATCGTCGCTCTCGAAACCGTCTCGCTCGGCGACTCGCTCGCCTACTACGAGGCCCAGATCGAGGCGAACGGCAAGCGGTCCGAACTCAAGGTGGACCCCAACGGGAACGTCGTCACGGACAAGAAGAAGAAATGACATGCGGCGCGGCGGTCCCCCCATCGCGCATTGCATCGTGGCGCCCCGCCGCTCCGGCCCGGAGCGGCGGGGCGTTCTCTTTTCTCCGATTCACACGGGCGTGACAGGTGAATTCCGGCAACGGGCCACGATCCCATCGCGGAGCCGCAGCCAAGCGGCCGATAACCACAGCTGCCCAGGGACCAGGGCCGGCGCGATCGTGCCTGCGGAGCCGCAGCCGGCCGGGCGCGGTCCGAAGAACTCGAACGCGGGAGAAAGGGGATGAACGTGATACGCGAGCGGTGTGCTGCGTGGCTCATCGGCATCGGCATGCTGGGGGCGGCTGCGAGCCTTCTCACAGTGCCTGCCCCCGCGGACGAGCTGCCCTCTTACCTGCGCGACCGCGGCCCCGGAAACCCAACCTCGATGTCCGGAACCTACGTGCGAAAGGGCGAGCTGCTGGTCTATCCGTTCTTCGAGTACTACTACGACAACAATACCGAGTACACGCCTTCCTCGCTCGGCCACGTGGGCGACCAGACCTTCCACGCCAAGTTCCGGGCCTCCGAAGGAATCCTGTTCTTGGGCTACGGCATCAACGAGCGCGTCGCGGTCGAGATGGAGGCCGCCGTGATCAAGGCCCGGCAGGAGAAGGACCCCGCCGATCCCTCGGCCGTCCCTCCCGTGATCGAGGAGTCGGGGACCGGAGACGTCGAGGGGCAGCTTCACGTCAAGCTGCTCGACGAGACGGACCACCACCCTGCGCTCTACACGTACTTCGAAGCCGTCAGCCCCCAGGAGAAGGACAAGCTGCTGATCGGGACGCCTGATTGGGAGTTCGCGCTCGGGGCACACGCGATCCGCGGCTACATGTGGGGAACGCTCACGCTGCGGGCGGCCGCGTCCTACAAGCTGGAGGACAAGACCCTCGACATGGGCGAGTACGCGATCGAATACCTGCGGAGCCTGTCCGGTCGCTGGAAGGTCTATGCCGGCGTGGAAGGTGAGCAGAGCGACGTGGCCCTGATCGCCGAGGCGCAGTGGCACTTCTCGCGGTCGGCGTACCTCAAGCTCAACGACTCCGTGGGACTCACGCCCAATGCGACGGACAACGCGCCCGAGGTGGGCGTGATGTTCTCGTTTGGCGGAAAGTGAGCCCGCCGCTTCAGACCGCCCTCGTCACATCTCCGAGCGCCGCGATCGCCGCGCGGAGTTGATCGTCGGCCAGGTAGGGCGCGGGCCCCAGCCTCAGCAGGTCGCCGCGGACGTCGGTCGAGACTCCGCGCGCCTTGAGCCGCGCCGAGATCTCGCCGGCGCGCGGGCTCCGGAGCGCGAGGAAACCGCCGATGCGCTCGGGCGGCACGGAGCGGTCCCGCGCGATCGCGCCCGGGTCGAGGTCGAGCGCGTCGAAGCGCTCCGCGAGCAGCCCAGCCTCTGCTCCTCAAAGAACTCGAAGACGCGGGCCGCGCGGTAGTGGCTCGCCGGATCGTACGTCGCGCCGGCCCAGCGCGCAGCTCCGTCGCCGTACGCCACCGGCGCGGCCGGAGGCCGCGCGAGGCTCGCGAACTCGCTGAACCATCCGGTGAGCAGCGGACGCAGTCGCTCCCGACCCGGCGGCACGCGCAGGAAGCAGTTCCCTTCGCCGAGCTGGCAGTACTTGTAGCCGCCGCCCACCACGAACGCGCCTTCGAGCCCTTCGCCCTCGAGCGAGAACGGCACGACGTTGAGATGGTGATAGGCGTCCACCAGCAGCTCTGCGCCCTGGCCATGGCAGGCTCCGAGGAGCGCGCCCAGGCCGGGCACGACGTGCGCGTTGCCGAAGAGCACAGACGAGACCAGCACCAGCGCCGTGCGGCCATCCACGGCGCCGGCCAACCGCTCGGCGAGACTCGAGGACGGATCTGCGCTCACCTTGACCACCTCGATCCAGCTCTCATCTGCCAGGCGGTCGAGCTGGCGGCGGATGGTGTGGAACTCGCCGTCCGTTGTCACGAGCCGCGGGCGCCTTCCCAGCGGCAGCGCCGAGAGCAGGCGCGTCACCAGCTCGTGCGTGTTCTGGCCGAGGGCGATGATGCCCCGTGAGTCGCCGAGCAGCCGCGCGAAGCCGCTGCGCACCCGCTCGGCCTTCTCCGCCGCCCGCTCCCACTTCTCGTCCACTTGCTCGGCCGCGTCGTTCCACGCATCGGCCTGTCCCTCGAAGCCGACGTCGGGCCACGCCTGGTGCGAGTGCCCGGTGAGCAGCAGCCGCTCGGCCACGCGGAAGCGCGAGTAGTGCCGGGCGAGTGGGTTCACGCGCGCCGTGAGATCGGCGAGCGCGAGCGCGGCCCGCGCCCCCGAATTCGCGGCAGCTTCGCCCGCCCGATCCGTCACCGCGCGTGCCCGAGATCGGTGCGGATCGCCCACAGGTCGGGGAACACGGGCCGGTTGAGCGTGGTCATGAGGTAGGCCGCGCCCTCCGACCCGCCCGTGCCGATCCGCGCGCCGATCGTACGCTGCACCATCTTCACGTGCCGGTAGCGCCACTCCTGCAGCCCCTCGTCGAGGTCGACGAGCCGTTCGCACAGCGTGCTCACCATCGGATCCCGGCGGTAGATCTCGATCAGGACCTGCTGCAAGGCCGCCGATTCGGCGACCGGCGATGCGACGTCGCGCTCGAGCAGCTCGCGCGGCACCGGGTGCCCGGCCGCTGCGAGGAAGCGCAGGAACGCGTCCCACACCGTCGGCTCGCCCATGCGGCGCTCCAGCCGCCTGCGATGCTCGCTGCCCGCCGGGTAGCGGTCGAGCGCCGCCTTAGTCTTGAGGCCGAGCAGGAACTCCAGCTCGCGGAACTGGAACGACTGGAATCCGCTTCCCGACTCGAGGCGCTCGCGGAACGAGAGGAACTCGAGCGGGGTCATGGTCTCGAGCACGTCGATCTGGGCGACCGCCACCTTGAGGATCGTGAGGACGCGCTTGAGGGTCGCGAGCGCGCGCGGCGTGTCCCGCTTTCCCAGCAGGGCCTTCAGGTAGTCGAGCTCGTGCAACATCTCCTTGAACCACAGCTCGTAGACCTGGTGAATGATGATGAACAGCGTCTCATCGTGCTCCGGCCCGTCCGAGAGCGGCTGCTGGAGCGAGAGAAGCTCGTCGAGTTTGAGGTAACTGGAGTACGTGACGGGCATCGTCGTGGCTCCCCGTTGAAGGCGGGTGGAGGCCCGCCTTTCATTCCTCTCAAGTGAATCGCGGACGGAAGCGGTTCAGCGCATCGTACTGGCCCGGCCACTTCATCGGGACTCCCAGCTCGTAGGCTGCGTGCCGGGTCCAGTACGGGTCCCACAGGTGCGCGCGGGCGAGCAGGCAGAGATCGGCGCGCCCCGCGGCCAGAATCGTGTTGACGTCCGCGTACGACGAGACGTTCCCCACCGCCATGGTCGCGATCCCGACCTCGTGGCGGATGCGATCGGCGAACGGCGTCTGGAACAGTCGCCCGTACACCGGGCGCTGCTCGGCGACGGTCTGCCCGGCCGAAACGTCCATCGCGTCGCAGCCGTGAGCCTTGAAGAGCCGCGCGACCTCGACGGCGTCCGCCGGCTCGTGCCCGCCTGGATACCAGTCCACGGCCGAGATGCGCACCGACATCGGCCGGTCGGCGGGCCAGGCGGCGCGCACCGCGTCGAAGACCTCGAGCGGGAATCGCATGCGATTCTCGAGCGAGCCGCCGTACTCGTCGGTGCGGCGGTTCGTGAGCGGTGAGACGAAGCTCGCGAGCAGGTAGCCGTGCGCCATGTGGATCTCGAGCAGGTCGAAGCCGGCGAGGGCGGCGAGCCGCGTGGCGCGGACGAAGTCCGCCGTCACGACTTCCATCTCGGCCCGCGTGATCTCCTTGGGCACCTGGCTGTGCGGATAGTACGGAATCGCGGACGGCGCCACGACCGGCCAGTTGCCGGCAGGCAACGGCTCGTTGTCGCCCTCCCACAGCCGCCGCGTCGAGGCCTTGCGCCCGGCATGGCCGAGCTGCACCGCGATCTTCGCGAGGGAATTCCCGTGCACGAAATCGACGATGCGCTTCCACGCCGCGACGTGCTGCGGCTGGTAGAGCCCCGGGCACCACGGCGTGATGCGGGCCTCCGCGCTCACGTCGGTCATCTCGGCGAACACGAGCCCCGCCCCGCCGACCGCACGCGCGCCCAGGTGGACCAGGTGCCAGTCGTTGGGAGTGCCGTCATCTGCCGAATACTGGGACATCGGAGAGACCACGACGCGGTTCGGAAGCAGCAGCCCGCGCAGGCGGAAGGGCGTGAACATGGGTGGCGGGGCTGAGAGGACCGCGGGTGCTTCAGGCTTCGGCGGAGCCGCGGACGCAGCGGCCGGAGGCGGACGGATCGCGAGCGCCGGGACCGCGACGCCTGCCTGCTCGGCCGCCTTCGCTGCGAACCATGTGTCAACCCGCCCCACGAACGCCGGATCGCGAACCTTCAGGTTCTGGTGCGTGACGCGCAGGCTGCGCGTCAGCAGCGTGAAGGCGAACTGGAGCGGCTCGAGCGTCATGTAGCGCTCGGTGTCCTCGAACCATTGCAGGCTCGCATGAGCTGCGCGCTGCAGGCTCTCGACCGCCGGTCGCCGCGCCTCCTCGTACGCAGCCAGCGCGTCGGAGATCCGCTCGTGCGTCGCGAGCGCGCGCGCCAGCGCGATCGCGTCCTCCATCGCGAGCTTCGTGCCCGAGCCCACCGAGAAGTGCGCGGTGTGGGCGGCGTCGCCGATCAGGGCCACGTTCTCGTGGTGCCAGCGCTCGTTGCGGATCGTGGGGAAGCTCCGCCAGATCGAGCGGTTGGAGAGCAGGCGGTGCCCGTCCAGCTCGGCCGCGAACAGGCGCTCGCAGAAGGCGAGGGTCTCGGCCTCGCCTGCGCGCGCGAGCCCGGCCGCCTGCCACGTCTCATCGCGCGCCTCGACGATGAAGGTCGAGCGGCCGGGCTCGTACTGGTAGGCGTGCACGCGCCACAGCCCGTGCGGATCGGTCTTGAAGTAGAAGGTGAATGCCGGGAACGGCCTCGAGGTCCCGAGCCATACGAACTTGTTGGGGCGCACGTCCGCTGCGGGCCGGAAGTGCTCGCGATAGCGCTCCCGCGTGGCCGAGTTGGCGCCGTCCGCCGCCAGCACCAGGTTCGGCGAGGATCCGCAGCAGGGTCCGGCGCGACAGCCCGGAGAATGCGTGACCGGTGGATGTGAGCACGTCGCCGCGATAGTGGATCTCGATGTCGTCCCAGCGGTGGCCTTCGGCCATCATCGCCGCGCTGACCTCGGGATCGCCCTGCTCCAGCGCCTGCTCGGTCGCATCCGAGAACACGACGCCGAACCCGAACGTGTCGTCGAGGCGGTTGCGCTCGTACACGACCACCTCGTGGCGGGGATCGGACTTCTTGAGGAGCAGCGCGAAGAAGAGCCCGGCGGGCCCGGCTCCGACCACCGCCGCCTTCACGGTTGCGCCCCTCCGCGGCAACGCTTGGCCGTCATCGCGCCTTGCCTCCCGCGCCCTGGAGGAGCTGCTGGGCGATCACGAGGTGCTGGATCTCGGTCGTGCCCTCGTAGATCCGGAGCGCGCGCACCGCGCGGTAGAGCCGGTCCACCGGATGCGACGCCATGACGCCCGCCCCGCCCAGGATCTGCACCGCGTCGTCCACGATGCGCTGCGCCGCCTCGGTGGCGAACGCCTTCGCCATCGCCGCCTCGAGCGTGACGCGCGCCGCACCGCGATCGGCCTCCCACGCCGCGCGGTACACGAGGAGCCGCGCAGCTGCGAGGTTGGTCGCCATGCGCGCCAACTTCTCCTGCACGAGCTGGAACTCGGCGAGCGCCTTGCCGAACTGGCGGCGCGCGCCAGCATGCGCGACCGCTTCCGCGAGCGCGCGCGCCGCCATGCCGCAAGCGGCTGCGCCCACCGTCGCGCGCAGGCGGTCCAGCGTCTTCAAGCCCAGGGCGAAGCCCCGGCCCTCCTCCCCCAGCCGGTTCGCGGCCGGCACGCGGCATTCCTGGAACGCGATCTCGCCGAGCGGGTGCGGGGCCGAGAGGATCTGCGGCCGGACGAAGCGCAGGCCCGGCGTGTCCGCCGGAACGACGAAGCACGAGATCCCGCGGCTCCCGGCCCCCGGATCGGTGGTCGCGAACACGGTGTAGACGTCGGCGATCCCGGCGTTCGAGATGTAGGTTTTCGCTCCGTCGAGGACGTACTCTTCGCCATTCCGCCGCGCACGCGTCGCGATCGCCGCCACGTCCGATCCCGCATCGGCCTCGGTCATCGCGAAGGCGGCCATCGCGCGCCCGGCCACGATCTCGCCCGCCCAGCGCGTGGCCACGGGCGCGCCCCTCGAGAGCAGCAGCGGCACGCCGCCCAGAGCCTGGAGCGCGAAGACCGCGTCCGCGAGCGGCGATGCCGCAGCCAGCGCTTCGCGCGCGATGCAGCACGCGCGCCAGTCCAGGCTGCGGATCGGCTCGAGCCAGCCGCCGCCGAGCAGCGTGAGCAGCGCGCGCGCCTCCTTGCGTGCCGTCGCGTCGTCGTCAGGCGCCGGGCGCGGAGCGACATCTTGCGCCGCGAATGCGCCGATCTTCGAGGCGAACGCAGCGTGGCCGTCTTCGAGAAACGCCCGCACCGGCGCCGGATCCGGAATCAGTAGCGCCGCGAGCCCGCCGGTCGCCGTCATCGCCGGAACCGCGGCTCCCGCTTCGCGCGGAACGCCTCGTAGGCCTCGCGGTAGTCCGGGTGCTCCATCAGGCCGGCCTGCACGTCGGCTTCGTAGGCAAGCGCGCGCTCGAGATCGAGGTGGGCCTCGTCATCGAGCGCGCGCTTGGTGACCGCGATCGCGTCGCCGGGGCCGCGCGCCAGCTTCTCGGCCAGCTCGGTCGCTTCCGCGAGCACGCGCTCCTGCTGCACCACGCGGTGGTACAGACCGATCTCGAAGGCGCGCCGCGCCTCCGTGAACTCGCCGGTCATGAGCATCTCGGTCGCGGGACCCAAGCCCACCAGGCGCGGCAAGAGCCAGGATGCGCCCATGTCGGCGCCCGAGAGCCCGACGCGCACGAACAGGAACGCGATCTTCGCGGACTCGGCCGCGATCCGGAAGTCGCAGGCCGCCGCGATCACGGCGCCGGCGCCCGCGACCGTGCCGTTCAGGGCCGCCACGATCGGCCGCCGGCAGCGCCGCATGTTGAGGATGACGTCGCATGTCATGCGCGTGAACTCGCGGAGCCCCCGCGCGTCGCGGGAGAAGAGCGCCCCGATGATGTCCTCGACGTCGCCGCCCGAGCAGAATCCGCGTCCGGCGCCGGTCAAGACGATCGCGCGCACGCCGGGCTCCGAATCGAGCGCGCGGAACGTGTCGCGCAGCTCGGCGTAGACCTCGAATGTGAGCGCGTTCAGCCGCTCGGGGCGGTTGAGGGTGATCGTCGCCACCGCCGTGGTGGGGTTCACGGCGTACAGGAAGGAACGCGCCGCGATCGGCATCGGTTAGCCCTCGACCCGGCCCGTGACCACGGCGGTGGCCTCGATCTCGACCATCGCCCCGCGGTCCACGAGCCCGCGCACCTCGACCAGCGCCATCGCCGGGTAGTGCTTGCCGAAGCGGGCGCGCCACGCCTCGGCCAGCGACTTGAGGCTCGCGCGATAGGCGGCGAGGTCGGTCACGAAGCACGTCATGCGCATCACGTCGGTCGGCTTGCCGTCGGCCGCCGCCACCACCGTCAGGACCTTGTCGAGCGCGCGCGCGAACTGCTGCGGGAAATCCGGCGGGGTTCCCTTCGCCTCGTTCTCCCAGCCCGGCTGGCCCGCCACGAACAGGAGCCGGCCCTTGCGCGGCGCGAGGACCCCGTGGTTGAAGCCTCGCGGCGTGCCCAGCGATTTCGGGTTCACGACCTCGGAGGTCGTGCTCTCAGCACCGGGATTCATGACGATGGACCGTCCGTTCACTTTGCTCGCCTCCTCTCCGCACAGCTCGAGAACCAGCTTCGCCACTTCACCGGGCGCGATCAGCCGCGTCTGGCCGGTGGTGGCGAGCACGGCTGCGAGGGCCTCGTCACGCGCGAGCCCCTTGCGCGACTCCACTTCCGCGATCGTGATCTCCGTCATCGGAGTTTCGACATAGGCCGGGCAGACCGCGTTCACCGTCACGCCGGTCCCCGCGACCTCGAGCGCCACCGAGCGGGTGAAGCCGATGACCGCGTGCTTCGACGCGCTGTAGTGCGAGACGTACTTCGCGCCCTCGAGCCCCGCGATCGATGCGACGTTCACCACCCGCCCCCACTTGCGGGCGACCATCCCCGGAACGAACTCGCGGCTGCACAGAAACGTGCTGGTCGCGTTGGCCGACATCAGCAGCTCCCACTCCGCGAGCGCGATCTTCCGGAGCGGGGCCGATGCGCCAACTCCCGCGTTGTTCACGAGGATGTCCACCGCGCCCAGGTGGCGCCGCGCCGCATCGCCCAGCCGCCGCACGCTGTCCTCGTCGGACGCGTCGCAGGGTACGGCCCACGCCCGCGCGCCGCGGGCGCCGAGCCCCGCCGCGACGCGCGCGATCTCATCTTCGGTGCGCGCGGCCACCACCACCCCCGCGCCGGCGCCGGCCAGCGTCTCCGCGATCGCGGCGCCGATGCCGCGGCCGCCGCCCGTGACCACCGCCCCGCGGCCGGCGAGCGGGCTCGCGCTCGTGCGCTGCGGGCCTGCGCTCAAGCTGACTCCTCGCGCCCGTGGATCCGTCTTGGGAGCGTGGCCGTCACGCCGCGCCCTGCTTCGCGAGCGCTTCGCGAACCGCGTCGGCCAGGATCTGTCCCAGCGTCTCGAT
>QHRS01000329.1:0-1692 GCA_003221435.1 Candidatus Rokuibacteriota bacterium
TACCGGGTCCAGGATTCGATCCGCGACCGCGAGCTTGCCCTGAAGCTGGTGACTTCCTCCGAGTCCGCTTTTCTCCGCCGCGAGTTCGACACCCTCCGCCAGATCCGCCACGAGAACCTGATCCAGGTCTTCGACTGGGGCGCCCTGCCCTCGGGCGAGGCCTATTACACGATGGAGCTGATCGAAGGCGGCGACTGGTCGCGAAGGATGGGGAAGCCGCAGTCCGCGGATGATGTGCGTCACATTCTCACGGGTTTGTTGCGAGGTCTCGCGCACCTCCACTGCCATGGCGAGATTCATGGCGACTTGAAGCCGGGGAACATCCTGCTAGGCGCGGGCGGAGTGGTGAAGATCACCGACGCCGGGATGGGCGGCAGTGACGGTCGCGCGGATGGATTGTCCGGAACTCCCGGATACGCGGCGCCGGAAGTTTGGGAGGGCGCGCCCGCCGATATACGCAGCGATCTCTATTCGGTGGGTGTGATGGCGTACGAGGCGCTCACCGGGAAGCACCCCTTCGCGGGCCACACAGTGCGCGAAGTCGTTTCCGGCCAGCTCGAAGGTTGGGTGCCTTCGCCGGGAGTCCACGGCATTCGAGTGCCAATTGACCTCGAGCGCGTGGCGATGCGAGCTCTAGAACGAAAACCCGGTCTTCGTCAGGGATCCGCGGACGAATTCATGGAGGGCATGGGAGTAGAGGATCGGATCGGCGAGATCCTGGGGGGGAAGCTGGTAGGGCGCGAGGGGGAGATTGACGAGATAAACAGGATCCTGAATTCGAAAGAACCTGGGATGCCGACCCTCGTGTATTTGGCCGGAGAGCCTGGCGTGGGGAAGACCGCGTTGCTCGAGGAGGTAGGGGCACGCCTGCTGAGACTTGGAGGACGAGCCCTCGAAATAGACTTGTCTCGAGGCAAGCCACTAGAGGCGCAAATTGCGGAGCACTTGGCGCCTGCCGGAGCCGAGATAAGGCAGGCCCATGAGGGATCGAAGGAGCTTCACACACTTCTGATCGAATGTGGTCGGCAGTCTCCAGTCCTGCTCTACACCGCTGCCTGCGATGAAACGGCATCTAGGAGCACTCTCAAAGCCCTCGCTCGGTACATCTGGGCGCTTTCTGTCGAAACCCGGCAGGCGAGCCGCGTTGTTATTGCTCTCCAGAGCAGCACCATGCCGGATACCGCGGAGCCCTTCGCACGAAATCTACATGTGCCTCCCCTTTCGGCACTCGACTGCGACCATCTGATGAGACAAGCGCTCGGGGCCGCGAACGTTCAGCTGGAGCTCATAGCCAAACTACACGCGTTGTCCGGGGGGAACGCCGGAGTCCTTCGTGCTGCGCTTGCTTCGCTAATTGAACGGCAACTGCTCCAAAGGCGAGATGGCACATGGGCATTTCGTGAGGCGACGCTAATTCATTCGATGCGACTGGAAACAGGGATGAATCCATGGGCGATCGCCTGGAGGCATCTTAGCTCCGCCGAGCAGCGTGTAATGTTGACCATCACACTCTTTCGCCAGCCTCTTGACAGCGTAAAGCTCAAGAAGCTTTCGATGGATACAGGAATCGACGAGTCACTGTCGACGCTTCAAGCAAAGGGATTCCTTCGTAGTTCGCGGGAAGGGTGGGTACCGGCGTCTGACGGAGTCAGACAAACGGTCCAGGAACTTGCCTCAAAGGCTAGCCAGGCG
>QHRS01000329.1:1713-3887 GCA_003221435.1 Candidatus Rokuibacteriota bacterium
CGCAACCGTGCCCGACAGGGGAGACGGTGAGGACCGTATTGATCTCGAGCTCCGGTACCGACCCTCGGTGGATCGCCTAGAGCGGGGGCTTGAAGCTGCAGAGCGTGCTGTTAGCAGAGGCGATCAGTATCTAGGAATGAAGAGGTTGCAGGCGTGCCTAGAGATTGCTGAGCGAGGCGAGGTAAGGGAACGCTCGCGTCAAATTTGCTTACGTATCGCGGCTCTGCTTCGGCAGCTCGGTGATGATGAGGGAGCAGCTGGCTACCTTCAACGCCAGGAGAGTTGGGGAAACGGTAGTCCCAGTCCCAATGACGAGGCACGGCGGTCTCACGTTCTTGGTCTCATCGCCATGTCCAAGGGTGATCTGGATGGAGCCAGACGGAGCCTATCGATCTCCGTGGAGATGGCAACCGTAGCTGGGGATAGATCACTTCTCCTCCGGTGCCACGCAGACCTAGCAGAGATCGACTGGCGTCACGGAGACGAGTCAGCGAGGCAGGTTGTAATTGAGAGATTGAAGGCAGTACTTAGCTCCCAAGGAGCGGACGTATCTCTTCGCAACGAACGGGCCGCGTTGATGTACGAGCTCGGCGCTGCTCTGATCGTCTCGGGGGCAAGCAGCGATTCTACCGACATTCTATTGACCGGCCTCCAGACGGCTGACTCCGACTACTGGAAGATGCGGATCTCGAATGCGATGGCTTCCGCCCACCATTACTTGGGCGACATCGATGGGGAGCTCCAATGGCTTGACGAGGCTTGGGCTCATGCTGAGAGATCACGATCGGATTTCTTCAAGGCAAGGATTCTGAGTAATAGAGGGGGAATGCTCTACTACCTGGGCCGCTTCGCAGAGGCTGCTGATCAGAACCGACTCTCTGCTGCTTGGGCAAGAAGAGTCGGAAATACGTTCGAGTTTATTGCTGGTTGCGTTGGCGTTGGTATCTGCAGCATTCACTTGGCCAACTATGAGCATGCCTGCGCCGCAGCGAGCGAGATTGCTGCCTCGGCAAGAGTCCTTAAGGATCCTCATTACACGGCCAAAGCTCTAGAAATAGAAGGGCTAGCGTACTACTTCCTGGGACTACATGACGCCGCGCAAAGATGTGTGCGCGATGGCCTAGCCTCTCTGCGTAATCGAGGCCATATAGAGGTACGACCCCGATTGGACTGGCTGATGGCGCGAATCCTGAGAAGCAAAGGTGAAGTGGACGAGAGCAGAGCATTGCTCCTTGAAGCCGAGAGAAGACTGCTAAAAACGCGGGATATGGAGGACCTGTGGGGGGTTCAGATCGAACTCAACCTCATTGAAGCGGGTCTTGGCAATCCCGAGGCAGCCATCGTTGGTATCAACAAAATTCTTAGGGAATCAGAACAGAAGAAATTCCTGGTAGTCGCTGTCCCCGCCGCTCTCGCAATTGCTGAGATCCTTGACGATCAAAGAATCGATCGAGAGGACTTGGGAAATACGATCGCGGTCGGTTTGGAGCGGGCGGAACGATCTGGAATGAGAGAACTGGCATGGCGGCTTAGCTACAGAATGGGTGCACTTGCCTGGAAAGCAGGCGAAGATCGAGAGGGACAGGCTCGCTGTACCCATGCCATTCGAATCCTGCGTGAGATCGCAAGCACACTCACTGACGACCACAGAAAGGCCTACTTGGCTGCCGCGCACGTGGCCTCCGCTCTCCAGCAAATGGGGGCGCCCTGAATTAGGGGTTCGAAGGCTGGCCAGCGGGATTGGACGGCTGCCCGGAGGCTTGTGCAGTCTGCGAGCCCTGCCCGCTGCTCGGCATCTGCGGGTTCATTAGCGCGTTGTTACTGCAGCCCGTCGAAAGAAGAGCGGCGGCAAGGAACACCGCTACGGTCACCGCCTTGAGTCCGCTTACCAGGTTCTTGGTCCGTTCCATAGCCCCTCCCACTTCTGTTGCCTCCCTGGCTGCTCATTCCTGACGAGCCATTAAGGCAACGTGGGTGCCACGGACCGGGTCATTCCCCTTGGGGCCGTCGGCCTGTAAGCTGTCTATTAATAAGCAAGTACGGGCGCCCCTTGGCGGCTACTTTTCGACCAGTTCGACTGGAGGTGGCCTCGCTGAGGGAAAGTTCGCGAAGAAGAGCGGACGTGTTTAACTCCGGGAGAGGCTCGGGCGGGTTAATCAGCAGCGCGCGAACCG
>QHRS01000040.1:0-17297 GCA_003221435.1 Candidatus Rokuibacteriota bacterium
CACGTTGATGCGCGGGCTCGAGCTGAACGGCAACCTGCTCGCGGTGGGCGCTCGCTTCGTGCGGGATGCTCGGACGGAGCCGGCCTATCGGCTCTGGTCGATCGACGACCGGCATCCCGCGATGATCCGCGTCCCTTCGGGCGGCACGGCGATCGCCGTGGAGGTGTGGGCGGTGCCGGCCACTGGGCTCGCCACGCTTCTCATGCAGGAGCCGCCAGGGCTGTGCATCGGGAGGGTTCGGCTCGAGGACGGCGCGGAGGCGCTCGGCGTCCTCGGCGAGCCGGCGCTCTGCGACGGCATGCGCGAGATCACGGAGTTCGGCGGCTGGCGCGCGTACGTCGCTGCGCTCGGGCGATCCCTACGATAACGCGTCGAGCGCGGTCAGGAGCCGCCCGGACGTCGAGACCCACCCGAAGATCCCGCGCTGTGCCTTGATCATCGCGATCGCGGCGGCCTGGAACTGGGGGAAGTAGGAGGCGACGCAATCCTCGAGGACCAGGCACTCGTAGCCGCGATCGTTGGCCTTCCGATCGCCCAGCACCAGCTCGAGGTCTGTCGCGTAGAAGGCGCCCTTTCCCGGCTTGTCGATCACGGGCTCGGCCGGCAGCGGCTTCAACTCGTCGATGATGTCGTGGCCGCGCTCTCCGCGCACCAGGACGCGTCCCATCGGCCCGAGGTCGCCGATGCCGACCGTGAGTCGCCCCCGCGCGCGCTTGGACGGCGGGCAGTCGGAGAGATCCGGCCGATGGCCCTCGCGCGTGTGGATCACGGTCAGGCGCGCGCGCCGGAACACGTCGAGCACGCCGCGGGTCGGCGCGATCGCGCGCCGGAGCGGCGTCACGTCGTTGCCGAGCATCTCGCCGAATCCGCCGCGCTCGACGAAATCCCGCTGCATGTCGATGACGAGCAGCGCGGTCTCCGAGGGGTCGAACGCGAACTCGTAGGGCTCGGCGTCGACGGTCAGGATGCGGCTCGTCCCGGACATGACCGGTGTAGGGTAATCCGCCGCCGACTTCGTTGACAATCGAGACCGGCAGCCGCTATCCTCCGCGCGGCATTTCCCCGGGCTGGTGGACCCACCGAAATGAGCATGATCACGGGACTCGACGTTCCCGCGCGGCGGATCAGCCGCTGGGTGTGCGATCGGCTCGCGTACGACCGCCCGCGCGGTGCGGCGATCACGAGCCTCTACGGGGGCGTCGCGAATCTCCGGCTCGACTCGGGCGAGCTGGTGTGCATAGGCGCGATGGAGATTCCGCTGTCGCCCAACGGTCTGTCGATCGACCTTCCGGATGGCCTCACCTTCTTCGACCTCGGCCTGCGGATCGGCCAGGCAGCGACGTGCGTGAGCGACGCGCTCTCCTTTTCTGAAGCTCGGCTCCGCGTGCGGCTTGCGGGGGCGGCCCGCTGGGAGCCGCGTCCGACGACTGCCGGCGTATCGCCGCGGGAGCTGGCCAGGAGCGCGTGCGAGGCGCGCGCGCTTGCGGTTGCGGAAGGTGCCTGCGGTTCACTGCTGCCCTTGCTCTGGGCGCACGAGGGGATCGTCGCGGTGCCCGAGCCTGCGCGCCGGGCCGCGCTTCCGGCCATCACGCTCGGGCGAGGCGCCGTCGCGGGCGAACGCCGCGCCGTCGCGCGCGCCGCGGGTCGGCTCGCGGGCCTGGGGCCCGGCCTGACGCCGTCGGGTGATGATTACCTCGCGGGCTTTGCCGCGGCGTGGGCGCTCGTCTCCGAGGCGCTCGGCCTCGATTCCTGGCGCGTTCGCCTCGTGCTCGAAGCGCTCCGGGCGGGCGCGGACCCCGGCGCGTCCGAGCTGGGGCGCGCGTGGATTTCCCATGCGACGCGCGGCGAGGTAGCGGAGCCGATGGCGCGCTTCTTTACCGCCCTGCTCGGCACGCGACCCGATGCGCTCGCGGTCTCCGCGCGCGGCGTGCTCCGGCTCGGCGCAACCTCGGGAACAGACTGGCTGGTGGGCGCTCTCGCAGGCGTCGCCGCGTCGCTCGTCGCGATCCAGACGGACCGGTCGTGGAACTGATCGGACTCGTGCGGCGCAAGGCCTACGTCGACTCGGTCGCGCTGATGCGCGTTTCCGACCAGCTCCGCGCGCTCCCGGGCGTCCTCTCGGCCTCCGCCGTGATGGCCACCGACCTCAATCGCGAGCTGCTGGCGGATGCCGGGCTGCTCACGGACGACGCGAAGACGGCCGCCGCGAACGATCTCGTCGTCTCGGTCCGCGCCGAGACTCGTGAGGCGGCGCGAGCCGCGCTCGAGCGCGCCGAAGCGTTGCTCGCCTCGCGGCGCGCGGAGGAGGGCCCGGTGCAGGATGCGCCCCCGCGCTCGCTGCTGAGCGCCGGGCGGCGGTCCGCCGGCGCGACCGTCGCGCTGATCTCGGTACCGGGCCCGTACGCCGCCGCCGAGGCCCATCAGGCGCTCTCGGCCGGGCTCCACGTGTTTCTCTTCAGCGACAACGTTCCCGTGAGCGAGGAGATCGCGCTCAAGCGGCGCGGCGCAGCGCGCGGGCTGCTCGTCATGGGCCCCGAATGCGGCACCAGCATCATCAACGGGGTCGGGCTCGGCTTCGCCAACCGGGTCCGCCGCGGCGACATCGGGCTCGTGGGCGCGTCGGGTACCGGGCTGCAGGAGGTGACGACGCTGATCCACCGCCTCGGCGCGGGGATCTCGCACGCCATCGGGACAGGCGGGCGAGACCTCGATGCGGCGGTGGGCGGCCTGACCACGCTCCAGGCGCTCGAGTGGCTCGGCCGTGATGTGGCGACGCGCGCGATCGTGATCGTGTCGAAGCCGCCGTCGGACGCAGTGGCTCAGCGCGTGCTCGCCGCCGCCGTCGCGACCGGCAAGCCCGTCGTGGCTTGCCTCCTGGGCTGGAAGGGCGCGACACCGGCGGCGGTGCGCGCCGTCGCAACGCTCGAGGACGCGGCGCGAGGCGCGGTCGAGGCGGTGGGCCGGACGCCGCTCGCACTCGTGGCGCCGCCGCCTGACCTGGCGCCGCGAGCGCGCGGGACGATCCGCGGCCTCTACACCGGCGGAAGCCTCTGCGAGGAGGCGGAGTCGATCATCAGCGCTGACGGCCACCGCTTCACGGACTTCGGCTCCGGAGAGTACACGCGCGGGCGGCCGCATCCGATGATCGACCCCGGCCTCCGGAACGCGGCAGTCGCGGCGGCGGGAGGCGACGCGAGCGTCGGCGTCGTGCTGGTGGACGTCGTGCTCGGGTACGGCGCGCACGCGAACCCCGCCGGCGCGCTCGCGTCCGCGGTTGCGTCGGCGCGCGCGGGCGCGACGCGCTCGGGGCGCACGCTGCACGTCGTCGGCCACGTCGTCGGGACCGACGACGATCCCCAGCGGCTCCCGGAGCAGGAGGCGATGCTACGTGAGGCGGGCGTGCTGGTCTGTCCGAGCAACCGGCTCGCGGCCGAGCTGGCGCGGGCGCTCGTCGGGGCTCCCGATGGCAGCTGAGCCGGCGCTGTTGACCGGCCGGCTCGGCGTCGTCAACGCGGGCGTCGATCTCTTCGCCGACGCCCTGACGGCGCAGGGCGTGGCGGTCACGCGAGTGGACTGGCGGCCGCCCGCCGGCGGCGACGCCGAAGTCTCAGCGCTCCTGGCGCACCTCTGGCGCGAGGAGGCGGACGCCGCCAATCGCGAGGCGCTCGGACGGCTGCTCGCGGCTCAACCGGTCCTGGTTGACGTGCGCCCGGCGATCGACGTCATCCCCGGGATGACGCGCGACACGATCCTCCACGCGGGCCCTCCGATCACCTGGGAGCGGATGAGCGGGCCGGTGCGCGGGGCGATGATCGGCGCGCTCCTCTACGAACGGCGCGCCAGCACGGCGGAGGCGGCGGAGCGCCTCGCGGCCTCGGGGACGATGACGCTCGATCCGTGCCACCATCACGCAGCCGTCGGCCCGATGGCGGGCATCATCACCGCGTCGATGCCGGTCCTGATCGTCGAGAACCGCGCGCATGGCAACCGCGCCTACTCGACCATCAACGAAGGGCTCGGGCGGGTCCTCCGCTACGGCGCGTACGCGGAGGACGTGATCGAGCGGCTCCGATGGATCGAGGCCACGCTCGGCCACGCCGTCGGCGCCGCGCTGCGCGCGTCCGGAGGCATCGACCTGCGCGCGCTGATCGCGCAGGCGCTCCAGATGGGCGACGAGTGCCACAACCGCAATCGCGCGGCCTCCGCGCTCCTGATCAAGGCGCTGGCGCCGCACCTGGCCGCGCTCGATCTGCCGGCCGCCGAGCGCGCGCGGATCTTCGCGTTCGCCGGCGGCAACGAGCACTTCTTCCTCAACGTCGGCATGGCGGCGTGCAAGGCGGCGACGGATGCGGCGCACGGCGTGCCGCACAGCACGATGGTGACGACGATGGCCCGCAACGGGACCGACTTCGGCATCCGTCTGAGCGGGCTCGGCGACCGCTGGTTCACCGGACCGTCCGAGACGCCGGTCGGTCTCTACTTTTCCGGCTTCTCCGCGGACGACGCCAATCCTGACGTGGGCGATAGCTCAATCACGGAGACGGCCGGGATCGGCGGCTTCGCGATGGCCGCGGCGCCCGCCATCGTCCAGTTCGTGGGTGGCGCGCCGGCCGACGCGCTGCGCGCCACGCGGCTCATGTACGAGATCACGCTCGGCGAGAGCGATGTCTACCGCCTGCCGACGCTCGACTTCCGCGGGACGCCGACGGGGATCGACGTGCGCCTGGTGATGCAGACCGGGGTGCTCCCGCAGATCACCACCGGGATCGCGCACCGCAGGGCCGGGATCGGTCAAATCGGGGCCGGGGTCGTCAAGCCGCCGATGGCGTGCTTCGAGGCCGCGCTGCGCGCCCTCGCGGCCACACGGCCGTAACGGCGAGCTTCGCGCCGCCGCGGCCCCCTTGTATCTTCGCTTCGATGGGCTACCCGGCTGCTCGGGAGGAGACTTGCAGTCGGGCGAGCGCGCGGGCAAGCGCCGCGGCGGCGCGGGCGAAGTCGACCGCGTCCTGCGAACGTCCCGACAGCCGCTGCTCGGCCCGCTGGCGCGCGCGCTCCGCCCGCTCGCGATCGATCTCTTCCGGTTGCTCGGCCGCGTCGGCCAGGATGACCACCTTGTCGTTCCGCACTTCAGCGAACCCGCCGGCCACCGCCAGGTAGCGCACCTGCTGTCCCCGGCGAGAGCTCAGTTCGCCCGCGCCGAGCGTGGTCAGGAACGCGGCGTGCCCCGGCCACACGCCGAAGTAGCCCTCGATGCCGGGCGCGACGACCTCGTCGACCTCCTCGGAGACCACGAGACGCGTCGGGGTCGCAAGCTCGAGCTGAAGCGCCATCGCTCCTAGTACCGGTCCAAATTGCGAGCCAGACGAGGCCCGAGGGAGGAGGCGACCGGAGCGTACGGAGGGGGCCGCCGAGGCCCCCTTCGATGGGCAACGAAGTGTGGCGAAGTAAGTTGGACCGGCACTAGCCCAGCTCGCGCAGCTTCTTCGCTTTCTCGATTACCTCGTCGATCGAGCCGACCATGTAGAACGCCTGCTCAGGCAGGTCGTCGTGCTTGCCCTCGACGACCTCGCGGAAGCTCCGGATCGTATCGGCCAGCTTGACGTAGCGGCCCGGCTGGCCGGTGAACGCCTCAGCGACGAAGAACGGCTGCGAGAGGAACCGCTGAATCTTGCGCGCGCGCGACACGATGACCTTGTCCTCGTCGGACAGCTCCTCCATCCCGAGGATGGCGATGATGTCCTGCAGATCCTTGTAGCGCTGCAGGATGGACTGCACCGCACGCGCCGTCCCGTAGTGCTCGGCGCCGAGGACATTCGGGTCGAGGATGCGGGACGTGGACGCGAGCGGATCGACGGCGGGGTAGATGCCGAGCTCGGCGATCTGCCGCGAGAGGACCGTGGTCGCGTCCAGGTGCGCGAACGCGGTGGCCGGCGCCGGGTCCGTGATGTCGTCGGCGGGCACGTAGATCGCCTGCACGGAGGTGATCGACCCTTTGAGGGTCGAGGTGATGCGCTCCTGGAGCTGGCCCATCTCGGTGCCGAGCGTCGGCTGGTAGCCGACCGCCGAGGGCATGCGGCCGAGGAGTGCCGAGACCTCGGACCCCGCCTGCGTGAATCGGAAGATGTTGTCGATGAAGAGCAGCACATCCTGGCCTTCTTCGTCTCGGAAGTACTCGGCGGCGGTAAGGCCGGTCAGCCCCACGCGGAGCCGCGAGCCCGGTGGCTCGGTCATCTGGCCGAAGATCAGCGCGGTCTTGTCGATGACGCCCGACTCCTTCATCTCGTGATAGAGATCGTTGCCCTCGCGCGTGCGCTCCCCGACTCCCGCGAACACCGAGATGCCGCCGTGCTGCTTGGCGATGTTGTTGATCAGTTCCAGGATGATGACGGTCTTGCCGACTCCGGCGCCGCCGAAGAGCCCCGTCTTCCCGCCCTTCGTGTACGGCTCGAGCAGGTCGACGACCTTGATGCCGGTCTCGAACATCTCGACCTTCGTGGACTGCTCCAGAAACGGGGGCGCGGGCCGATGGATCGGGTAGAACTTCCTCGCCTCGATCGCCGGCCCTTTGTCGACGGGCTCGCCGATGATGTTCAGGATGCGCCCGAGGGTTTCCTTGCCGACGGGGATCGTGATGGGCGCGCCGGTGTCGGTCACCAGCGTGCCGCGCGTCAGCCCGTCCGTGGCCGCCATCGCGACGGCGCGCACCCTGCTCTCGCCGAGGTGCTGCGCGACCTCGAGCACCAGGCGCTGGGAGTACGAGAAGATGTCCGTGTTCTCGATCCCCTGCACCTCGAGCGCATTGTAGATTCCCGGGAGCTTCCCCGGCTCGAACTCCACGTCGACGACCGGGCCGACGACTTGCACGATCTTCCCCTGATTCATGGTCTCCCTCTCAACCCGCGCCCTGCCGGAGGGCTTCGGCGCCGCCGACGATGTCCAGGAGTTCCTTCATGATCTTCTCCTGCCGCGCCTTGTTGTACTGGATCGTCAGGATCTCGATCATCTCCTTGGCGTTCCGCGTCGCCGCTTCCATCGCCGTCATCCGCGCGCCGTACTCGCCGGCGAGCGACTCCATGAGCGCCCGGTAGACCTGCGTGCGGATGTGCCGGGGCAGCAACCCGTCGAGGATCGCCGCCAGGCTCGGCTCGTACAGATAATCGGCCGAGGGCGCGGGCTGGCCCTCGGCCGGCAGGGCCGCCGCGCGCGCGATGGGCAGGATCTGCTGCCGGACAGCCCGCTGCACGGCGACCGAGCGGAACTCGTTGTAGATCAGATGCACCTCGTCGACCTCGCCTGCCTGGTACTGCTCCATGAACGCGTCGGCCAACTCGCACGCGTGACTGTACGCGAGCCGATCCCAGAAGCCGATCATCTCCTTCTTGATCCGCCACTGCCGGCGGCGGTAGAAATCCCGCGCCTTGCGGCCCACGACCACCAGCGTGAGCTCGGTCGCGATGGATTCGCGAATGAACTCGAGCGAGCGGCGGAGGATGTTCGAGTTGAACGCGCCCGCGAGCCCCTTGTCCGACGTGATGATCACGATGTGGCGGCGGGGGCCTGCGCGCTGCTCGAGCAGCGGGTGCGCCTCCGGCCCTGCGTCGGCGGCGAGATTGCCCAGCAGCTCGGTCATCTTCGTCGCATACGGTCGCGCCGAGAGAATCCGCTCCTGGGCCCGTCGCAGCTTGGCCGCCGCGACGAGCTTCATCGCGCGCGTGATCTTCTGCGTCGATTGGACCGACCGGATCCGTCGCCGGATGTCCCGGAGTGTCGCCATCGGTCGTCAGGCCGCCTTGATGCCCTTCGCGACGACGAACTCCGCCTTGGCGTCGGCGATGACCCGGCCGAGCGTCTCCCGCAGGGCATCCGACAGCTCCTTTTTCTCGCGGATCTCCTCCAAGACCTCCGCGTGCTTGCGCTCGATCCACGGGTACAGAAACTCCTCGAACGCGCGCACGCTGTCGGCCGGCAGGTCGTCGAGCAATCCCTGGGTGCCCGCAAAGATGATCACGACCTGCTTTTCGACGGCCAGCGGCGCGTATTGCCCCTGCTTGAGCACTTCGACCATCCGCTGACCGCGGGCGAGCTGCATCTGGGTCGCCTTGTCGAGGTCGGAGCCGAACTGGGCGAACGCCGCCAGCTCCCGGTACTGCGCGAGATCGAGCCGGAGCTTGCCGGCGACCTGCCGCATCGCCTTGACCTGCGCCGAGCCGCCGACGCGGGAGACGGACAGGCCCACGTTGACGGCGGGCCGGATCCCTCCGTAGAAGAGGTCGGACTCCAGATAGATCTGCCCATCGGTGATGGAGATGACATTGGTCGGGATGTACGCCGAGACGTCGCCGAGCTGGGTCTCGATGATCGGCAGGGCGGTCAGCGAGCCCCCGCCGAGCTGATCGTTGAGCTTGGCCGCGCGCTCGAGCAGCCGCGAGTGCAGGTAGAAGACGTCGCCGGGATACGCTTCGCGCCCCGGCGGGCGGCGCAGCAGCAGCGAGAGCTGGCGGTACGCCGTGGCGTGCTTCGAGAGATCGTCGTAGATACAGAGCGCGTGGCGGCCACTGTCGCGGAAGTGCTCGCCCATCGTGCAGCCGGTGTAGGGCGCGATGTACTGGAGCGGCGCGGTCTCCGAGGCGGACGCGATGATCACGGTCGTGTAGGCCATCGCCCCCGCATCCTCGAGCACCTTGACGACCTGCGCGACGGTCGACCGCTTCTGGCCGATCGCCACGTAGAAGCAGTACACGCCCTGCCCTTTCTGATTGATGATCGTGTCGATGCCGATCGCGGTCTTCCCGGTGCCGCGGTCGCCGATGATCAGCTCGCGCTGGCCGCGGCCGATCGGGATCATGGCGTCGATGGCCTTCAGGCCGGTCTGGAGCGGCTCCTTGACCCCCCGCCGATCGACCACCCCTGGGGCGTAGCGCTCGATCGGGCGGAACTCCTTGGCCGGGATCGGCCCCTTGCCGTCGACCGGGAGCCCGAGCGCATTCACGACGCGACCCACGACCGCGTCCCCGACGGGAACCTGCGCGATCCGGCTGGTGCGCTTGACGACGTCGCCTTCCTTGATCAGGGTGTCCGCCCCGAGAAGCACCGCGCCGACGTTGGCTTCCTCGAGGTTCAGCACCATCCCGACGACGTCGCCCGGAAACTCCAGCAGCTCGCCGGCCATCCGTACACGCGCGCGATGCCGTCACCGACCTCGATCACGCGGCCGACTTCCTGCAGGTCGACTTCGCCCTCGTAGCCGGCGATCTGTTGCCGGATGATTTCACTGATCTCCGCCGCGTTGATCATCCCCGCCCTCTCGCCAGTCGTTCGCGAAGCCGCGCGAGCTGGCCGTCGAGACTGCCGTCGAGCACCAGGCTGCCGACCTCGGCGATGAACCCGCCCAGGAGATTCGTGTCCACGGCCTCCTCGAGGCTCGCCTGCTTGGGGCCGACCGCTCGGCCGAGCCGCGCCGCGAGGGTCGCCCGCTCGCCGTCGGTCAGCGGCACCGCGGTGCGCACACGGACGCGGACACGGCCCAGCTCGGTGTCGACCAGGTCGCGGTAGGCCATGCCGATCTCGCGGAGTCGATCCACCCGGCGCCGCGCGGCGAGCAACCCAACAAAGTCACGCATTAGCTTGGAGAGGTCGAGCGTCGCGGCGATCGCCGCGGCGACGTTCCGTCTCACGGCCGCGCCGCTCCACGGCCGGGAAAGAGATTCGATCAGCTCCGCGTTCCCGTCGAAGACCCGGATCACAGTCTCGAGCTCGCGGCCCACCGCCTCGGCGTTGTTCTGTTCCTTCGCGAGCGAGAACAGCGCCTTCGCGTACCGTCGGGGGGCGGCGTCCCGCCCCCTCACGACGTGCTCTGGCTGAGGCTCGCGATCGCTTCGGCGACGATCTTCCGGTGGTCCTCGTCGCGCAGGCTCCGCTTGATCAGCCGCTCGGCCACACTGGTCGCGAGATCCCCGACCTCGCGCCGCAGCTCCTCGCGCGCGCGCCGGATATCGGCCTCCATCTGTACCCTGCCAGACTCGACCAGCCGCCGAGCTTCGACGCGCGCAGCCGCGACCAGCTTGCGCTGCTCGTCGGCGGCCTCCTTCAGCGCGGCGTCCCGGATCGTCTGCGCCTCGCTGTAGGCCGTGCGCAGCCTCGCCGCGTGTTCCTCCTGCTGCCGCTCCGCCTCGGCCCGCGCGAGCTGCGCTTCCTCGAGCGCCTGCTTGATGACCGCGGCGCGCTCGTGCATCTTGCCGACGAAGGGCTTGTAGAGGAGCCTCCACAGGAGGAGGAGCAGTAGCAGGAAGTTGACCATCTGCACCGCCAGCGATTTGTCGATGCTGATCAGGCCGCCGCCCCCGTGCTCGGCCTCTTGCGCCAGCGCCTGCGCCGGCAGCCCGAGCCACACCGCCGCGCACACGATCCGCCCGCACCACCCCCGCGCGCGTTCAGTCATGCCGAGATCTCCTGGCAGCCCGCTGAAAAAGGCCCACCTGCGTCGTTGGCTCGGTCGCTCCTCCCTGCGACGTACAACCGCTGTCACGTCTCAGTCGTCGCTCCTTCGCCGCCTCGCATCTGGACCTTTTTGAGCGGCCTGCCGCCTTTTCAGCATCCTGCTCGAGCAGAAAATCGGGACAGTGAGTTTGTGAAAACTATCACGCAATTCCGAGAGGTGTCAAGCGCGCCAGACTCGACCCCCGGCCTCGCTGTACTCGTGGTTTCGCCCTTCTCGAATTCGTCGGCTCCCCTCCCCCGGCGGGCTGCGACGCGCACGGCGGCCGCCGCCGCTCACCTCGACCCGCCACGCTCGATGACGCCTCCGCCGAGGACGCAGTCGCCGTCGTAGAAGACGACCGACTGGCCCGGCGTGATCGCCCGCTGCGGCGAGTCGAACACGACCTCCGCGCGGCCGGGCCCGATCTCCCGGACCGTGGCCGGCGCCGCCGCGTGGCTGTGGCGAATCTTCGCCCGCACGCGCCGCGGCGATCTCGGGGGGTCGACCGCGATGAAGTTCGTCTGACTCGCTGTGAGCCGCTCTTGCTCGAGCGCGTGAGCCTCGCCGACGATCACGGCATTGCGCGCGGAATCGAGGTCCAGCACGTACAGCGACCGGCTCGTCGCCAGCCCCAGGCCTTTTCGCTGGCCGATCGTGTAGTTCGCGAGACCGCCGTGCCCTCCAAGCCTGGCGCCGGTCGCGGCGTCGAGGATCGCGCCGGGCGTGAACATCGTCGGGTCGCGCCGCTGCAGGAACCCGCGATAGCCACCATCAGGCACGAAACAGATCTCCTGGCTCTCCGGCTTGTCCGCCGTGCTGAGCCCGAGTTGCCGCGCCTTCGCTCTGACCTCCTGCTTCGTCAGGTGACCGACCGGAAAGCGCGCCCAGGCGAGTTGTGCCTGGGTGAGCGGCCAGAGAAAGTCGGACTGATCCTTCGCGGAATCGACGCCGCGCCACAGCAGGTGCCGTCCGCTCGCGGCGTCGTAGGTGATCCGGGCGTAGTGCCCGGTCGCGACAGCGGCGGCGTCCCAGGCGCGCGCGCGATGGAGCAGGGATCCGAACTTCACGTCACGGTTACAGATCACGCACGGCACCGGCGTCCGGCCCACGCGGTATTCGGCCGCAAAGTTCTCGATGACCGACCGGTCGAACTCGCGCTCGGTGTTGAGCAGGTAGTACGAGATGCCGAGGGCGCGGGCGACCTGGCGGGCATCATCCACGGTCTCGGGCGAGCAGCAGCTCCCGAACCGCGCGGTCGGCTCCTCGCGCTCCTTCCAGGGCCAGACGCGCAGCGTGACGCCGACCACGTCGTAGCCCTGCTCCACCAGGAGCGCCGCCGCGACTGACGAGTCGACGCCGCCGCTCATGCCGACAACGATTCGCTCTGCCATCGTTCTCAGTGTCTCGCGCTGAGCAGCGCCCCGAGCCGCTCCAACTCGTCGGGCGTCGCGTAGACAACCTCGATCCTGCCGCGGCGCTCGTCGCCCGTGATCCGGACGCGCGTCATGAGCGCCCGCTGGAGCGACTCTTCGAGCGCCGCCAGTTCGGCGGAGCGGCGCCGGGGCGCCCGCGCCACGCCGCGACGCGTGCGCGCCTCATCCCCGGCCGTGCGCACCGAGTCTTCCGTCGTCCGCACCGACCAGGAGTGCGCGAGGATCTCGTCGCGAAGCTTCAGCTGATCGACGACGTTCGTCAGCGAGAGCAGCGACCGCGCGTGGCCCATGGTCAGACGGCCCGCGCGCAGATCGGCCTGAATCGGCCCGGGCAGCTTCAGCAGCCGGAGGCAGTTAGCGATCGAGCTGCGATCGCGGCCCACCCGCTGCGCGAGCTCCTCCTGGATCCAGCCGAACTGTGCCAGCAGCTTGTGGTATGCCTCCGCTTCCTCCATCGGGTTGAGATCTTCGCGGAGGAGGTTCTCGACGAGCGCCAGCTCGAGACTCTGGGCATCGGTAGCCTCGCGGACGACTGCCGGGATGCGCAGCAGGCCCGCCTGGCGGGCGGCGCGCCATCGGCGCTCGCCGACGATGAGTTGATAGCCGGTGCCCTGGCGGCGGACGACGACGGGCTGGATGATGCCCGAGGCCTTGATCGACGCCGTCAATTCGTCCAGGGCTACAGCGTCAAAGTCGCGTCTCGGCTGGTTCGGGTTGACTTCGACCCGGTCGATCGGGACTTCGATCAGCTCGTCCTCTTCACCGGGAGCAGCCGACAGCAGCGCGCCGAGACCGCGCCCGAGTCCCCGCTTATTCATGGTCCAGCACCTCCCGGGTCAGTTCGAGATAGGCAGTGGCGCCGCTGGACCGCAGATCGTAGAGCATCACGGGCTTGCCGTGGCTCGGAGCTTCACTGAGCCTGACGTTGCGTGGAATCAGGGTCTCGAAGACTTCGCCTGGAAGGTATCGGTGGACCTCGTCGCGGATCTGGAGCGCCAGGCTCGTCCGCCCGTCGAACATCGTCAGGACAATGCCCGCGACGCCGAGTCTCCGATTCAGGCGCTCGCACACGAGCTTCACGGTCTTGAGGAGGTGAGTCAGGCCCTCGAGCGCGTAGAACTCACACTGCAGCGGCACCAGAACGCGGTCCGCGGCGACCAGGGCGTTGATCGTGAGGAGCCCGAGCGAAGGCGGGCAGTCGATGATCACGTAGTCGTAGGACCCCATCACGGGCTCGAGCCCGGTCTTCAGGCGAGACTCCCGGCGCTCCAGGGCGACGAGCTCGATTTCGGCGCCTACCAGGTCGACCTCCGACGGGAGCAGGCGCAAATGCGGGAGTTCGGTGTCCAGGATGGCCTTCTCGGCGGGTTCATTGTCGAGAAGGACATGGTAGACGGTTGGATAGAGCCCCGCCTTTTTGACCCCGAGCCCGGTCGTCGCGTTGCCCTGCGGGTCCAGATCCACCAGCAGGGTCGGGTGCTCGGCCACGGCGAGCCCGGCCGCCAGATTGACAGCGGTCGTCGTCTTACCCACCCCACCTTTCTGGTTCGCGATCGCCAGAGTCTTAGCCAATTACCTAGTAGTCCAGCTCGGGATCCTAGGGGACAGCCTTCCTGCGATTCCTAAAGTCGTACTTCTTGGCCCACTCTTGGAGTTGCTCTCGATCTTGAGGCCTTGTAGGGCTCGCTGACTCGAAAATGTTCCACGACGAACATTTTGCTATACAAATGTTGCCTTGTGTTCCACGACGAACATTTTTCCACACGAATCGCCTGGCGGGTCAAGAAATTCGATAGACCGCGAACCTGCGGGTCCCTAGACCTTTTCTCTGGGTGTCCACTGTGACCCAATCGCCGAGTGCCAAGGGTCGCGGGGAAGGCGGACCCGCCGCCGCGACTATCCCTCCAGGCGTCACGACAAGGCGGGCGGCGACTCGCATGACCTCGTCGAGGTCGCCGGCGCAGCGCATGACGACGGCGTCGAAGCGCCCCTCGAGCTCGTCTACGGCGTCCTCGACTCGGCGGCCGAGAACTCGCGCATTGTCCAGCCCGACCTCTCGCAACGCGGTCGAGAGGAACGAGGCGCGCTTCCGCCTGGACTCGACGAGGACCAGGTCGACCTCGCCCAGCACGATCTTGAGCGGGATCCCGGGAACGCCGGCGCCTGAGCCGAGATCGAGGAGCGAGCGGAGCGGCGAGGGGAGCACCTTCAGAAACAGCAGGCTGTCGAGAAACAGATTCTGGACGATCCAGTCGGGGTCGGTGGATCCGATGAGCCGCTGCGACTTCTGCCATTTCAATGCTCGGCTCCAACGGCCAGGCTCACGAGCGGATCGGTCACGTGCCGCGACAGAATGTCCCGGGCGCCGACTCACGCCCGCGCGGCGTCCTTGGCCTCGCGCCTGGCCACGCGCGCCGGGCTCCGGTTCATGAGGTGCTGCTGGAGGATCTGCAGCGCGTTCGACACGGTCCAGTAGAGCACGAGCCCCGAGGGCAGATTCAGGAACATGAAGGTGAAGATAAACGGCATCACGAGCATCATCTTTGCTTGCCGCGGGTCGCCCGTCGTCGGCGTCATCTTTTGCTGGACGAACATCGTCACGCCCATGAGGATCGGCAGGATGTACGTCGGGTCCTGCGCGGCGAGGTCGCAGATCCAGAGGTCGACGCCGAAGAGCCGTCCGACGCAGATGAAAGGGGCGTTCTGGAGTTCCACCGCGACCGAGAGCGCGATGTAGAGGGCGTAGAAGATCGGGATCTGAATCACCATCGGCAGGCAGCCGCCCAGGGGATTCACGCCCTCACGCCGGTACAGCTCGAGCGTCTCTCGCTGGGCGCGCTGCGGATCGCTCTTATACTTGGCGCGGACGGCGTTCGCCTGCGGCTGGATCGCCTGCATCTTCTTCATCGACGTCATGCTCTTCACGGTCAGCGGGAAGAAGAGCACCTTCGTGATGACGGTGAGCAGGATGATCGCGACGCCATAGTTGCCGGTGAACCGGTAGAAGAAGTTCATCACCAGCAGCACGGGGACGCCCAGCCACTCCATGGGCAGCCCCCCGTAGCGGCGTGGCAGCGGGAACCCGCCGAAGTCGATCGCGCCCTCGAGCCCGTATGCCCTCAGGCGGTTGTACTCCTTCGGTCCGGCATACACCTGTGCCTGCGCCTCCCAGATCTGCCCGGGCGCGAGCGTGACCGACCCGCGAACCGCCGCCGCAACCTTGCCCTCGCGCTCCGGGCCAACAACGAGCTTCAGCCCGGGACTCTTCGGAATGAGCGCGGAAAGATAGTAGAGATTGTCGAACCCGACCCAGTCGCCCGTCGTTTCGAGGGCCGCCGTCTTCAGATCCTGCTGGCGGTGGACCGTCCCGTCGACCTGCCACACGAGCTCCCTGGGCCACTGCACCCTGGCGTCCCCCGGCTTCCCAGGCGCGATCCAGGGCAGGGCGACCTCGATCGTCTGCGAGGTCGCGCGCGAGTTCTCGAGCCGGACCGTCAGCTCCACCGTGTACTGATCGACCGTGAATCGCGCCGTCTGCGTCACGCGTACGCCATACGCGTCTTGGCCCGTCATCACGAGGGTCCCATCGCGCTGCTTGTCGTCGAGCTGAAGCCGGTCGCCCTCGAGGCGGAAGGGCAGGGGCTCGACCCCGACGCCTGGCCGCGCGAGGATCAGGCCCCGCGGCCCGAGCTCACCGCTTGCGACGAGCGGCTTCTCGCCCCGGTAGTGCAGCATCCATTCCTGCAGTTTGCCGCCCTCGCTGCTGACCACCGCGTGGTAGAGCGGGGTGTCGACCGTCACGGTATGCTCGGGCGGCGGCGGCGCGCTCTTCGGGGCCGGTAGCGGCGTTCGCACAGCTTCGGGCCCGGCCGCGCGCGGCGGTGGCGCGGGCTGCGTATCGCCCTTGGGGGGCGGCGCCGGCGTCGGCAAAAGGAAGGTCTGATAGATGATCAGGAGCGCTGCCATCAGGACGGCAGCAACGATCGCTCGCTTTTCCATTCGCCTTAGGCCTTGCCGCCGGTCGGCAGCGGCGGCGGATCAACCCCCCCCGGATTGAACGGGTGGCACCGGAGCACGCGCCTGACGGCCAGCCAGCCGCCGCGCGAGAGCCCACGCGTGACAATGGCCTGCCGCGCGTACTCCGAGCAGCTGGGCGCGAACCTGCACGACGGCGGTAGAAAGGGAGAAATCGCGCGCTGGTACGCGCCGATCGTCAAGATGGCGAGCCGTGTTAGCGCGTCCATTACCGGCACCCGCGGGACGACCGCTCAGCAATCGCCCCGAGCGCGCTCCGCACCTCTCGCACCAGCGACTCGAACGGTCGGGTCAGCGCGGGACCGCGCGCGACGATCACGAGGTCCGCGCGTGTGGGCGAGAATCCACGAGCCGCGCGATACGCTTCTCGGAGCCGACGGCGGGCCCGGTTCCGCCGCACCGCGCCGTGCATCTGCCGGCTGACGGCGAACCCGACGCGCCGCGTGTGATCGCTCTCCTTCCACACCACGATGAGCGACGGCCGCTCGATACGCGTGCCGTGCTGGAACACCGCCTGGAAATCCTTGTGGCCGGTCAACCGCTCGTGCCGCCGGAGCCGACCGGACCCGTCCGTACCGCTACTCCCCCCAGAACCTTATTGCACCGGCAAAGCCGGCGCTCGAAGGCAGATACTCCGACGGTGCACTAGACGGTCAGGCGCTTGCGCCCCTTGGCCCGCCGCCGCTTGAGCACCTTCCGGCCACCGTGCGTCTTCATTCGCTCTCGGAAGCCGTGCGTTTTCTTCCGTCGGCGCCTGTTCGGTTGGAACGTCCGCTTCATAAGATGCTTGCGCTCCCCTCAGTCGTACAACCGCTAGAGTGTATTCGCCGCTAAAATTCAAGTCAACTCTCCTTCAGGCTTCCAAGCCTCTTGCCTCCCTCCTTCAGCGTGTGCTAACGTACGCGTCCTGGCTTAGTTCCTGTCTGGTCTGGCCCGGCACCGAGGTGGCCGTTGTCCCGATGCTCCGATGTCTCCGGTGTGGATGTCCTTGTTAAACATGTGTGGATAACCGTGTGCGTAAGTGAGGGCTCCGCACGTGCTTGATACGCTCTGGCTCCGCCTGCTGAAGTCCCTCGAAACCAGGCTCCCGGCGACCGTTCTCGATTCCTGGGTCCGTCCAAGCCGCCTGCTCGCGGTAGAAGGTGATCTCCTGAAGATCGGCGCGCCGAACAAGTTCTCCCGCGACTGGCTGGCGCAGCATCATCTCGAGGCGCTGCACGCGGCCGCCAAGGAATGTCTCGGGGGCCAGCCGCGGGTCGCGGTCATCATCGACGAGACGGCGTCGGCTGATGTCGTTGCGAGCCCGGAGGATTCGCCGCCGGTGGCGGCGCCGCGGGGAGCCGCGCCCGAGG
>QHRS01000040.1:17315-20900 GCA_003221435.1 Candidatus Rokuibacteriota bacterium
CACGTTCGTGGTGGGCTCCTCGAACCAGTTCGCCCAGGCAGCGTGCCAGGCCGTAGCCGAGCTGCCCTCGCGCGCCTACAACCCGCTGTTCATCTACGGCGGCGTCGGCCTCGGCAAGACGCACCTGCTCCACGCGGTCGGTCACCAGACCCTGCGCCTCTTTCCCAACATGGCCGTGGTCTATCTCTCCTCCGAGCGCTTCACCAACGACCTGATCAACGCGATCCGCTACGACCGGACCGCGGAGTTTCGCGCGAAGTACCGGACGATCGACCTCCTGTTGATCGACGACATCCAGTTCATCTCCGGCAAGGAGCGGACCCAGGAGGAGTTCTTCCACACCTTCAACGACCTCTATGAATCGCACCGGCAGATCGTCGTCTCGAGCGACCGCTCCCCCAAGGACATTCCTGAGATCGAAGAACGGCTGCGGTCGCGGTTCGAATGGGGCCTCATCGCAGACATCCAGCCCCCGGACTTCGAGACGCGCGTTGCGATCCTGAAAAAGAAGGCCGGTCTCGAGCGCGTGCTCCTGGCGGACGACGTCGCGTACCTGATCGCCAGCCGCGTCAAGTCCAACATCCGCGAGCTGGAGGGCTCGCTCACCCGGATGATCGCGTTCTGCGCGCTCACCGGCCGAGAGATGAGCGTCGACCTCGCCCAGGAAGTGCTCGCTGACCTCTGGGGCAACGAGGAGAAGATCATCACGATCGAGCAGATCCAGCGGAACGTGGCCGAGTTCTTCGGCGTGAAGTTCTCGGACTTCAAGGCGAAGAACCGGACGCGCGCGGTTGCCTTCCCGCGACAGATCGCGATGTACCTGGCGCGCCAGTTGACCCACGCCTCGCTTGCGGAGGTGGGCCGCGCCTTCGGCGGGAAGGACCACACCACGGTGCTCCATGCGGTCGACAAGATCCAGGCGCTGCTTCAGGAAGACCCCAAGCTGCGCAAGACTGTGGACGGCCTCATCCAGGGGGTCACGTTGTGATCCACCGCTTCCCGGCCATCGTCCACAGGCGGCTCCACCGGGCGTGCGTACCCGACGCCGAGCCTTTCCGGCGGCTTGGCCCCCATCCACGCCATTCACTGGCCCGACGATTACTCCTCCTACTAAAGTTCTTTTCTTCTTCAAAGAGCAACGGAGAACTTCATGGAAGTCCACCTCGACCGTGACTCGTTCCTCAAAGGGCTCCAGATGGTGCAGAACATCGTCGAGCCCCGCCAGGCGCTGCCCATCCTCGCCAACGTGCTCATTCAGGCGGGCGGGGAAGCGATTCGCGTGACGGCGACCGACCTCGAGGTCGGCGGCAGCGTCTCGATCCCGGCCAAGGTCGTTTCGCCGGGCGCCATCACGCTGTCCGCGCGGAAGCTGGTCGAGATCGTCAAGGAGCTTCCGGTCGCGATGCTCTCGATGAAGGTGCAGGACAACGCCTGGGTTGCGCTTCGTTGCGGCGGGGCCGCGTACAAGCTGGTGGGGCTCTCGCCCGATGATTTCCCGTCGGTGATGCCCGGCACGCCGGTCGGCTGGGTGACGCTCGACTCGAAGTCACTCAGGGACATGCTCGAGCAGACGAGCTTCGCGATCTCCCACGACGAGGGCCGTTTCGCGCTGAACGGCATCCTCTTCTCGTTCCAGGGCAAGGAGATCCGGCTGGTGGCGACCGACGGGCACCGGCTGGCGCTTGCGACACGCGCGCTCAGGGAGACGGTGTCGATGGCGACCGGCATCGTGCCGCGCAAGGGCGTGCAGGAGATTGCCCGCGTGCTTGGTAGCAGCGAGGAGGTCCAGCTCGCGCTGGTCGAGAATCAGTTCGTGCTGAGGATGCCGAACTTCGTGATGCTCGCGCGTCTGATCGAGGGTCAGTTCCCGAATTACGAGCAGGTTCTGCCGAAGGGCCATCCCCGCCGCGTGACGATGTCGCGCGCGGCGCTCTCGGCCGGGCTGCGGCGGGTCTCGATCATGGCGGACGAGCGGACCAGGCCGGTGAAGATGGTCTTCGCCCCGGGGACGCTCAAGCTGATGGCCTACCACCAAGACCTCGGTGAAGCGGAAGAGACGCTCGAGGTTGCCTACGCCGGGGACGAGGTGACGATCGGCTTCAATTCGCGGTACCTGCTCGAGGCGCTTGCGCCGCTCGAAGCCGATCAGGTTGTTTTCGAATTTAACGACGGGATGAGTCCCGGAGTGCTCAAAAGCTTCGAGGAGGAGGGAACGCTCTGTGTTATAATGCCTATGAGAATTTAGCGAGGATTTAGCTCTGAAAACCGGGAGTCTCACAGGGTGCGCATTCGATGGGTCCAGTTACTCGAATTCCGTAATTACCGAACCCTCTCCTACAGCCCTTCGCCCAAGCTGAACATCCTGAGCGGCCGTAACGCCCAGGGCAAAACGAACCTTCTGGAAGGCCTCGCGGTGCTCGTCACGGGCCGGTCGTTTCGCACGTCGCGGCTTGCCGAGCTGCCCCGGTGGGGGGCGTCGTCGGCGCTGATCTCTGGGGAGATCAGCCGGGGGGAGGGCGTGCGCACGCTCAGGCGCACCCTCCAGCAAGGCGAAGACGGAACCTGGCGGCCCTCGGGCGAGAGGTGCGAATGGGCGCGGGTCATCGCCTTCGACTGGCAGGACCTCGTGATCCTCCACGGAGCGCCGAGCGCGCGCCGGAACTTCCTCGACGGCTTCGCGGGCCGGCTCTATGCGAGCCATCTGCCCGGGCTCATCCGCTACCGGAAGATCCTTGCGCGCCGCGCTGTCCTCCTGCAGGCTGGCCAGGCCGATCGGCTGGCGCCCTGGGACGAGCAACTCGCCGTCGTGGGCACGGAGCTGCTGGGGCGCCGCCGGGCGGCGGCGGCCGCGCTCCAGACCGAGCTGGCGCGGGTCTATCCTGCGCTGGCGGGAGAACCGAAGAAGGTCGAGATCGGGTACCGGGCATCACTGGAAGCGACGGAGCCCGCGGCTTTTGTGGCCGCGCTCGAGCGGGCTCGCCGCGAGGAATTGCGCCGTGGCCAGACGCTCGTCGGACCACACCGCGACGACCTGCTCATCGAGCTGGACGGTGTCGACGCGCGCGTGTTCGGCTCGCGCGGCCAGCAGCGGCTCCTGGCCCTCGCGCTGCGGCTTGCCGAGGTGCTGCCGGTCGGCGAGGCCACGGGGACGCCGCCGGTGCTGCTGCTCGATGACGCGCTGTCCGAGCTCGACCCGCACGTGCGGGCGAACGCGCTGCGCGAAATTCAGGCTGCGGAGCAGGTGTTCCTCACCACCGCGGAGCCTGCGCTCCCCGAGATCGATGCCCCTCGCTGGGAGGTCCGGGAAGGGGGCCTGGTCGCCGCATGACCGCCGAGACGTACACGGCCAGTGACATCAAGGTGCTGGAGGGCCTCACGGCCGTCCGCAAGCGTCCGGCGATGTACGTTGGCGATACCGGTACCTATGGGCTGCACCACCTGGTGTACGAGGTGGTCGACAACTCGGTCGATGAGACGCTCGCGGGGCACTGCGACAACATCCGCGTGGTGCTGCACTCGGATGGCTCCTGCTCGGTGGGCGACAACGGCCGCGGCATTCCGGTCGATACCCACAAGGAGAGCGGC
>QHRS01000041.1:0-8536 GCA_003221435.1 Candidatus Rokuibacteriota bacterium
CGCGGTGATTTTCCCCGCGATCGTCATGCGCAACATCTACATTCTCCCGGGCGTGCCCGAGATCTTCCGGCAGAAGTTCGAGGCGCTGCGCGAGCGCTTCCGCGACGAGCCGTTCCACCTGAAGAGCGTATTCGTGAGCATGAGCGAGGGCACCCTCGCGGACTTTCTCAACGAGCTGCTGCGAATCTATCCGGAGCTGCTGCTCGGCTCCTACCCCGAGTTCTCCAACCCGGACTACAAGGTCAAGGTCACGCTCGAGTCGAGGGATCTCGCGTATCTCAGCAAGGCCCTGGACGATTTCCTCGGCCGTCTGCCGCCAAGCGCGATCGTCAGGGTGGAATAGAAAGAGAGGACCAGGCCATGCGCACCTATCGAATGGACCGACGGGGGTTCCTCAAGACCGCGACGGTGGGACTCGGGGCGGCGGTGTCGCTGACCGCGACGCGGTCGAGCGCCCACCACATGAACCAGTCGGCCCTGCCGGCGCCGTCCGGGCCGCGGGTCGTCATCGTCGGGGGCGGCTTCGGCGGCAACTTCACCGCGGTGACGTTGCGGAAGCTCGCCACGAACGCCGAGATCGTGGTGATCGAGCGGCACCCGTTCTTCATCTCGGGCCCCGCGTCGATGGAGTACGTCTTCGGCCTCGCGAGCCTCGACGACATCTCCCGGGGCTACCGGCCGCTCATGGCGCAGGGGATTAAGGTGCTGAAGGCCGAGGTCGAGGGCGTCGAGCCGGGCGCGAACCACGTCTTCACGTCCGCCGGGAGAGTGGACTACACGCACCTCTGCATCACGACCGGCACCCGCCTCGCGTACGAGGACATCGCCGGCCTGCGGGAGCACCCGGAGGAGAACACGCATCCGTACGACAAATCCACGATCGTCGACATGCGGCGGCGGCTCGACGCCTACCGGGGCGGCACGATCCTCCTCGGCGTCCCGCCGGCGCCGTTCAAGTGCCCGCCGGGGCCGTACGAGATCGCGCTCCTCCTGGCCGAGCGCATCAAGAAGAACAACATCAACGGCAGGGTGCTGCTCGTCGACGCCAACGGTGCGCCGCAGCCGCCCGGCGTCGCGCAGGGGTTCAGCGACGCGATCTCGATCACCCGGGCGGATCAGATCGAGTACGTGACCAACCAGAAGATCACCGCGATCGACGTCGGCGCGAAGACCGTGACGACCGACAAGGGACAGTCGTACAAGTACGACCTCCTCAGCATCATCCCGCCCAACAAGGCCGCCCTCTTCATCAAGGAGGCCGGGCTCGGCGACGCGTTCGTGGAGGTCGATCCGGGGACGTTCAAGTCCACGAAGGTCGAAAACGTCTACGCGGTCGGCGACGCCGCGCGCACGCCGTTCACGAAGAGCGCCTACGTGGCGTCGCGCTCGGGCAAGATCGTGGCCCACACGATCGCCGCCGCGCTCGGCGCCTCGCCGCCGCCGCCCCCGGACCTGCACAACATCTGCTATCCGTACGTCGCGAGCGACAAGACGCTCATGGTGCGCGCCGACTGGACCGTGACGCGCGAGGACGGCAAGCCCAAGGTCAACGTCAAGGGCGCGGCCGACAACAAGCCGAGCGACACGGGCGTCGAGCTCCGCCGGGCGTGGGAGAGCGGGCTCTGGCGCGAGATGTTCGGGGCCTGAGCGCCGAGCGCGGGGCCGTGGACCGGAGGGCCTTCGTCAAGGGCTGCGTGTTCGGCGTCGGGCTGATCTGCGAGGCGAGGCGGGTGGAGGCGGCGCCCCCCGCGGAGTACCCGCGCGTCACGCTCGCCGACGCTGCCGGCGCGCCCCTCCGGCCCTCGGCGCTCGCGCCCCACGAGGCGTACTGCTTCTTCTATCCCTACGTGAGCACCCCATGCCTGCTGCTCGACATGGAGACGCCGGTTCCGCCGGCTCTACCGGTGCCCGGAGACACGCGGCCGGGCGGTGTCGGGCCGCGGGCCTCGATCGTGGGCTACACCGCGATCTGTTCCGACCAGTTGAGCCACCCAAACGCCGGGTTCTCGCCGATTCATTACCTCGCCCCGGGCCAGCGCGATGCGCTCGTGCGCGACCGCGATCGACTGATCGTGTGCTGCGCGCACTCGAGCGCGTTCGATCCGGCGGCCGGCGGGCGCGTGGCCCAGAGCCCGGCGCGCCTGCCGCTCGCGTCTATCGTGCTCGAGTGGAACGCGGCGTCCGATGCGCTCTTCGCCACCGCCGTCCGGGGGCCGGACAGCTTCGAGCGCTTCTTCACGGCGTTCGACCGGGAGCGAACCCTCGTCGCCGGGCCGGCCCGGGTGGTCCCGCTCAGCGCGTACTCGCGCAAGGTGGCCACATGCTGACGCGGCGGGCCTTCATGGCCGGCGCGGCCGCGGTGTTGTGCGTCCCGCGCCGGGCGGCGGCCGGAGATGCCGTGCCGCGGCTCGACCTGCCGATCCTCACCGAGGACCCGAGCGCGGTCCCGGTGATCGTGTGGGTCGAGCATCCGATGGACCCGGGCCACTACATCCGCTCGCTTCATGTCACGCTGCCGACGGATCCGGTCCCCGACAAGGGGACCTACGCCTTCACGCCGCTCTCCGGCCGCGCGTGGCTGTCGTTCCAGATGCGGTCGGGCGCGGGCGGTACCGTCGTCGCCGACGCCGAAGACACACGCGGCGGCCGCTTCACGGCGAGGGGCGAGGTGCGCGTGGCTGAGGGCGGCTGCGGCGTCGCGCCCGACAAGATCAACAAGGAGCGCGCGGGCAATGCCGTGATCAGGATTCCCCGCTCATACCGCGTCGGCGAGATCGTGGAGGTGCGGGCGAGGATCGACCACTCGTCACACACGGGGCTCGTGTTCCGGAACGGCAACTACGTCCGCGAGATGCCCGCATACTACCTCACCCGGATGCTCGCCACCTTCGGCGGCGTGCCCGTCTGCGATTTCAAGCTGACGTCCGCGGTGAGCCCGAACCCGCTCATCCGCTTCAACCTGAAGGTGCCCGGGCCGGGCACGCTGACCATCGTGTGGAAGAACAGCGACGGCAAGAGCTGGGAGGCGGTGCAACAGATCACGCCGGTATAGAAAATCGAAGGGGGCCTCGGCGGCCCCCTCCGAGCCTCCCCCAGAACCGCATTGCGCCGGCAAAGCCGGCGCTCGGGGGCAGGTATTTCCACGGGCTAGACGCGGAGGCAGAGGCGAACTTACTGCGGATTGCGCAGGAAGAGGAACCAGACAGCGGCGTAGGCGCCGGCCCACATCGAGGCGAATGCGGTGAGGCTGCCGAGGGCGAGGGTGGCGCCGTTCGTGAGCCCCTGCGTGACGTTGCAGCCCTCGCCGACGATCGCGCTGGCGCCCATCAGGAGCCCGCCCGCGAAGATCGTGACGAGGCTCCACCCCGGCGGCAGCTTCCACCTGAACTCGCGCGCGCGCCAGGCGCCGATGAACGCGCCCGCCACCACACCGGGGAGGAGCACCATGCCCCACGTCGCGCGGTTCGGATACCCGACGAGCGGGTAGGAGAGGGCATTGCCGGTATTCGAGGCGAACGTGATGCCGGTTAGCGAGCCGCCGAACGACGACGCCCACCAGCCGGCGGCGATGAGAATACCGATGACCGTCCCGGTCAGGGGCCAGCGCCACTTGCCGTGCTCGGCCTCGGGCCGCCCGCGCCAGACGAGCAGCGCGGCGCCCGCCGCGATCACCGCGATCAGGACCCAGGGTGAGACGCCGAGCACGCCCGGCAGCGTCGGCGCGGCGCCGCCGACGGTGATGCTCGGCTCCTGAAGCCGGCGCCGGAGCGGGGCGAGGACGCCGACGCTCGCCGTCGTGGCGCCGAGGCCGAAGCCGAAGAGCACCACCCACGCGCCGATGGCGCCCTCACCGACGCGATACCAGGTGCTGCCGGCGCAGCCGCCTGCCATGATCATCCCGGCGCCGAACACGAAGCCGCCGGTGAGGTTCGCGACCCAGTGAAAGGGCCGGATCGGGACCTCGATGAGGCCGAGCGCCCCGAGGGCGTGGACGCCGATCGCGGCGACGACGAGCGCGAGCAGATACGCGCGGACGATCGTGGCGTCGCCGAACAGGTAGAGGTTCGAGAGCGCGCGGGTCAGACAGAAGCCCCCGCGCTGGGCGGCGTATCCGAACGCGCCGCCGGTGAGCAGCGCGGAGACGTAGAAAGGCCAGACGGGCTCGTCCATGGCTCGTTATGCTATCCGCACCGCCGGGGCGAGTAAATCGACCCGAGGGTTTGTTTTCCTCCGCTCGCGCTTCAACTTACAATCAATGCCGGAGATGTACGAGCTCAAGCTCGATCCGTACAGCAGCCACTCTGTGATCCTCCGGCTGGTGGGCGAGGGGCGCGGCCGCCGGCTCTTGGACGTCGGCGCGGCCGGCGGGCTCCTGAGCCGGCCCTTCACCCAGCGCGGCTGGCGCGTGACCGCGATCGAGCGCGACCCCGAGCAGGCTGCGGCCGGCAGGGCGTATTGCGAGCGGATGATCGTCGCGGATCTCGATCGCGGGATCCCGGCGCTCGACGAGATGTTCGACGTGATCGTCTACGGCGACGTGCTCGAGCACCTGGTCGATCCGTCGCGTGTGCTCGTCGCGCTCAACGAGCGGCTCGCGCCCGGGGGCGAGGTCGTGCTGTCGATCCCGAACGTCGCGCATCTGTGGGTCCGCCTGTCGCTCCTGCTCGGGCGGTTCGAGTACGCCGGCCGCGGCATTCTCGACCGCACCCACGTCCGCTTCTTCACGGAGCGCTCGCTGCGCGCGCTACTCGCCGACGCGGGGCTGCGCGTCGTGCACCTGGAGCCCACGCCGGTGCCGCTCCCGCAGGTGGTGCCGCCGAGGTTCCACGGCGCGTGGCTCGACGGGGTGCACGCGGCCAGCGCCGCCGCCGCGCGCGCCTTCCGCCGGCTGCTGGGCTATCAGTTCGTCGTCGTCGCGCGGCCTGCGCCGACCGGCGGTTCGAGCCGCGCGACGGCGGAGAGGACGGTGCAAGGCCGCCGCGAGGCGAGGGCCGAGTAGATGGAGGCCGAGCGGTAATGGCGGAGCCGGCGAAGCCGAAGGTCGTCGTGGTCATGCCCGCGTACAACGCGGGCCAGACGCTCCGCATGACGTACGAGGAGCTGCCGAAGGACACGATCAGCCTCGTGATCCTGGTCGACGACGGATCTACCGACGCGACGCTCGAGATCGCGCGCGAGCTGAATCTCCACATCTTCGTCCACAACCGCAACTACGGTTACGGCGCCAACCAGAAAACGTGCTACGCGGAGGCGCTCCGCGCGGGGGCGGACATCGTCGTCATGGTCCACCCCGACTACCAGTACGACCCGACCCTCGTGCCGCAGATCATCGAGCCGATCGTGCGGGGCGAGGCCGACGTGGTGCTGGGCTCGCGACTCAAGAGCGGCTCGGCGCTCGCGCAGGGCATGCCATGGTGGAAGTTCATCGCCAACAGGTTCCTGACGCGTCTCGAGAACCGCGCGTTCGGCCTCTCGCTGTCCGAATACCACACCGGCTACCGCGGGTTCCGGCGCGAGGTCCTCGAGACCGTGAACTTCACGGCGAACTCGGACAGCTTCATCTTCGACCAGGAGATCATCGGGCAGGTGGTGGCGGCCAGGTTCCGGATCGCGGAGATCGCGGTGCCGACCCGCTACTTCCCGGAGGCTTCCTCCGCGAGCTTCATCGACTCCACGATCTACGGGCTCAGGATCCTCTCCGTGCTCTTCTGGTTCACGCTGAACCGCCGGGGGATCCGGCGCTCGCGCCGCTTCGACAGCCTTCGGGCGCGTTATACCCGGCTGCCGTGAGGCTTGCGCCCTGGCTATCGATCTGGGAGTGTCTGACGTCGAGCGCCGGCTTTGCCGGCGCAATGCGATTCTGGGGGAGGCTCGGAGGGGGCCGCCGAGGCCCCCTCCGATGATCTATCGACCGGCCAGGACGGCTTCGGCGAAGCGCGGGTAGGCCTTCGCGAGCGACTCCCGCACGCGACCGCGCAGCAGTGACAGCTCGGCGGCGGTCGGCGGGGGCGTAACCGGCAGCGGTGCCGGGAGGTCGAGCGGGAAGCCGGTCCGCCGCTGCAGCGCGTCCGCCGTGATCCCCGGGTGCACGCTCTCGACCACGAGCGTGCGCGTGGCGGCGTCGAAGCGGAACACGCAGAGCGGCGTGATCGCTTTCCACGGCCCGCCGGGACGGACCACGTCAGGCGGGCTCGAGCCGGGGCTCGCGATCGTACCGACCCGCTCGACGAAGATCCTCGGCGCGTGATCCATGCGGAAGATGATCACCCGCCGCGCCATGTAATAGAGCATCGCCGATCCTGCGCCACCCGGGAAGCGGAGCGTCGGGTGGTCGTGGTCGCCGATCGTGATGAGGTTCAGGTTGCCGTGCCGGTCGATCTGGCCGCCCGAGAGGAAGAACAGGTCGAAGTTGCCGCGCTGGGCGTAATCGTAGAACTCCTTGGATCCCTGCCGGAAGGGCCAGTAATCCTCGTGGTTGAAGATGAAGACGCGCGCGCGCGGCGCGTGGCTCAGGTGTGCGAGGAGCACGCCCGCTGCGGGGACCGGCGCCAGAGTCCCGACGGCGACGGTTTCGCCGTCACGCACCTCGCGGGAGATGGCGACGGCCATTGTCTCCTCGTGGGTATAGGTCACGGCCGGCTCACCGCGTCGAGATACTCGTCGTGGGCGCGGGGTCCGAACACGTAGCGGTCCAGATAAGTCTTGAAGGTCGCGTCGTCGCGCGCGGCCGCCATGTAGGCGCGCAGATGGCGCTCATCGATGTCGTAGAGGCCGCGCACCGCCGTCGGGTGCGCCCCGCGCGGGACTTCGACGACGGCGGTGACGTGGAGGCCCTCGAGCGTGATCCCGGTCGGGGCGCGACGGATGAGGTCCGTCGGAACGATGCGCTCCGCCGACGCGATCACGACCCTGGATGCCTGGGCCAGCAGCGCGTCGTCCTCGCGCTCCTCGAGGAGGAGCGTGCCGGCGGTGTCGGCGAGATGGGCGTGAACGAGCGCGACGTCGGGGCGAATGGCCGGCACGACCATGACGCGCTTGCCCGCGGCGTATGGATCGGGGATGACGCGGAAGTCGGGCCGCAGCCGCTCGTAGTCCGAGCCGACGTGTCCGGGGACCGGCATGAACGACACGCCCGTGGCCCCAGCCTGGAGCCCGGCGAGCAGCCCGGGTCACGTATGGTCGAGACAGACGAGGCGCCCCGCCTCCGCGTACCGCCGGAAGTTGGGCGCGAAGCCGTACTCGTTGAAGACGATCTGCGCGAACTCGACCGAGGCGACGGCGTCCGAGCCGATCGGCAGGTCGAGCCCGAACCCGCCCGTGGCGGACGCGACGAGCCGCAGCTCGCGCGCGCCGGCGCGGATGATTTCGCGGATCAGCGCGGTCAGCGTCGAGAGCAGCGGCCCGCCGCCGATTCCGACGAGCATCCCATTCCTGACGTACCGTGAGACTTCATCCAGCGCGATGCGCTTGTCGGTCATGCCGTCATTGTATCGGGCGGGGCGCTCGGCCGGGCAAGAATGTGGAGGCGTGGTGATGGATCATCCGCCACTCCGCGCCGTCCCGCTCGAAGACGTTGGTCGCGAGCACCGAGGTGACCGAGATCCGGTCCTGCGCCTCGGAGAGAATGTTCTCGGTGCAGGTGATCCATGCCACGTCGCCGTGCGCCGACACCCGCACGTCCGTCAGCGTGAACTGGATCTCGGCCGTGCTCCTGAAGATGGCTTCCCAGGACGCGCGCACGGCGTCCCACCCGCAGAGGAGCGGCCACCCCGGATGCACGCACTTGACGTGTTCGCCGTGGGCCCACACGCGCTCCATCGCGGCGAGGTCGAGCGTTTCGAAGGCACGGTAGAAGCTGGCGTTGGATTCCTGGGCGGCTTCTACGGACATGACACAATCAGAGCGTCGCCATCCCGTCTCAGCGAGAGCCGCTCGAGCTTGGCGCCCGGACACGGGCCGCCCACGCAGAGTCCGGACTCGGGCAGGTAGGTCGCGCCGTGGGTCGAGCACACGAGGTACCGGCCGTCTTCCGAGAAGAAATCGTTCGGCCAGGTGTCGAGCGGCGTTCCGGTGTGGGCGCAGCGGTTCACGTAGGCGTGGTACTCCCCGGCGTAGTTGACGAGGAACCCGTTCAGCGTGCGCGTGCCGCACTGGATCCGGAAGATCGCGCTCTGCCCAGGCGCGATCGCCGCCGCCGAGCCCCGCCATTCGCCGGGAGCGTCCATGGCCGCATGGTACCACCACCGCTTTTGTCCACATTTCCACAGTAGTGCCCGAAGGCCGAAATCGGACGAGCTGAAGCGCGTCCGCGCGACCGCGCGGCCGAAAAGCGACGCGCTCCAACGCGTGGCGATCACGGGGGCCAGAATCACCAGCATCCGTGCGGCTTCCAATTACGGTGATGCGCGAAACGCGCGTTCATGGCGGGCGAACGAAGCGTTGACACGGCTGAGCGACGAGTCCGTAATTTGCTCACTCGAGCGCCGTCCAGGCGGACGATGTTCGTCGGAGACGGTCCGCCACACTTCACCGGGAG
>QHRS01000041.1:8613-18075 GCA_003221435.1 Candidatus Rokuibacteriota bacterium
AACGCCCAGCCTTGACGACTGGGTGGCCTATATTGCGAACGGGGCCAAGACGGACAGGATCATCCTGGCCGAGGGCACGTCCGAGCGGAAGGTGAAGACTATGCTGTCCCGCCTGCAGATGATGTCGAAGATGGAGATCGAGAAGCTCGCGAAGGGGTAGGGCGTCCCTTGAGATGGCCCGCGGGGCCGGATCACTGGATCAGTTCGTCTGTCCTGAGCGGGAGGAGCCGGTCGGTCTCGATCCCGACGCGATGGCCGCTGAGGTGTCGAATCTCACCAACACAGCTGACCTCAGCGCGATTCCCGGGGAGAACGTCCAGGCGATAGGAGGTCCCCAGGCTCAAAAGGGCCGTCGCGGGAGTGACCAGGCCAATGCCGTAGGCGCTGGCATCCACGGCACGCCCGATGATCGAGTCCCCGTCGATCCACAGGCGGACGGGCCACGAGACCCCAGTACGCTGATGACGTCGGCGTTCGTCCACCCCCTGGTCCTTTCGAAGCGTAGAGTCCCCCCCCTTGGTGCCTTCCAACTGATTCTGCCCTAATCACGCACCCGCGCAACACATCGTCTGGCCGACCAGGCGGGCAGGGCGTGGCTCGGCCAGACCCCAGGGTGTACCGGGAGCCACTCGTTCCCGGGCCCTGAGATGACGAATTATGCTGAGTTTTGTCAGCGATGTCGAGTGCATGGCTGTCAGCGGCGCGATCCACGGCTTCTGACCGCCTGCCCGTGCTGTGTCGCGTGCACGGCTCGTTCCGTACGTTGTGCGCCCTGTGAGTCTTAGGGACCGCGACGTCGCAGGAGGGGATTCCCCTTCGACAGTGGCGGAGAGGCACGGTACCATCGAGCCGATGCTCGCAATCGAGGCGCACGACCTCGAAAAAACCTTCCGTTCCGGCTGCCTCCGGCGGCGCGAGACGCGGGCGTTGCGCGGCGTGTCGCTCTCGATCCCCCGTGGCGCGATCTTCGGCGTCCTTGGGCCGAACGGCGCCGGCAAGACGACGCTGCTCTCGATCCTGGCGACGCTGCTGCTCCCGGATCGCGGGCGTGCGACGATCCTGGGCCACGACCTCAGGCAGGAACCCGGCGCCATCCGACGGCGCCTCAACATGGCGAGCGGGAACGCATCGTTCCTCTGGAGCCTTCGGGTGGAGGAGATCCTCGCGTTCTACGGGCGCCTGTACGGCCTGTCGGGCCGCGCGCTCCAGTCGCGCGTGGACGAGCTGGTCGCGGTCTGCGAGCTGACGACGCACCGCCGCGTCCAGTACAACGAGCTGTCGACCGGGCTCAAGCAGCGGCTCGCCCTTGCGAAGTCGCTCGTCAACCGGCCGGAGCTGCTGTTTCTGGACGAGCCGACGCTCGGGCTCGATCCCGCCGTGTCGGTGCGCGTGCGCGCTCAGATCGCCGCCCTCCGCCACGACCGCGGCACCACGATCGTGCTGACGACCCACTACATGCGCGAGGCCGAGGAGCTGTGCGACGAGATCGCGTTCATCAAGGGCGGACGCATCCTCGCCCTCGGCACGGCCGACGACCTGAAGCGGAGGATCCGCGTCGGCGACGTGATCGCCCTGCGCGTGGACGCCGCCGGCGCAGCCACGCTGGCCGCGCATCCCGGCGTTCTGAGATCGGTGACCGAAGACGGCTGGGTCGAGCTGACGGTGGACTCCGCGGAGAAACGGCTCGGCGAGCTGCTGCAGCGGCTTCACGAATCGGGCGCGGTCGTGCGGGACGTGCAGATCCGCGAGCCCCAGCTCGAGGACGTCTTCGTGGAGCTGGCCCGGTGAGAGAGGAAGCCATCCGCGTCTGGGCGTTCGCGCTCCGCAACCTCCTGATGGCGTCGCGCAACATCTTCTTCCTGTTCGAGCTGACGTTCTGGCCGATGGTGGGCGTGCTCTCGATCGGCCTGATGACGCGGTTCCTCCGGCTCTCGCCCGACGAAGCGTCGTTCGTGCTGATCGGCACGATGGCCCTCTCGACCGTGCAGGTCTGCCAGCTCGACGTCTCGTACGCCGTGCTCTACGACGTCTGGAGCAAGTCGATGAAGCACCAGTTCCTCGCGCCGATCGCGGTGCGCCACCTGACGGTGGGGTCGTGGCTCGTGGGCATGGCGCGCGGGCTCGTCGTCTTCACGCTCCTGGCGGCGCTGGCGTGGTGGGCGTTCGGCTTCAACCCGCTGGCGACGGGACCCGGGCGGCTCGCGCTCTTCCTGCTCGGCTGCTTCCTGACGGCCTGGATCGTGGGCGTGCTGGTGTGCGCGCTCGTGATGCTCTTCGGCACGCGCGCCGAGGCGTCCGCCTGGGCGGCCGTGAACCTCGTCCTCGTCCTGGCCGGGATCTACTACCCGATCTCGGTGTTGCCGGGGCCGGTCGCCGGAATCGCTCAGGCGATCCCGCTGACATACTTCCTGGACATGTTCCGGTCGCACTTCGGCTTCGCGTCCGAGTTCGCCACGCCGCTCGCGTGGGGCTTCGGGCTGTCGGCGGCCTACATCGGCTTCTCGCACTGGGCGCTCGGCGCGGCGATCAACCGGACGCGCCGGACCGGGCTCCTCTTGAGGATGTCCGAGTAGTCTCGGGACAGATTCGGCGCGGACATGGGCGAGTCGATCTCCGCCTCATTCGCGAAGCTCTCGCCGACTACGATCTGCGACGTGCTCACCCGTGACCGCGTGATGGACATCGGTATCCGGCCGCTCTGGCCGGGAGGGGCCCGCCTATCCGGTCGGCTGCCCGCCGGGCGACAACCTGATGCTGCACGCGGCGATCTACCGCGCCGAGCCGGGATCGATCATCGTGGCGCAGGGGGGAGACAACGACTACGCCCTCGCGGGCGGCAACGTCTGCGCGGTGGCGCAGAAGCGCGGCGTCGTCGCCTTCGTCCTGGACGGTGTGATCCGCGACGTCGCGGAGAGCCGCGCGCGCCGCTTCCCGGTCTTTGCGCGGGGCGTGATGCCGTTTCCCGGCGCCAGGGACGCCGTCGGCGTGCTCAACGGTCCGATCCGCTGCGGCCGCGTCGACGTGCGTCCCGGCGACATCGTGGTTGCCGACGAGGAGGGGATTGTCGTTGTGCCGTCCGCCCGCCCTGACGAGGTGCTGAAGGCCGCTCAAGCGAGAGCAGCGAAGGACGAAGCGCAGACACTCGAAGAGTGGGAGGCGGCGCACCGCGCGCGCGTCGAAGAAATTCTCCGGAAGAAGAGACTCAGTGAATGAAAGTCAGTGCCCGGGGCACGGGCACCCGGGCTCCGTCCCGTCCGTGCCCTGCCGCGACACTGCCGCCGCGTCCTTCTGTTGCCTGATCTCAGTCCGAGTCATCGGTTGAGAAACTTGAGCACGCTGTCCGCGATGCCGGCGGGGTCGAGGCCATGCTTCGCGTAGAGGCCCCTGGGATCGCCCGACTCGCCGAACGTCGAAACGCCGAGGCGCCTGAGCGGCGTCGGCAGGACCTCGGAGAGCAGCTCGGCGACGGCCCCCCCGAGACCGCCGGCGACCGAATGGTCCTCCACGGTCACCACGTGGCCGGTCTTGCCCGCCGAGCGAAGGATCAGCTCCTCGTCGAGCGGCTTGATGCAGGCCGCATTGATCACCTCCGCGTGGACGCCCTCGGCCGCGAGCCGCGTCGCCCCGTCGAGGGCGTTCGACACGGTTCCCCCCGAGGCGAGGATCGTGACGTCCGTGCCGGCCCGCAGCACCACGGATTTTCCGAGCTGGAAGCGGTAGCCGGGCGGTGAGACCGGCTCCAGGGCCTGGCGTGTGAGGCGCAGGTAGAGCGGGCCCTGATGCCCGACCGCGTACGCGACGGCCTGCTTCGTCTCCGTCTCGTCGCCGGGCTGGATGATCGGAATGTTCGGCAGCGCGCGGATGCACGCGATGTCCTCGAGCCCCATCTGGCTGTAGCCGTCCTCGCCGATCGCGATGCCCGCGTGCGTGCCGACGAGCTTCACGTTGGCGTCGGTGTAGGCGACGGACATGCGGATCGTTTCGAAGCGGCCCACGATGAAGCACGCGAACGAGCAGACGAACGGCACCTTGCCGGTCAGCGCGAGCCCCGCGCCGATCCCGACCATGTTCGCTTCGGCGATGCCGACGTTGAAGGCCCGATCGGGGTGCGCCTTGGCGAAGCCGATCGTCATCGTGGACTTCGAGAGGTCGGCGTCGACCGTGACGATGCGGTCGTCGGTCGCCGCCAGCTCCAGAAGGGCCTCGCCAAACGCGGCGCGACTGGCCTTTGGCGGCATTATGTCTTCTCCAGGCGTTCGAGTTCGGCGACGATGGCCGCGGTCGCCCGATCGGTTTTCACATAGTCGCCCCACGCCGCGTCACTCACGCCGAGGATCTCGCGGATGGCGCGGATCGCCTCCGCCGGCTTCGGCGCCCTGCCGTGCCACTCGGGGTCGTTCTCCATGAACGACACGCCCTTACCCTTGACCGTGTGCGCGACGATGAACGTGGGCCGGCCCTTCGTCGCCTCGGCCTGATCGAGGGCCTTGTCGATCTGCTCGACGTTGTGGCCGTCGATCTCGAGGACGGGCCATCCAAAGTCCTTCCACTTCGCGACGACCGGCTCGAGGTCCATGATCTTCTTCACGAAGCCGTCGAGCTGGATCTTGTTGTAATCGAGGATGAGGCAGAGGTTGTCGAGCGGGTGCGCCGGCTGGCCGAGCTTCGGCCCGGCCATCGCCGCCTCCCAGACCTGCCCCTCCTGGGACTCGCCGTCGCCGATGATGCAGTACACGCGGGCGGACGAGTCGGCCAGCCGAAGCCCGAGGGCCATGCCGACCGAGATCGACAGCCCCTGGCCGAGCGAGCCGGTAGCCGCCTCGATCCCCGGCAGCGCCGTCCGATCCGGGTGGCCCTGGAGCGGCGAGCCGAGCTTCCTGAGCGTGACGAGCTGCGACTCGGGGAAGAAGCCCGCCCTCGCCATGACGGAGTAGAGCGCCGGCACGCAGTGCCCTTTGGAGAGCACGACGCGGTCGCGCGCGGGCCAGTCCGGGCGCTTCGGGTCGAACCGCAAGCGGTTGAAGAAGAGGGTCGTCAGGATATCGATGACCGAGAGCGATCCGCCCGGGTGCCCGGAGCCGGCGTGGGCCAGCATGCGGATGATCTGCACCCGGCACGCCCTGGCGGTCGCCTGGAGTCGCGCGGTGTCCGGCCGTGCCATCAGGGGAGGGCCTCCATGAATCCTGCGATCTCCTCGACGTGAATGCCCGAGCAGGCGATCTCGGGGGCGTAGACGACCTCGTCGGCCGCCCACACGAGCGTGCCCTTCACGTCCTTCGTAATGCCCAGGATGTCCCGCAGCACCTTCGCGATGTTGTCGTTGATCCGGAGCGTGTTGGCCTTGAGCGGGGCCGCGAGTCGCCCGTCCCGGATCACGTACGAGTCACCGACGACGGTACAGGTGAAATCGCCGGCGCGGAGCCCGTTGATCGGATACGTGTACCAGATGCGGCCGATGTAGAGCCCGTTCGCGACGGTCCGGATCAGCTCCTCGAGCGAGACCGGGCTGTTGCCCTCGACGATCACGTTGGAGGGGCTCACGCCCGGCGGCGAATCGAACTGACGCCCGCCGCCGGCGTCGAAGCGGAAGCCGTTGCGCGGCGCGAGCGCTGCGGCCGCGGCGCGGGCGTCGTCGACGCCGAGCTTCTCGGCGAGCTGGGGATCGCGCAGCAGGCGCTGGGATTCGTACCAGTTCGAGAGGACGCCGGCGAAGACGCCGTTCTTGATGAGATCGGTGCGCCCGGTCGGCAGCCCCTCGCACGTGATGCCCTTGGAGCCCATGAGGCCGGGCATCGCGCCGTGATCGTAGATGTTGAGCAGGGGCGATGCGACGAGCTTGCCGAGCTTGCCGGTAAACGGGGAGGTGAGCGAGTAGATCGATCTGGCGCTGCAGGCCGGGATCACGATGTTGTTGAGCAGGTCGGCCACGGGCTGCTTGCCGAAGATCACCGCATAGTCCCCGGTCGGCATGCGCACGCCGTCGGTCGCCCGGATCGCCTGGGTCGCGGCGTCGACGCCGGCCTCGTCCGTGAAGTGATCGAGGCGCGTGCCGGTCGACCAGCCGGACCCCTTCGCGTCCTTCGCCTCGACCATGGCCGTCACGAACGCCATGATAGGGGTCGACTCGTCGGTCTGGACGCGTGGCATGTGGGTCGTCGCCACGGCGATCCGCTCCTGGAGGATGGTCACGTCGCCGCCGGCGATGAGGCCGAGCCGCTTGAGCGCGGCGTCGCTCGAGGCGAGATCGACCAGCGCGGACGAGGCGGTGAACGTGCGAAGGGCGCCGGTGACCACCCTCCAGCCGGCCTCCACGAGGTCGTCGTCGCGCAGCTCCAGCAGGCGGCGATCGTGGTAGTCCCAGAGCGTCCGCGCCTCGCCCGACGGTCGCGGCAGCGAGACGAACTCGGGATCGGGGACGGCGCCCTTCCGCGCTTTGTCGAGCGCCCGCTTCACCCCCTCGAGCGTGAGGTCGCTCGGCTCCGAGCCGAAGCCGATGGTCGCGCCGTCGCCCGACTCGAACACGACCTGCAGGCCGCAGGACTCGGTCGATTTCGGCTCCTCGACGCCGTTGCAGGGGATGTGCGACGTGTAGTTGAGTCGCGCCAGCAGGCTGCCGTTCGCGGCGACGAAGACCTCGCACTCGCGGATGCCCTTCTGGGTGCCGAGGTACTCGAGGCCGGCCTCGGCGGCCCTCGCGAGTTCGCGCGTGGCGATCATGCTAGTGTTCGGGCTCGGCGCCGGTGTGCGTGCCGTCGATCGGGTAGCCTCTGGCGATCCAGCCGGGCAGCCCCTCATCGAGGACGCGGTGGTTGCGCCACCCCATTTCGTACAGGATATTGCTGGCCCCACGGGCCAGCGCATGGGGGCAGGTTCAGTAGAAGACGACGAGCCCGGTCTTGGGGATCTCCGCGGCGCGCTCGGCGACGGCCCGGAGCGGTAGCGACCGCGCGCCCTTGATGTGGGTCCGGACGTACGCCTGCTCGCGCCGCACGTCGATGATGTCGGCCTTCGTGCCCGCATCGAGCAGCGCCTTCAGCTGGTCGACGTGGATGAAGTTCACGGGATGGTCGGGCGGCTCGGCGGGGGCGGCCCCGAGGAGAAGCACACACAGGCCGAGCGCGACACCGACCATCAGCCGCATGCGCATCACCCGCCGGTGATCCGTGCGCGGGACCGCATCGTGGGGCCGCCGTTGCCGAGCCTCTTGGTTTGCATCGGTTGCCCCTTGCCGCAGTTGGGGATCGGGTAGAGGCGGAAGTCGGAGCCGACCGCGTCCACGTTCATGAGGTAATCCCGGGTGTCGGCCTGGATGCCGCCGTCGCGGAACATGCGCCCGAGCTGTCCCTGCCGGATCTCGTACACCTTGCGCGCCGAGATGCGGAAGTTCTCGCGGCTCTCCGCGATCGACGGGGTCCGGTGGCCGACCAGATAGTAGCCGTGGTCGACCTCCTTGAGGATGTCCGCCGAGCTGCGGGTGCCGGCGTCGAACACCGTGTTCGACATGCGGATCAGCGGCACCAGCGAGGCGTCGGTCGCCTTCCAGTGGCCGTTGGGCTCGCCGCCGAAGACCGCCGCGGTCTGCCGGCTGTTCATGAAGCTCTTGAAGATGCCCTTGTCGATGTGCACGACGCGGCGCGCCGGGGTGCCCTCGTGGTCGTACGTGTAGTGGCCGTAGCCCGGCAGCGATGGATCGGAGTACGCGGTCACGAGATCGGAGGCGACGCGCTTGCCGACCTGGTGCGCGTCGAGCCCGCGCAGGAGCCACGACCGTCCCGCGTACGCCGTCTCCATCTTCAACGCGCGGTCCAGCTCCACGGGGTGCCCGATGATCTCGTGAGACACGAGCGTGTTGTAGTGCGGATCGGTGACGACGACGACCTCGTGGTCGAGCGTGGGCAGGGGAGGCGCCTCGGCGAGCGCCACGCCGTCCCGCGCCATCTCGAGCGAGAACTCGCCGAAGGTCGGGAAGCGCATGAGCGGCTCGTCGATGCCGCGCACCAGCACCTCCCAGCCCCGCTGGTGGCCGAGCACGTCGTACAGTTCCTGGCTGCTGGCGGCGCCGACCGCGACGAGATAGCACATGCCCTGGGTGAGCGCGAACGACTGATCGATGAGCGCGCCCTCCGACGAGGCGAACAGCTCGCGCGAGAGCTGCGTCACGGTCGAAACGGAGCTGTACTTGACGCGGGGATCGGACGCCGCCACCTGCGTCGCCACGTCGATCGTGTAGCGGACAACCTCGCCGAGATCCATCGACCGGGGATCGATCTCATAGGCCGCCGGAACCGTGTCCTGGCGCACGTCGATCGGATGGAGCCGCGTGTCCATGAGCGAGTCGCCCAGCGCGCCGAACTTCTCCCGCGCGTCGGCCCTCATCTCGCCGCTGGCGAGCGCGCGCCGGTAGGCGTGCTCGATGCCCTCGCGCAGGATCCGCTCGAGGCCCGCGACGTCGGCGGCCCCGAGCGCGCGGCCGAAGTACCCCGACGCGACCATGCGGTCGCCCGCGAGCACGCGCACGCCGAACGCGAAGCCGTAATCGTCGCCCGCGAACTTGACCGAGCCGTTCTCGGCGGCTGCGGCCTTGCCCTCAGCGATCTCGAGCCGGACGTCGGCGTACCGGAGGTGCGCGAGCGTCCGCGCGTGGTCGGCGGCGAGCCCGCGCACCATCTCCTTGACGTCGTCGATCAGATCGGTCGTGATCCGTTGAGCCACGCGATCAGCACTCCGGAAACGGCTCGACCCACACGGTCTCGCCCGCCTGGACGTCGCCGCGGTCTTCCTCGATGACGATGAGGCAGTTGCCGGCCACCATCGAGCTGACGATGCCCGAGCCCTGCGGCCCGGTGGTGCGCGCCTCCCAGGCGCCGTCGCGGTACGTCACGACGGCGCGCTTGAACTCGCGGCGGCCGCGCTTCTTCGGCATCGCCTCGGTCGCCCGCGCGTGAAAGCCGCGTGGGAACAGCTCGCGGCGGCCCGAGAGCTTGAAGAGGACCGGCCGCACGAAGAGCGCGAACGTCAGCATCGACGCGCGGGGAGATCCGGCCGACCGCGAGCGGGCGGCCCGGCTGCATCGCCACCTGCCAGAAGTCGATCGCGCCGATCTGTCCGAGGACATCCTTGACGAGGTCGTAATCGCCGACCGAGACACCGCCCGACGTGATCACGACATCAGTGGTGCGGCTGGCGTCGAGAAGCCGCGCGGTCAGCTCGGTGCGGTCGTCCGGCGCGATGCCGAGGTCGCTGACCTCGGCGCCGCACTGCTGGACGGCGGCGTGGAGCATGAAGCGATTGGAGTCGTAGATCTGGCCCGGCCCGCGCGGGTGTCCGGGTTCCGCCACCTCGTCGCCCGTGGAGAGGATCGCCACGTGCGGCCGGCGCCGCACGAGGATTTGCGGGCAGCCGAGAGACGCGATCAGTCCGAGCTCCTGGGGCCGCAACACAGCCCCGGCCTCGATCACCACG
>QHRS01000330.1:0-1319 GCA_003221435.1 Candidatus Rokuibacteriota bacterium
CGTGGAAGTACGGCTTCAAGAGCGCCAAGTCGATCGTGCGGATCCGCTTCGTGACCGAGCGCCCGAGGACCACGTGGGAGAAGGCGGCGTCGCAGGAGTACGGCTTCTACTCCAACGTGAACCCCGCGGTCGATCATCCGCGCTGGAGCCAGGCGACCGAGCGCCGCATCGGCGAGTTCCGCCGGCGCCCGACGCTCATGTTCAACGGCTACGCCGACCAGGTCGCCTCGCTCTACTCCGGGATGGACCTGAAGAAAGACTTCTGAGGCCGTGACCCGGAAAACCCGGCGGGCGCTGAAGGTGCTCGTGTGGGGGATCTGTCTGTCCCCCCTCGGCATGCTGGTCTACCAGTTCTGGACCGATGACCTCGGCGCCAACCCGATCTCGTACGTCACCAACGTGCTCGGAGACACGACGCTCCGGGTCCTGCTCGCCAGCCTCGCCATGACGCCGCTGCGGCTCATGCTCGGGATCTCCTGGCAGATGAGCTTCCGTCGGCTGCTCGGGCTGTTCGCGTTCTTCTACGCGGTGCTGCACTTCACGGTGTGGATCGCGGTGGACCACTTCTTCGCGTGGCCCGCGCTGCTGGCCGACATCCGCAAGCGCCCGTACATCACGGTCGGGTTCACGGCGCTCGTGCTGCTGATGCCGCTGGCGGCGACATCGACCACGCGGATGGTGAAGCGCCTGGGCGGCCGGAACTGGCAGCGGCTCCACCGCCTGGTCTACGTGATCGGGATCCTCGCGATCCTGCACTTCCTCTGGCTCGCCAAGAAGGGGCGTCAGGAGCCGTTCTACTACGCGGTGCGAAAGCGACGCGCGGCGGCCGAGCGGGCCCGGCCGGGAAGAACCGTCGCCACTGCGGCCGCCCCGGTCGCATCCTGCCCCGAGTCGTAGGGCGCGGCCGAGCCGCCTTCCGTTCGCCGTCGCGCGCCGGTAGGATGGGGACGGCGCCTCGCGAGACGCGCCGACTCCCGTCGCCGAGAGGACCAAGGCATGGCCCGCGCGCTGTCCGGCCTCACCGTGCTCGACCTCGCGACCTTCGTGGCCGCACCCTTCTGCAGCACGCTGCTCGGCGAGTTCGGCGCCGAGGTCATCAAGGTCGAGCAGCCGGGCGTCGGTGACGACCTCCGGCGGCTCGGCCGGACGGCGGCACCGGGGCTGTCCTACTGGTGGCTCGCGGAGTCGCGCAACAAGAAGTCGGTGACGTGCAACCTACGCGCGCCCGAGGGACAGGCGCTGATCAAGCGGCTGGCGGCCGGCGCGGACGTCGTCACCGAGAACTTCCGGCCGGGCACGCTCGAGCGCTGGAACCTCGG
>QHRS01000330.1:1371-3600 GCA_003221435.1 Candidatus Rokuibacteriota bacterium
CCGCCCGGGGTTCGGTCGGATTGCGGCGGCGATGAGCGGCATCACGTACCTCGGCGGATTCCCTGACCGGCCGCCCGTCACTCCCGGGACGCCGACCATTCCGGACTACCTGGCGGGTCTGATGGGCGCCTTCGGCGCGCTCGTCGCCCTCGAGCACCGGCACCGGACGGGCCAGGGCCAGGTGGTCGACGTCGGCCTCTACGAGCCGATCCTCCGCATGCTCGACGAGATGATTCCGGTGTACGCCGCGACCGGCCACGTGCGCGAGCGAATCGGCTCGGGCACCGAGTACGTCGTTCCCCACAATCACTACGCGACGCGGGACGGGTCGTGGATCGCGATCGCGTGCACGAACGACCGGATGTTCGAGCGCCTCCTGCGGGCGATGGAGCGTCCCGACCTGCTCCCGCGCTACCACACGATGCCCGAGCGCCTGAGGCTCCGCGACGAACTGGACGCGCTCGTCGCGGCCTGGGTCGGCGGCTCCACGGCGCGGGAAGTGAGGCGGCGGCTCGACGCGGCCGAGGTCCCGAACTCTCTCGTGTGCAGCGTGCGGGACCTGTTCGAGGACCCGCACGTCAAGGCCCGGGAGAACATCGTGACGGTGCAGAGCCCGCTCGGCGGGCTGCTCTCCATGGTCGGGATCGTGCCGAAGCTGAGCCTCACGCCGGGCGCGATCGATTTCGCCGGCCCGCCGGAGGTCGGCCAGCACAACGAGGAGATCTACTGCGGCCGGCTCGGCCTCAGCCAGGAGGAGCTGGCGGCCCTTCGCGCGCGCGGCGTCATCTGACCGACGGGCCGGTGAAAAGGACTTAATTTACTTCACGGCGCACCAAGACCTCGCCCTGATCTGTGAACCGGCACTCCCTTGGCAGTCGGACCGCCTGACTGCCGCCATTCTGGAAGAGTTTCGCGCGGGCACGACGGAAGGAGGACCTTGTGCGCGGCGTTCATCGTCCGTGACTCTCCTCGCCGGGGCCGTAGAGGCCGAGCCGCCGCCGCAAGCTGCCTACCGTGTCGTCCGGCCAGCGCGTATCGACACCGAGATGGTACAGGTTGTTGCACCGGCGGCCCCGCAGGAAGGCGCGCCAAACCCGGCGCGGCGCGATCAGCAGACCGATACCGACGGCTCCCACGTTCAGCAACCATGCAGCGTAGTAGTGACGGCAACCACTCGCGAGCTCCCAAGCACCGATTTCCGCCTCGCCAACCAGAGTGGTCTCGTAGCCGGTCGCGATGTGATGGAGATCGTGTTGCAGTAGCGCTGCTCGCCGGCCCCTCGTGTTGCGGAACCACACCGGCAGCGGCCCGAGCTTGATCTTCACCCAGGTCTGGGCGTAGCCCCCGTCCACTCCGAGGCCGTGTTCCCGAAAGTACGCGGCTCGCGCCTGTCGGAGCGCAGTCAGGTCGTTGTCTGCCGCCATCCACTTCTCGTCGCGGCCCAACGCCGCCGATAACCCGCGGCGGCTGAGCAACGCGAAGCCGCCGGCGGGTTCATCGGGAAGTCCGACGCTTGGATGTCATTCGCTCTCAGTCGAGCCGAACGGTCGCGATAACCTGCGGCGACTGAGCGAAGCGAAGTCGCGGTCAGGTTCATCGGGATGTTAGCTGGCCCGTGGGTCGACGAGGGCGAGGATCTTGCCGACTGTCTCCTGCAACACCTCAGCGGGCAGATTGCCAATGCGCCTCGCCTTTCGCATCCGCCAGTCAAGACTCTTGATCTGATCTGAGAGTATCGCGCCCTCGACGCCAAGCCCACGCGGGAGCAGCACTTCGAAAGGGTATCCCTTGACTTGAGATGTGACGGGGCAGCAGAGGGCCAAGCCCACGCGGCGGTTGTATGAACTCGGAGAGATGACCACGGCGGGACGAAGGCCTGCCTGCTCGTGGCCCGCCTGAGGGTTGAACTGAAGCCAGATCAGGTCCCCACGTGCGGGCACATAGCCCGCCACTACCAAGCCTCGCGGCCGACTACCCTACCCGTCGCGACCTCGCCGTGCAGGTTCCGCCGACTTACTTTCCGGAGGAGTACCTTCAGAGCATACTTGCGAACCCGAAGCGGGCGGACCAAGAGCCGACCGTTTTTCACCGACAGATCTACGGTGGCCCCCTCCTCTACCTGGGCCTCGGCGGCGAAGGACCGCGGAATCCGCAACCCAAGGCTGTTACCCCACTTCTGAATCCTCGTCTGCATTTAGGATCTCCTCGGGATATACAATGAATACACAG
>QHRS01000331.1 GCA_003221435.1 Candidatus Rokuibacteriota bacterium
CAGCCTTGTTTGCCGCGAAGACGGGACCGTCAGGCAGGGCTGACGGACCTAACCGCCTGAAAAGCAAGGTACACATCGAGACGTTCCGCGGTGAGTTTTGACGTGGGAGCTTCCGGCGCCCCGCAGTGAGTTGGACGGTACCAGGAGCCTGTTGGAGAAACCGACTTCGAGCGCCGGCTTTGCCGGCGCCATCGGTTCTTGGGGGAGGTTCGGAGGGTCCGTCGAGGCCCCCCTCCGATTGGTCTAGCCGGCCCGTTGCCCGGCGTGGGCTTCCGTGACGGGCCTGGGAGCAGGCTGGATCAGCTCGAGCGTGATGTCGTCGGGATCCAGAAAGTAGACCGCCTTCGCCCCGCGGTTCCGTCCATGGGTGATCCCCACGGGCGCTGACTTGAAGCGCACGCCCTTCGCCTTGAGGTCCGCGTAGGCGGCGTCGAGGTCCTCGACCATGAAGGCGATGTGCGCGTTGCCGGGGTTGAAGGTGCGCGCGTCGCCGCGGACACCGCGCGGCGCGCGGTACTCGAGCAGCTCGATGTGATGCCCCGACGCGCCGACGCTCCCGCGCGGCAGCCGCAGCAGCGCAATCCGCAGCTCGGCGTCAGGGTAGCCCACGACCGTCCGGAGGTAGGGCTCCCCACTGTCCCACTGGGACACCAGCTCGAGCCCCAGCAGGTCGCGATAGAACGCGATCGAGCGATCCAAATCGCTCACGGTGAGTCCGGTGTGGAAGAGCTCCGCGACTTTCATATCCCCTCCGATCCCTGGCGTCCCGGGGTCCGGCCATCGACTATAGCCCATCCCGACCCCCTTGACACGTCGGCGCAGCCGACTGATCTTTGGAGCGGTCAACGGCGAACACACCACTCGATAATGAAGGAGACAACCGCGCCATGAAACTCTGTCAGTTTTTCGTGCCGCAGGTCGGAGGGCGAGTCGGCGTCGTCGAGGACGGCCGCGTGATCGACATCACCGCCCGGGCTGCGAAGGTCGGCTCGGTCCTCGACCTGATCGTCCAGGGCAAGACGGGCGCCGGTGTCGAGCGGCTGGCGCGCCGCCTCGCCAAGGGCAAGCGGCCCCGCCTGAGCCTTGCCGAGCTCGACACGGCGCCCGCGCCACGCCGTCCTCACCTGCTCGCGCCGCTCGACCCGCCCGAAGTCTGGGGGGCCGGCATCACATACCGCCGCAGCGCGGATTACTACACCGCGCACCAGGGCCGCGCGAAGGGCATCTACGACGACGTCTACGAGTCCGAGCGCCCGGAGCTGTTCTTCAAGGCGACGGCGTCGCGCGCCGTCGGCCCGAATGCCCCCATCGGCATCCGCCGCGATTCGTCGCTGACGGCGGTCGAGGCCGAGCTGGCGCTCGTCGTCGGCGTGGGCGGCGCGATCGTCGGCTACACGTGCGGCAACGATCTCTCCGCCTGGGACATCGAGCGCGCGAACCCGCTCTACCTGCCCCAATCCAAGATCTTCAGCGGCTGCTTCGCGTTCGGACCCGTCCTGGTCACCTCCGGGGAGCTGACCGATCCACACTCGCTCGAGCTGTTGTGCCGGATCAGGCGGGGCGGCAGCCAGCTCTACGAAGGCAAGGTCAACACGGGCGAGATGAAGCGGCGGTGCTCGGAGCTGGTCGACTGGCTCTGCCGGGACAACCCGATCCCCGCAGGGACCGTGCTCTCGACCGGCACCGGCATCCTGGTCCCGGACGAGCACGCTCTCAGGGACGGCGACCTCGTCGAGGTCGAGATCGCGGGGATCGGCGTGCTTAGAAACCCGGTCAAGAAACTCGGCTAGCGATTTCCCCGTGCGAAATGGGCCGACGAAGGCGTGTCGGCATCAACCACCGCCTTCATCGTCCTCGTCTTCTCCTTCAGGCTCCCTCTCCCGAAAACGTGGTCGTGATTCAAACACGGGCTCATTTTTGCCAAACGTAGTGGACTACTAACGAGGCTACCTGTGCGAGTTTTCGAAAGGGATCCTGATTTCTAAGGAGGGTGCCAAGTAAAGAGTTCGATACGTGTCAACGAAGGGGAGCCACTCTTGTCGGCGACGTCCGATTCCGGCGCAGGAGCATCAAGCGCCCGGCGCCGCAGATATAGCTCGAGCACCGCCGGCACCCTCCGCTAGCGGCGCGCGCAAAGAGGTCACGGCGTGGGGCCACAGACGGTCGCAGGCGGACTCACCTGCGGGAAAGGCTTGGTGTCGCGATCGATCGACTTGAGGACCACGCCGCCACTACCGGCACTTCGATGTGTCACGTTCTCAAGGACGGCGTCAAGCGTCGGGGCCGCGCCACTGTGCAGATAGGGCGCGCTGGCGAACACCGAGATCAGCGAGGGCACGCTGAAGCCGAGAATCCCCCGGGCCTGGACGTTGGCCGCATTGTTCGCCCGAATCTCGTTACTCACACCGTCCGCGAAGAGATTCGGGTCGAAGGTGCCCACCCGGCACAGGAACCTGATGAGCTGAGCGTCCACGATCTCGGCGGCGCCCGGGGGTGGGGTGTAATCGAGGATGCTTGCCGTCCAATTTTTACCGCCGTGGCAGTTCTGGCAGCCCGCGTTCTCGAAGCGGTTGCGGCCCTTCTTAACGCTCCGGCTGTTGCTGCTCAGGGGTGAGATCGGGGCGCGCACCCCCAGGGCCAGATACGTCGCGATGGCGTCCAGGTCGCCGTTCAGGCCGGTGTTGGCCGTCGGACGGAGATCGGGAAGTTGAGCAAGTCCCGCCGCGCCCTCGAGAACGGGGTTGCCGAGGGCTGCGCGGATTAGGCCTCCTCCGCCGGACACCGCCCGGATGTTCCGGGTGAAGTCCTGCACCTCGTCGCGGACGGCCGACCAATTGAGAGCCCGCTGATGCGAATCCGGGAGCACGGGCGCGCCGTTCTCGATGACTGCGTCTCCGAACGTGAAGGTCTTCTCCATCGAGATCGCTTGGCGCGGCCCGTCCGCGAACATCCAGGTGACGCTGTCGGTCAAGCCGTTCACATGACAGCTATAGCAGGTCCCCCAGCCGAAGTCCGACATCCGCCCGGCCGGGCGCGTCGAGTTGGCCGCCGCGCCTTCCGGACCGATGGCGCTGTTGAAGAGCTGCTTCCCCCGCTGGACAATCGCGTCCACGCTGCCGGCTGACGGGAGCGCCGCCGACTGGATGCGGGCGATCGTCTTGTACTGGGTCGGATCGTCGCCTGAAATGTCGACCACGGCGACGTCGCGGGAGACGAAGTCCATCACGTAGGTGCGGGTGTCCTTGGAGTTGAGGACGATGCCGCGCGGGTTCTTGCCCCCGATCACGTCTTCCGGATCGTCCTGCAGGATTTCGGTCGGGTCTTTGAGCTGGATCCGGATGATCTTGCTCGGGTCGGCCGCGTTGGCGGGCGGGTTGATGGTCGGCCGCCCGGCGGCGTCGAGCGTGACGCGGAGGAGCCGGTCTGTCGCGGCGACGGCCACGAATCCCTCGGGCGCCGTCCGCTTGAAGGCGAGGGCGAAGGGGTTGGTGTTGAAGAGCTTTGTGCCGACCGGCTCGAAATTGACACCTACGTTCATGTTGAGCGTCGTCCCGGGCCCGAAGGCCTCGACGTCCTGCACGGTATCGATCGCGGAGAGGCAGCTCTGCACGTTCACGTTGAAGCGGAATGGACCGTTCGGCGACGAGCAGGTACCGGGGACGTACGCGATGTTGCCGCTAATGGTGATGGCCTCCAGCAGGTTGGGGAACGCCCCGACCACGTTGTCGAACACGCCGGTGAGTGGCTCTCGCGCCAGGGTGTTCCCGGCCGACCTGAATGCATCCCCGACATTCGCGAGCGGATTCAGGATTACGGTCGCGACCACGTCATTGGTCCGCGCGTCGATTACAGTGACACGTCCGACCCGGCCGTTGTCGGCCCCCTCGCTCTGGGTCAGCGGACGATTGTCCCCGGGCCCGGGCCGCTCGGAGAGGAGCTGGGTCACGTAGACCTTCTTGCCATCGGCGGTGCACGCTGTCCCGCCTGGTGTCGATGACCGAAACGGTGCCCGAGGACTGGTTGGCAACGTAGAGCCTGCGTCCGCCCGGAGTCAGCGCACAGCCAAACGGCTCCGTCCCGACCCTGATGGTTTCGACCACTCTTTTCTTCTCGGCGTCGATGACCGACACCGTGCCGCTTACCATGTTTGTGACGTAGACCTTAACGTCTTCGTCATCATCGTCATCGTCATCGTCATCGTGTCTCTTTTTCCGGCCATCGTGGCCTTGCTGCTTGCCGGACGTGATGGCAACGCACCACGGCTCTTTCCCGACCGGGATTTCCGCCACCTTCGTGTTCGCGTCTTCGGCTACCCGGAACACGGACACCGAGTCGTTGTCG
>QHRS01000332.1 GCA_003221435.1 Candidatus Rokuibacteriota bacterium
AACCTCTATACGACCGAGGTGGACAGCGGAAAGCGCGCGCAGAAGTTCGTGTACCGTGGGACGTTCCCCCTCGCCGAGTGAGAGGCGCCGATGCCGCCGCGTGAGGGACCTGGCCGGAAGCTTCCTATGGCGGCGTCGGCGACGGACCAGGTCGAAGACGGCGGGCGATAGTGGGTAACATGGTGCGCCTCGTGAACCTGGCGGCCGTCGCCGCGGTCCTCGTGCTAAACCTGGCCGGCGATAACACCCGCGGTGCAGCGGCGGCGGGCATCCAGACCCGGCTCGTGGCCGACAGCCTGGCCGGTCAGCTCCTGGTCGCGACGCCGCAGCTGACCGATCCGCGATTCGTGCAGACCGTGGTCTACCTCGTCCGGTATGACGCGAGCGGGGCGATGGGCCTGGTGGTGAACCGGCCGCTCGGGGACGTCCCGATGGCGCGCGTGCTCGAGCCGCTCGGGATCGACGCCACCGGGGTCAGCGGCAGCATCCGGGTGCATTACGGCGGTCCGGTGGAACGGGCGCGTGGCCTCGTGCTGCACACGGCCGACTACGTCGGCGAGGGCACGCTGGTCGTCAGCAACACGATGGCGCTGAGCGCGCATCCCGAGGTTCTGCGCGCGATGGCCGCCGGCAAGGGTCCGCGCCTCACCCTCTTCGCCCTCGGCTACGCGGGCTGGGGCCCCGGCCAGCTCGACGCCGAGATCGACGCCGGACACTGGATCACGGTCCCGTCCGACGAAGCCCTGGTGTTCGACGACGACCACCGCACCAAGTGGGAGCGGGCGGTGGCACGGCGGACCATCAAGCTCTGACAGGTCAGGCCTTCGTGAGCGCCTTGATGATCTCGCGGCAGAAAGCCGGCAGGTCGTCGGGCCGGCGCGACGTGATCAGGTTGCCATCCACCACGACTTCCTCATCCACCCACCGCGCCCCCGCGGCGACAAGGTCGTCCTTGATCGAAAAGAATGAGGTCGCCCGCTTGCCCGGGAGGACGCCTGCCGAGACGAGCATCCAGCCGGCATGGCAGATCGCCGCGACCACCTTCCCCTGCTGCGCGGCCTCGCGCACGAGCCGCACCATCGCCTCGTGGCGCCGCATCAGGTCGGGCGCGTAGCCGCCCGGCACCACCACGGCGTCGAACTCGACCGCGCTGACGGACTCGGCCTGCGCGTCCACGGCGACCGGGTAGCCGTGCTTGGACGTGTAGGACTTGGCGCCACCCGCGCCGACGATCTTCACCTCGGCGCCTTCCTCCTTGAAGCGGAAGTACGGCACCCACAGCTCCATCTCCTGGTACATGTTCTCGGCGAGTACTGCGATGCGCTTGCCCTGAAGCTTCATGTTCTCTCCTTGCTGAGCCCGTCGCGGCGCTCCGTGATGTATCCGCTCTGGCCGATCACGCTATCAGAGTTCGGATCAGGGCGCCACCGCCATCGGCCGCCTGGCCTGCTCGCGGCGCAGTGGGCGAGCTCCTGAGCGCCTCTCATCGCGCTCTCGTGTCCGCCTGCGAGCATCCCAGTGAAGGGCAGCAGGGACGAGCCCTTCGACCCGACGAAGCACGGGACTCCGTGTACGGGAGGGTTGCTCGATAATGCGCCGGAAAGGGCCAAGGCAGGAAGGGGTGAGTCTCTCCGGGTCTGCCGCGCGGAATGAATGGGGAACGCGCTCTCCGGCGGCCTAGTCGGTCTTCAGCAGTTGAACGACCTCGCTGAGGCGTCGATACTCGGTGGCTGTCAGGTTGACGAAGCGGTAGGCGTGCCCGTCTGGATCCGTCCGGACGAACTGCGCGCCGGGCGTGATCGGTCCACGTGATGGGATCTTCGTACCGAACGTGCTGAGATCGACGGAGAGCCCCTGCCACTCGGCTCGACCGCTCTCGATGACCCGAATCGGAATTGCGATGCCCGGTCGAGACGATCGCCGGCGATTGACCTGTGGGTCGGCCTGATCGGGCGTCTTGTGGGCGGCGCGGTGCTCCAGGTACGCGAACACGTCGTTCAGTAGCTCGACGCACTCGGGCTCGGTGACGGCATCGACCGCGCCGAGCCGGAGACACTCCCGCGCCTGACTTTCGGTAATCAGGCCAGAGACGACGACCGTCGGGACGCCAGAGTCGCGAACGGTGCTCCGCTGAAGAAAATCAAGCCCGCTCATGCCCGGAAGCGAAATGTCCAGCAGCATGGCGTCCGGAGGCTCGACCTCTAGGACCGCGATCGCCTCTTCGGCGCTCGACACGACCAGCGGCTCGTGGCCGCGCTGAACGATGGTGTCGCGCAGCACGGAGCCGATCTTCTCTTCACGCTCGAGTACGAGGAACCGCATTCCGGGACCTAGCGACTCCTGGCAGGCGAAAACCGAATCGCCTCCGGGCCACCCGCGGGGGCCCGCGTCTTGCGGCGGGAGCCGAGCCCAGGCGCACATCGCTGACGCCGAGTCGGCCCCGGGCCTTCATCGGCCAGCCGCTCGAGCAGCGCTTCACCGCACGAATCTGTCTCGGGGCGGGGCGCCTCCGGCGCGAACCCGTAGTCCGGCGACGGCCGCCCTGCCCGGGTCAGCGAACGCCCGCACATGCTGCATCGCCAGAGAATCGGCGTGTGCAGCGCCACCCCAAAGCGTCGCGCATCCATCAGGTACTGCGAGTCGAAACGGAACCTGCCGCCGCAGGAACACAGCGCCATCGGCGTTTCCAGGATTGACATGAAGGGTTGCAAGTACAATGACCATGCCAGCCGCCTGACAGCCGCCGCCGACGCAGGACGACACCACCAAAAGGTTGATTCTCAGTGCGAATTGATAGCTTGAAGGGCCGATTGGGCGTGGTGCGTTTGTTACGCTGGAATCGGGGGTTCAGTCAGCGCGGCGCTGGTTGGCGACCAGACTGGCATTGCGTGTGCCAATACGGCCCCTTGAGATCCTTTCGTCAATGCTGATACGATGCCCGCGATGAGCGCGCCACTGACGTTTTCCGGCGTTCTGCCCGCGAATCTGCTGCCGCTCCAGGCTGACCTGTCCATCGATGACCCCGCGTACCGCGCGCATCTGCGCTGGCTCGTCGACGCGCCCGGCGTGACGGGCGTGGTCGTGAACGGCCATGCCGCCGAGGTGGCGTCACTCAGTCGCGAGGAGCGCCGGCAGGCGCTCGCCATCGCGCTCGACGAGGTCGGCGGGGCGTGCCCGATCATCAGCGGCGTGTATGCGGATGGGACGCAGGACGCGGTCGCGCTGGCCCGCGACGCGAAGGCGGGCGGCGCCGCGGGCATTCTCGTCTTTCCGCCGACGCTCTTCATGTGGGGCGCGCAGCTCAAGCCGGACATGGCGATCCGCCACTACTCGGACATCGCCGGCGCGGTCGATATCCCCATCATCGTCTTCGAATATCCCCCGGCCTCCGGCATCGGCTACACGCCCGAGACCCTGGCGAAGCTCGCGGAGATTCCGACCGTCGTGGGCGTGAAGGACTGGTCGAACGACATCGTCGCCTTCGAGCAGAACCTCCGCGCGATCCGGGCGACGGAGCGGCCGGTCGCAGTCCTCTCGTCGTTTACGATGTCACTGATGGCGACGTTCCTGCTCGGGGCCGACGGCGCGATCTCGGGAATGGGCAGCGTCGTGGCGGACCTTCAGGCCGAAATGTTCGAGGCGTGTCAGAAGGGGGATCTCGAGCGCGCGCGGGGGGGCAACGATCGGCTGGCGCCGCTGGTCCGCGTGTTCTACGCCCCGCCGTTCGTCGACATGCACAACCGAATGAAGGAAGCGCGCCGCTGACGCCGGTGGGCGCCGACGAGCGGGCGGCGATCCGGCGCGCCCTCGTCACGGCCGGCCTGCTTCCGGCCTGACGGCGCTGGCGGGTCACGCCTTACAACTCGAAGCCTGCGCCCTCCTTGCGCGGGATCAGCTCGAACGGGAGATCGCCCGACCGATGCGCCTCCTCGACGAGACGATCGAGCGTCGCGTCGCTATGCGCCGGATCATGGTGGAACGTGACGACTCGCCTGGCGCCCGCCTCGGCGGCAAATCTGAGCGTGTGGTCGATCGTGCTGTGCCCCCAGCCCACGCGCGGAGGATACTCCGCCGCGGTGTACTGTGCGTCATGGATGAGCAGCATGTTGCCCGCGGGGTCGACCAGGAAGATCGGCGTCGCGAGGTAACTCGCGAGCTGTCGCATGAGGATGATCTCGACGGGGTGCTGCGGCATGACGGCCTCCGACCTGTTCAGGCGTTCAGAGATTTCTCCGCCTGTCGCAGGCGCCGGGAGAGCGTCGCCATGATACTCTGGGCCAGCTCGGGCACTTCCTTGAGCAGGGGCCAGAAGTGTCGGCCGTTGATCACCAGCAGCCGGAGTGGAGTTTCCGCCACCACGGTCGCCGAGCGCGGCTGGCCGTCCAGCAGGCTCATTTCGCCGAAGAACTCTCCGGGGCCGAGGCGTGCGCGCTTCCGCGGTGACACCTCCACGCGGGCCGAGCCGTCGAGGATGAAGAAGAACTCGCGTCCTGGTTCGCCGGCCCGCATGAGCACGCTCTCCGCAGGCGCGTCGAACACGCCGGTGATACGAGCGAGCGCCCGCAGCTGCCGACGCGAGCAGCCTTCGAAGATCGGAACTTCCTGCAGGCGCTCGATCTTCTCGTCCTGGCCGACGAGGGGACCTGCGGACGGTTGAAGCACCCCCTTGAGGTCGTACGGGATCGAGCCATCGAGCATCCTGCCCACGAGTTCCATGACGG
>QHRS01000090.1 GCA_003221435.1 Candidatus Rokuibacteriota bacterium
CGACGCCGAAGAAGTGTGATCCAGCCCACACGATTAGCGTACCAGCTACGATCGCCAGCGACTCGGGAGTGAGCATCGCTTGCACTTGCTGCCGCGCTTCGGCGGGAAGCATCGGAAACGACCGGCGGATCGCCTCTCCGATTTTGTCCTGAGTGCTCATGTGACCGCGACGCAGCCCACTAGGACCCGGTGGGCTGGATCGTGACCGGCACATCGTACCTTGATCGATCCAATCTGCTCCGAGTTCCGAACTACACATCGGCCCGGGTTGTCGTTCTCCCATGTCGGCCTCTCCGTCGTGTCTCTGCTTAGATCCGTGGACGTCGCGGCGCCTCAATCAGGCGTGGCGGCGGGTACTGGCGTCGGCCCGCGTTCGCTACCGATCCCCGGAGCAGCTCCGGCACACTTTCGCCAGCACCCCTGCTGTCTCGGAACGCGCCCCTGCTCTACGTGCAGCAGCAGGGCGGGTGGCGGTCGGCAGGCGTGCTGCTCAGGGTGTACGCGCGATGCCCCCCCCCTAGAGCTGGGCACCGCAGCGCCGGCGCTACCATCCGCGACCTCCGCGCAACCGCCCACGCTTCGCCGGGCGGCGACGGCTGAGCAGTCATGAGGTCGGAATGGCCAGCGGCGCACGCCCCCCTTGCGAGCCCTCGCGTCGTTACGCTTTTAGGTTGAAGAGCTTCGCCGCGTTCTCTCCGAGCAGCTTTCGCTTCAGTCCGGCCGACAGGTCGGCGCGTCCGGCGACGGTCGAGACCGACTCCGGGCACATGCAGTCGAAGTGCGCGTAGTCCGAGGCGTACATGAGCCGCCCCTCGCCGATGCGCCCCGCGACGAAGGGCACCGTCGTCTCCTCGGGCTCGATCGTGTAGAAGCAGCGCTCCGAGGCCATGTGCTCGGCCGGATCGCGCTTGAGGTGAGGGAGCTGATCGGGGAACAGCTCCCAGTGCTCGTGCATCCGCTCCATCAGGTACGGGACCCAGCCGCAGCCGGCCTCGAAGAGGCCGAGCCGCAGCTCGGGGAACCGGTCGAGGACGCCGCCGCCGATGATCCCCGCGAAGGCCATGAACACGTCGGCGCCGTAGAAGACGTGCTTGAGGAAAAAGTTGTCGAAGCGATCGGCGCCGACGGTGCGGGCGCTCAGGAGGTGCACGCACGCCGGCACGCCCAGCTCCTGCGCCGCGGCGTAGATCGGATCGAAGCGGACGCCGCCGGGGTCCCGTCCGTCGGGCCAGGTCGGGACCCGCACCGCGATCAGGCCGAGCTCGCGAACGGCGCGTCGGAGCTCCCGGGCGCCCGCCTCGGGATCCTGGAACGGTACCACCGCCACGCCCTTGAGCCGCTCCGGCGCCGCGCCGCAGTACTCGGCGAGCCAGTCGTTGTACGCGCGGCAGGTGGCGAGCGCCAGCGCGGGATTCTCCACGAGCCCGATCGCGGCGGCAGACAGGGAGCCGCCGAAGAGTACCGCGATGTCGATGCCCTCGAGGTCCATGTCCTTGAGGCGCTCCTTCGGATCCATCATCCCGGGTCGGCCGGTCCATTGATGGGCGGGCTTGTGGACCGTGATGGGCCGGCTCTCGCGCCCCCACTTGTCCTCCCAGCGCGGGAAGATCTTGCCCTCGACCGTGAAGCGGCGCTGGCCGGACTCGAAGCGCCCGTCGGAGATGTAGCGCGGCGCCCAGTCACCCCATTCCGCGCCGACGCGCGTGACCCAGTCCACCCCGGCTTCTTCGACGTGACCGTCCGCATCGATGACCGGATACCCCAGTGTGTTCATGATTTCAGCTCCCTGGTTTGCCGCCCCTCGGGTAGGCCGTTGTCTTTGTAGGCTCCGGTCGCGCGGTTGTCAAGGATGCGACCGCGGGCGGGCGCCGGCCGCTCCACGGGCGTGCCGCCTCGAGCTGGGCCGCGAGGCGAAAGAGGGTCGCCTCGTCGCCGAAGCGGCCGATGAAGTGCGTGCCGATCGGCAGGCCCGCGTCGTTCCAGAAGAGCGGGACCGACATCGCGGGCTGTCCAGTCGCGTTGGCGATCGGGGTGAAGGGCACGAATGCCGCCGCGCGAAAGAGCCCGGCGAGCGGGTTGTCTTCCGGCGAGTCGAAGGTCCCGAGCGGCACCGGCGGCTCACCGAGCGTCGGCGTGAGCCACACGTCGTAGCGGGTGAAGAAGGTGGCGATCTGTCGCGCAATGAGCTGCACCGTCTGGAGGGCGGCGAGGTACGCGGGGGCGGTGTGCTGGCGGCCGGCTCCGTAGAGCGCCCAGGTGAGCGGCTCGAACTCGTCAGGGGTCGGGGTGCGGCCCGTCGCAGCGGCCATCGACTCGATGACCCACGCGCACCCGGACGACCAGAGCGTGATGAACGACTGGGTCAGCAGGTCGCCGTTCACCTCGGGGGCTGCCTCGACCAGCTCGTGGCCCAGGCTCTCGCACAGGGCGGCCGCGCTGCGCACGGCGGCCACGCAGTCGGCGTGCACCGGGACCCCGGTCGCCGCCTCCGTGGTGAACGCGATCCGGAGCCGCCCGGGATCGGCGCCGACCTCCTTGCCGAAGGGACGCGCCGGTGGCGGCGCCCAGTACGGGTCGCCGACGTCGGGCCCCGCGGTCGCATCGAGCAGCGCGGCGCTGTCTCGCACCGTCAACGTGACGGCGTGCTCGACCACGAGACCGCTCATCACGTCACCGACGTCCGGGCCGAGCGGGTTGCGCGCCCGCGTGGGTTTCAGGCCGAAGACGCCGCAGCACGAGGCCGGAATGCGGATCGATCCGCCGCCGTCGTTGGCGTGCGCCATGGGCACCAGGCGCGCGGCGACCGCGGCGGCGGAGCCGCCGCTGGAGCCCCCCGTGGTCCGGGTCGTGTCCCAGGGATTGCGGGTGGGTCCGAAGAGCCGGGGCTCCGTCGTCGGGAGGATGCCGAGCTCCGGCGTATTCGTCTTGCCGAGGATGATCAGCCCCGCCCGCTTGAGCCGCCGCACCAGCTCACTGTCGTGGGCGGGGCGGAGGTCGCGGAGGAAGCTCGATCCCATGCTCATCGGGACGCCGCCGTAGGCGGCCATCAGGTCCTTCAGGAGGAAGGGCACGCCGGCGAACGGGCCGTCGGCCAGTCTGCCCGAGGCAGCGGCGCGCGCGTGGTCATACATCGGCGTGACGACGCAGTTGAGCGTCGGGTTCAGGCGCTCGATCCGCTCGATGGCGGCCAGGACGAGCTCGCTGGCCGAGACTTCCTTCCGGCGGACGAGCTCGGCCTGCGCGGTCGCGTCGAGAAGCATCACGTCGTGCATGGTCATGGCCTCCGGCCCCTCGGAATGTGATCTCTCCACAAGGCTACTGCTGGCGCAGCTTCGGGTCGAGGACGTCGCGCAGCCAGTCGCCGAACAGGTTGAACGCCAGCACGACGAGCAGGATCGCCAGCCCGGGGAAGAACGAGACCCACCACGCCGTCGTGATGACATCCCGGCCCTCCGCGACCATCGAGCCCCAGGCGGGCGCCGGGGGCGGAATCCCGGCGCCGAGGAACGACAGCGAGGCCTCGACGATGATGACGTACCCGACCTGGAGGGTCAGGAGCACGATCAGCGTGTTCAGCGTGTTGGGCAGGAGGTGAACGACGATGATCCGCCCCGCCGAGCACCCGATGACGCGCGCCTGGGCGATGAACTCTCGCTCCATCAGCGCGAGGACCTCGCCGTGGATGACCCGCGCGTACCGGGCCCAGAGGATCACCGCGATCGCGATCACCACGTTGGTGAAGCTCGGTCCCACCGTCACCGCGAGGATCAGGGCGAGCAGGATGATCGGGAAGGCCAGCGTCGCGTCCGTGACGCGCATCAGAATGGCGCCGACGCGTCCGCGGTGGTACCCCGCTACGAGGCCGACCCCGGCACCGATGAACCCCGCGAGCAGCACCGTGACGACTCCGGCCGCGAGCGACACGCGGGCGCCGAAGATGATCCGGGAGAGGAGATCCCGGCCCAGGCGGTCGGTCCCGAGGGGATGCGTCCACGAGCCGTGAGCCTCCCAGGCCGGTGGCGTGAACCGGGCGCGAAGGGTCTGCTCGTACGGATCGCCGGGGCTGACGACGTCGGCCAGGAGCGCGAGCAGCACGAATCCCAGGATGATGGCCGCGGAGACCACGGGCGGCCGCTTCATGGACGCCTGGGGTCGATGCGGATCCGAGGGTCGATGCACGCATAGAGCGAGTCCACGACGAGGTTCACCGCGACGACGATCACCGCGGTCACGAGCACCACGGCCTGGATCACCGGGAAGTCCCGTGCGGTGATGGCCTCGTACGCGAGGCGCCCCATGCCCGGCCACGCGAAGACGGTCTCCACGACGATCGCGGTCGTCACGAGGATCGCGAAGTACACGCCCGCGAACGTCACGACCGGAATCAGCGCGTTCTTGAGCGCGTGCCGCCAGACGACCGCGGGTTCCCCTGCCCCCTTGGCGCGCGCCGTCTTCACGTAGTCGGAGTCGAGGACTTCGAGCATCGACGAGCGCAGGAGTCGCATGAGCCCGGCGATGACGAACCAGCCGAGGGTGAAGCCCGGGAGGATGTAGTGGGCGGGGCTGTCGTTGCCGCCGGCGGGGAGCCACTGGAGCCGGCCGGCCACGATCTCGATCAGCACGATGCCGACCCAGAAGGTGGGCAGCGCCTGGCCCAGCGCGGCGACGATCTTGGCGCCCGTATCGAGCGCGGTGCCCTTCCGCACGGCCGCCAGCACGCCGAGGGGGAACGCGATGAGCAGGCTCACGGCCATGGAGAACGCGCCGAGCGCGAGCGAGCTCGGCAGCCGCTGCCGGAGCAGCTCGATGACCGGGCGGCGGGCGCGGATCGAGGTGCCGAAGTCGCCCGCGGCCGCCTTGCCGACGAACATTAGATATTGGACGTGCAGTGGCTGGTCGAGGCCCAGATACCGTCGCGCGTTGGCGAAGTCCTCCTCCGTCGCGACCATCGGCAGGATCAGCGTCAGCGGGTCGCCGGTGGCCCGCGCGAGGACGAAGATCACGAGGGAGAGCAGGACGAGGGTGGCCACCGACTGGATCAGTCGGGTGAGCAGGAACCGGGCCATCCGGTCAGCGCTGGGCGGCCAGCTCGTCGATGTTCAGGTCGAGCATCACCGATCCCGGGTTCCAGTGGGCGATCCGCTTTGAGGTGACATAGGGCGTGTGCAGGTAGACCAGCGGGACTCCATAGTGCTCGCTCCGGAGCCGCGCGAAGATCCTCCGCATGAACACGTTGATCTTCTCGCGGTCGGTCTCACGGAGGATCGCCTCGAGCATACCGTCGATCTCCGGATCGGCCACCGTGTCGGTCGGCTTCGACGGCGTGTGGGCAAACTTCTCGAGCAGCGTGTAGGTCCCGATCCAGTCACGGTTCGGGAGGTTGTAGTAGCCAACGGCGCCGGGCGCAGCCCGGTCGACCCACTGCTTGCGGAACGCGGGATAGTCGACCGGAATCAGCTTCGGCTGGACCCCGATCTTCTGCCAGTAGCCGGACACGGCTTCGGCCATCTCCTTGCCTTCGGGCAGCGCGGGGAGCTGGTAGGCGAAGATGCTGATCGGGAAGCCGCGCGGGTAGCCGGCCTCGGCCAGCAGCTTCCTGGCCCGCGCGGGATCGAAGGGATACTGATCGGTCTCGGCGTTCCTCCACCTCACGTCGCGGAATCCCCACGTGAGGCCGAAGGGGACGCCGGCCGGCTCGGCCTTGCCGCCGAAGATCGTCGCGGCGATCTCCCGGCGATCGATCGCCAGGTTCAGCGCCTCGCGGACGCGCTTGTCCCTGACCGGGACTCTGTCCCAGGGGAGGATCCACCACAGATGCAGGAGCGCGTCGTTGTTCCGGTAGTAGATGGGGAATCCGGCGCGCTCCATCTCCCGGACCCGGTCGCGGCTGACGTCAGCCACGTCGACGTCGCCGCGCCGGACCATCGCCATGCGCGTCGCCTCCTCGGGCACGACCCGGAACGTCACGATCCTGTACTTCGGCGTGCCGAGGCGCCAGTGGCGTTCGACGGCCGTGAGCTTCACGTGTGAGCCGGTGACCTGCTCGACGAAACGGTACGGGCCGCTGCCGATCGGCTTTTGCGCGAACATGTCGTCGCCGACGGCCTCGACGTACTTCCTGGGGAGGATCATCCCCTCGCTCGACAGCGCGCGCGAGAGATACGGCGGAATGACGAGCGTCGGCTCCTTCGTGACGATGACGACACGGTCGGGCGCGGGCGTCTCGATGTCCTGGAGCAGGGCACGCAGCACTCCAGCGTAGCCGGTCGTCGAGCGCTTGCTGATCGCGCGCAGCAGGCTCCACTTCACGTCCGACGACGTCAGCTCGTCGCCGTTGTGGAAGCGCACCCCTCTGCGGAGCGTGAACGTCCAGCGCTTGTGGTCGGCCGACGGCTCCCACGCCGTCGCGATCCCGAGGTCCGGGCTGAGCTGGCCGTCGGGGGTCACGCCGATCAGATAGTCGAATATCAGCGCCAGGTAGAACTTCACGCCGTGGCCGCCGAGCACGGGATCGAGCACCTCGGTGGCGAAGCTCGACAGGGCGACCGTCAGCTCGCCCGACGGCCGGGCGTCGGCCCAAACCGGGCTCGGCCCGAGCAGGCAGAGCGCAAGCAGCGCCGCCGTCTTCATCAATCCTCGACCGGCACCGTGACCGGCTCGCCGGCGCCGTAGAAGTAGGCACCGCGCCCGGCGGCGCCGCCCACGACGGCGATGTCGAAGCAGTCGGGGCTCTCGACGACGGGCACCGGCAGGTCCGGGTGATCGGCGAGCCAGCCGAGCTCCGGGTGGGCGATCGCCATCGCCTTCGGCTCCTTATTCAGCGTGAGCGTCCGGAACGGCACGCGCGCGGCCTTGTAGAGCGCGTCCTGGATCCGGGCGCGGCCCCAGCCCTCGCGCGCGAAGATCTGGGCGTGCTCCGGGCAGATCAAGAGCGTGTTGTGTTCCTTCTCTTCCGTCTTGTAGCGCGGGTCGGCGCGGCGGCCGACCAGCCACAGCCCGGTGCCCACCTGAGCGACGTTGGTGGCCGCCGTCGCGAAGACCTCCGCGAGATGCTCCGGGGTCGTGCTCTTGAAGTCGTGCAGCTCGCAGATGCCGTACACGAAGTGCACCGTCACCGTGCTTGCCTCACGCGCGTAGCCGCGCGTGACGTGGTACGGCTCCCACGGGCTCGCGGCCTCGTTCTCGGCGCAGCAGAGGCTGTACTTCAGCGGCGAGCCGATCGTGTCCATGTCCGAGACGCCGACATAGGTGTGCCCGACGTTCATCATCGTGAGCCGTACGGCGCGGCCGAGGACCGAGTTGGACGCGGACGGGCCGCCCGGGCCGAGCGCGCACATGCCCGAGTTGAGGTTCGCGAGCCGGCCCTTCGGCCCGTTCACGAGGACGAGCGGCGCGTGGGGCCCGGTCGACATCGCCTTGTTGCGGAGGTACATCCGGGGCTCGGCGAGGCAGCGCACCGCGGCGATGAGGAGCGGCAGGTGCTCGGGGCCGCAGCCCGCCATGACCGCGCTGATCGCAAGCTTCTCGACGGTCGCGATGCCGAAGCCGGGCTCGAGCGTCGCGATGATCTCGCCGCGATCACGGGCCGTCCCGGCGAGCATGGCGTCGACGGCGCGGTCGGTCGGCGCCACGAGCGGGAAGCCGTCGCTCCAGCCGCGCGCGAGGAAGTCACGGTTCATGCGGTCCCAGGCGACGAGGAGATCCGCGCCCTCGTAGACGAGCCGCTCGTCGATGGGGGGGCGGTCTCCGCCCGTGAACGCCTCGACCGGGCGCGTGAGGCCGGCGACGATCTCGTCGAACGCGGCCTCCGCCATGCGGTGGATGTCCTCCGGGCGCTGATTGGTCAACGGCGTCGGCACCACCGCGAGCGGGAGGCCGGCGAGGCCGAAGCTCTGGGCGCTGCGCCTGGCGTCGTGCACGAACGCCGTCGCCGTGAAGATGACCGTCGGGATTCCGCGGCGCTCCAGTTCCACCATGTCGTGGACACCCCACGACGTGCACGACCCTCAGTCGTTGGTCGTGCCGACGACCGCGTGAACCTCGGAGGCGATCCGGTCGGCGTCCTCCGCGGTGCAGTGCCGCATGACCCAGCCGACCGAGCCGGTGTAGCGCTTGAACTTCGTGTTGGGAAACCGCTGGTGCAGGAGTTGCTCGGCGCGGTCGAGCGCAGCGTCGCCGCCGGCCTTCATGTTCCAGTAGAGCCCGATGGTCGCGCCGTCCAGGCGCTGGAGGCGCGGCGCCGGCTTGACCGAGTGCTCGACGACCTGCGAGACAGGGTTCCGAATCTCGAGCCGCGTCATCTCCAACCCTCCTCGGGCTGCCGACCGCCTTCGCCTCGCGGGTCGAGTGGGTAGCGGTGGGCCGGTCCGAGGATGGGCCGTCGGAGGCTGGGCGTCAAGTGCTCCGACGCCTTAGACGCTGGTCTTCAACCCTAAGGGCGAGGTCTTGTTCGTCTTCGTGCTTCCGGAGGCCTGAAGGCGCGCTCCCCC
>QHRS01000019.1 GCA_003221435.1 Candidatus Rokuibacteriota bacterium
ATGCTATGCTACAGCGCATGGCCGCGGACAAGCACCGGCACTTCGACGAGATCGAGGTGGGTGAGGAGTACGATTCGCCCGGGCGGACCGTGACCGAGGCTGACATCGTGAGCTTTGCCGGGCTCTCAGGCGATTACAACGTGCTCCATACCGACGCCGAGTTCATGAAGCACTCGATCTTCGGCGAGCGCATCGCCCACGGCCTCCTCGGGCTCTCGATCCAGTCGGGGCTGCTCACGCGCGGCATGCGTCCGTACGCGACGATCGCGTTCCTCGGCCTTCGCTGGAAGTTCAAGGGTCCGATCAAGATCGGTGACACCATCCGCGTGCACGCCAGGGTGATCGACAAGAAGGAAACCTCCAAGCTCGATCGGGGCGTCATCACGCTCGCCCGTCAGGTGCTGAACCAGCGAGGCGAGGTCGTGCAGGAAGGCGAGACCGACCTCATGGTCGCTCGCCTGCAGTGATCGCTGCCGATCACTCGTATTTCGAGGACGTCGTCCCCGGCGAACCCCACGAGACGCCGGCGATCACGCTGACGCAGGCGCACGTGACGCAGTTCCTCGGGCTGACCGGCGACTGGCCCGATCACGTGGCGGACAAGACACCGGCGGTTCCGAACCTCCTGCCGCTGTGCATCTCGTCCGGCCTCGGCTTCCGGGTCCCGGCGCCGCCGCTCGCGGTCCTGGCCTTCATGGGGTTCGAGTGGCGCTTCCTCCAGCCGGTGCGCGTCGGCGACACGATCCGGAGCCGCTCGACCACGGTCACGAAGCGCGCGATGCGGGAGGGCGGCGTGATCGTCGAGGCGCGCGACATCTTCAACCAGCGCGGCGAGGTCGCGCAGAGCGGGCGGTTGACGCTGCTCGTCGCGAAGCGGCCGTCGGGCCCTGCCTGATGCTGCTGCCGCTCCTGCTCGCGCCGCCCCTCGCGTATGTCGCGTACTCGTGGGGCGCGCACCTCGGCACGCTCGGCTGCGTGTGGCGCGGGCGGCGCTCCTCGCGCCGGATCGCCCTCACGTTCGACGACGGGCCCGATCCGGAGTTCACACCGCGCGTGCTGGACTTGCTCGATCGGGCCGGCGTGCCGGGGACGTTCTTCCTGATCGGCGAGCGCGCCGCCCGTGCGCCCGACGTGGTCCGGGCGATGACCGCGGGGAGCCACGAGGTCGGCAACCATACCTGGTCGCACACGAACCTCTGGAAGTGCGGGCCACGGAGAACCCGGTTGGAGGTCCGACGAGCGCACGATTTGCTTGCCGAGCTGACCGGCCGGCCACCGGGGCTCTTCCGGCCGCCGTGGGGCGCGGTGAACCTGGCCGTGTTCCCCGTCCTCCGGCGCGTGGGCGCGCGCTGCGTGTTCTGGTCGATCCAGCCCGAGGGCCTGCGCCCGATCGATGCCGCGACGCAGGCCGAGCGCGTGGTGCGGCGTGCGGCCCCGGGCGCGATCGTGGATCTGCACGATGCCGAGGGAACCCCGAACGCGCCCGAGCGCCTGCTCGAGGCGCTGCCCCCGATGATCGCGGGCCTGCGAGAGCGGGGCTACTCGTTCGCGACCGTGAGCGACCTGCTCGCGCGCCCCTGAACAGGCAGGCCGGTCAAAAAGGTCCGCATGCGAGCCAACGCCGTAGATGGGCCTTCCGGAGCGGCCTCTGAGAGGAGCTGCCATGACGGTCGATCCTGACCTCTTCCGCGCGATCGCGCTCGATGACCTGACGATGCCGGGAGGCTGGTGCGTGTCCCGCGGGCAGACGTATCTCTACACGCCCGAGGAGCAGCGCCTCATGCACGAGGCTCGCGCGTTCGCCCAGCGGGAGATCCTGCCGAAGGCGGCGGGGGCGCAGCGCGCCGTGCGGGAGATCAAGGCGCGGCACGACGGCGCCGAGCGGCGGGCGCGCCTGCGAGAGATCGCGCAGGCGTATCTCAGGATGCTCGCGGAGGCGGGCCTCACCGGCGCGCTTTTTCCCGAGGCATACGGCGGCAACGGCCGGGGCGTGGTCGCCGAGTGCATCATCGACGAGGAGCTGGCCGCGGCGGGCCATCCGGGCGACACGATCCGGTCGGTGTCGCTGACGCTCGGGACGATCTCGATCCTCCGCTACGGCACCGAGGCGCAGAAGAAGCGACACATTCCGCGCCGGCTCGCCGGCGAGGAGCTGGCCGCGCTCGCCATTACCGAGCCCCAGATCGGGAGCGACACGTCGCGGATGCAGACCCGGGCTGTCCTCAAGGGAGACCGCTGGGTCATCACCGGCCAGAAGCGGTTCATCACGGGCGGCGGGCTCGCGGATTACCTGACACTCTTCGCGATCACGGAGACAGGTCTCCACCCGCACCGGGGCATGTCGTGCTTCATCGTGCCGATGGACCATCCGGGCGTGCGCGTTCGGCGCCAGCTCGACGAGGTCATCATGGCCGACTGGATGGACAACGCGCTGATCGAGCTGGACGAGGTGGACATCCCGAAGGAGAACCTGCTCGGGCCGCTCCACGGCGGGTACCAGGTGCTGATGGACGAGCTGGATACCGAGCGGGTCACCTACTGCATGGCGTCGCTCGGCGAGGCGCGGCGCGCCCTCGAGATCGCGGCGGAGTATTCCACCAAGCGGATCCAGTTCAAGCAGCCGATCGCGATGTTCGAAGGCGTCAGCTTCAGGCTCGCCGGGATGTACGCGAGCCTCGACGCCGCCCGCCAGGTGACCTACCGTACGGCGAAGATGATCGAGGCGGGGCTCCCGGCCCAGCGTGAGTCGGCGGTCACGAAGCTCTTCGTCGCCGAGGCCGTGTGGAAGATCGTCGACGACGCGATGCAGGTGCTCGGCGGCATCGGCTACACGACGGATTTCCCGGTTCAGGCGATCTTCCGCAACGCGCGCCTGATGCGGATCGGCGCCGGCTCGGACGAGATCATGAAGTTCCTGATCGCGCGCGAGCTGCTGCGCGAGATCAAGGGGTGACCCCGGCCGCGGCTTGACAACCTTTCGGCCCGGCAGTACAAGGAGCCACTTTCTCTTCTCCTGGCCTCTGGACCTCCACCGAAGGGAGCGGACCATGAGCGATCGAGTCGACCGTCGCGAATTCCTCAAGGCCGCCGCCGGGGCGACCGCCGGCATGGCGTGGCTCGCTTCGGGCCGCGCCCCCGCGTTCGCCCAGAAGCGGGAGCTGACGTTCCTTTCCTGGAACCACTTCGTGCCCGCCTCGGACGAGGAGCTGCGCCGGCAGGCCGAGGTGTTCTCAAAGCAGGCCGGCGTCTCCGTGCGCGTCGACACGATCGCCCACCTGCAGCTCCCCGCCAAGTTCGCCGCCGAAGCGCAAGCGCAGTCGGGGCACGACATGGTCATCAGCGGCTTCTCGCATCCCTTCCTGTACGAGCATGTGCTGGCCGACGTCGGCGAGGTCGTCGACGAGCTGGGCCGTAAGTACGGGGGCTGGTACCCCTTCGCCGCGGAGTCGGCGAAGACGAGCTCGGGCTGGCGGGCGGTCCCGTGGTTCTGGATCTCGTTCCCCGGCACCTACAACCAGGCCCACTTCAAGGCGGCTGGCCTCGAGCCGCCGAAGACGTGGGCAGATCTGCTCAGAGAAGGGAAGATTCTCAAGAAGCAGGGCCACCCGGTTGGGATCGCCATCAGCCACTGCAATGACGCGCACTCGACCTACTGGTCGGTCGCGTGGTCTTACGGCGCGAAGGTGCTCGAGGCTGACGGGAAGACCCCGGCCATCAACTCGGACAAGACCGCGGAAGTCATCGAGTGGTACAAGGAGCTGTACGCGGACGCGATGGAACCCGAGGTGTTGTCCTGGGACGACGCTTCCAACAACCGCTTCATCCTCTCCGGCAAGGGCTCCTGGATCCACAACCCGATCAGTCCGTACAACTCCGCGCTCGCGAACCGGCTCCCCATCGCCGGCGACCTCAACCATCACCGGAGCCTGGCGGGGCCAGCGGGCATCCACTCTGCCCCGCCGATCAGCGGTCTCGGGATCTGGAAGTTCTCGAAGAACATCGCGCTCGCCAAGGACTTCATCCGGTTCCTGTACCGGAAGGAGAACTTCGACGCCTGGATCGTCGCCTCCAACGCCTTCAACCACCCGCCGCTCCGGAGCTTCGCCGACCATCCCATCTGGACGCAGGACCCGAAGCTCGCGATGCTCCCGAAGGAGGCGGAGTTCGCGCACCCCCGCGGCTGGCCGGCCAGGCCCTCCGACGCCGTGCAGCGGATCGACATCAACTTCGTCATGGCCGACATGGTCGCCAAGGCGGTGGGCGGCTTGCCCACCCGGCGCGCCATGGAGTGGGCGCAGGACCAGGTCGCTCAGGCGGCGCGGGGGCAGCTCAAGGCCGCATAGCATGGCTGTCTCGCCCCGCGTGTTCGAGGCGGCCAGGCTCCCGGGAGCCGGCCGCCTCGCGCGCGTTCACGAGTGGTGGGAGCAGGAGCACGTGTTCGGCTACGGGCTGATCCTGCCCGCCCTGCTGCTGCTCACCGGTCTCGTGGCCTATCCGTTCCTGATGGCGGTCTACTTCAGCCTGTCCGACTACTGGGTGGGCTCACCGGGGCAGTTCGTCGGGCTCGCCAACTACCGCGACATCCTCGGCAACGACGTCTTCCGGCAGACCGTTCGCAACTCCTTCGTCTTCACCGGCATCGCGCTCACGCTCAAGACCGTCCTCGGGGTCTGGCTCGCGCTCCTGCTCGCCCGGAATCTGCGCGGCAAGCGGCTGATCCGTGGCGCCGTGCTGCTGCCGTTCGTGATCCCCACGGCTCTCTCGACACTCGGCTGGTGGTGGATGTTCGACTCCCTCTACAGTGTCGTGAACTGGACGGGAATTCGCCTCGGCCTGCTGAGCCCGCCCGGACCGAACTGGCTCGGCGTGCCCGCCTACGCGATGGCGGCGGTGATCGCGGTCAACGTGTGGCGGGGCCTGCCGTTCTTCGCGATCACCGTCCTCGCCGGGCTGGTGGCGATCCCGCGCGAGCACTACGAGGCGGCGGAGGTGGACGGGGCGGGGGCGTGGAGCCGGTTCCGCTACGTGACCCTGCCCCTGCTCCGGCCCGTCCTGGCCGTCGTCATCCTGTTCTCGACGATCTTCACGTTCAGCGACTTCAACATCGTCTACGTGCTGACGCGCGGCGGCCCCGTCAACACGACGCACCTCTTCGCCACGCTCGCCTACCAGGTGGGGCTCCAGGGCGGCAACCTCGGGCAGGGGGCGGCCATCTCGCTCTTCCTGTTCCCGATGCTCGGCGTGGTCGTGTTCCTCCAGCTCCGCTACATCCGACGGGAATGACGACGGGGGTCCGCGGGCGGGGCGCGCGCATCCGGTCGGCCGCGTGGGCCTACGGCAACCTCGTCCCCTTCGTCTTCTTCGCGCTCTTCCCCTTCTACTTCATGCTCGTCACCTCGCTGAAGTCCAACGCCGAGCTGTACAGTCTCGCGTCGGCGCCGCTCTGGATCCAGCGGGGCGCCATCGCCGATCACTACCGCTTCCTCCTCGAGCGCACCGAGTTCCTCACGTGGATGAAGAACAGCCTCGTCGTCAGCGTGCTCTCGACCGGCCTCTCGCTCGCGATCTCGATCCCCGCGGGCTACAGCCTCGCCCGCCTACGCTTCCCGGGCGTCAGCTCGTTCGGTACCGCGGTGTTCATCACCTATCTCGTGCCGCCAACGCTGCTCTTCCTGCCGCTCTCGCGGGTCGTCGTCTGGCTCGGCATCGCGGACACGATCTGGGCGCTGGTCGTGACCTACCCGACGTTCCTCGTCCCGTTCTCCACGTGGCTGCTCATGGGATATTTCCGGACGGTCCCGAAGGAGGTGGAGGAGTGCGCCCTGGTCGACGGCGCCACCCGGATGCAGACACTGATCCGGATCGTGCTGCCCATGGCGATTCCAGGCATCGTCTGCGCCCTCCTCTTCGGCTTCACGCTCACGTGGAACGAGTTCATCTACGCACTCACGTTCGTCTCGCAGACCGCCAACAAGACCGCGGTCGTCGGTGTCACCGCGGACCTGATCCGGGGCGACATCTATTACTGGGGCTCACTGATGGCCGGCGCGGTGCTGGCGAGCGTCCCCATCGTGATCTGCTACGTGTTCTTTCTTGATTACTACGTGTCCGGTCTCACGGCGGGCGCGGTCAAGGGCTGATTCGCGGAGAGACGATGAAGATCACGAAGGTCGAAGCCGTCCGTGTCGACGTTCCACTGCCCAGCGAAGGGCTCCGACCTGCGTGGGGCCCGGGGCTGGTGCAGCGCGCCTGGTCCAACGTCGTGGTGAAGATCCACACGGACGAGGGGATCACCGGCTACGCCGCCGGGCACTCGTTCGTCCAGCACATCGAGGAACAGATCGTGCCCTACATGGTCGGGAGGGATCCCTTCGCCCTCGAATACCACCATCAGGTGTTGCTGAACGCGGGCGGCGCCTACTTCGTCGACATCGCGCTCTGGGACATCATCGGAAAGGCGTCCGGCCAGCCGCTCTACAAGCTCTTCGGCGGCGAGCGCACCAGGGTCAAGGCCTATGCCGCCACCTGCGAGGTCGGCACGCCGGAGCGGAGAGCCGAGGATGCGCTGCGCTACCTCGATGAAGGCTTCACCGCGATGAAGCTGCGCCTGCACAACTGGACGCTGAAGGAGGACATCGCGCTTGTCACCGCGGTGAGGAAGGCGGTCGGCGACCGGATGGAGATCATGGTCGACGCCAACCAGACCTTCAATATCCCGAGCCCCGGCCCCTGGCCCAGGTGGACCTATCAGCGGGCGGTGGACACCGCGCGGGCGCTGGAGGAGCTGGGAGTGGTCTGGCTCGAGGAGCCGCTCGGGCGGTACAACTATGCGGACCTGGGGCGGCTGGCCGCGTCAGTGGACATTCCGATCGCGGGCGGCGAGTTCAACATGGGCGTCCACGAGTTTCGGCAGATCCTGGAGCACGGCGCGTACGACATCCTCCAGGCCGACCCCGCCTACCTCGGCATCACCCAGACGCGGAAGATCCTTGCGATGGCCGAGGCCTACGACAAACCGTATGCGCCGCACAACGGCTACAACGGCCTCGGCGTCACGGCGTGCCTGCACCTGGTGCTCGCCCATCCGCAGGGAACCTACCTGGAATACATCCATGACCCTCCGGCGGCCCCCTTCGAGACCTTCGCCGCCCTGGTGACCGAGCCGCTCCAGATCGACACGGAGGGATACGTTCACGCCTCGGGCAAGCCCGGCCTCGGTGTGGAGCTGAACGAGGAGATCATCGCGCAATACGGGAAACGAAGGTAGTAGATTCGGATCCGCTCTTTAGGCCTGCACAAAACTCTTGGTGGCCATGTCGGGCATGATGGTCTCGATGTACGTCCTGAATGCCCCCGGCGCTTGAGGTTATCAGCCCGATGCGGCGAGCGCGAGACGCCAGCAGCCGACAACTGCCAGCGCAGCGAGTGCGATGAGCGACCACTGGACGGCCGGGCCCAACGGCCGCCGGAACGTGGCGCCGGCGGCGAGGCCCAGCACCCCGCCGGCCACGAGACCGAGGCCGTGCCCCAGGACATCCGCGCCCCGTCCGGCCCCCAGCATCGCGAGGAGCAGCAGGCTCGCGACGAGCACCATCCAGCGCCTCCATCTCGTCCTGGCCGCGGTCGGCGCGGGGAACAGCCGGAGCGCCGCGAGGATCCCGATCGCCCCGAACGTGGCTGTGGAGGCGCCGACGGCGACGTGCCGTGGGTCGTGCACCATGGCGGCGAGAAGGTTGGCCCCCGTTCCGGCGAGGAGCATGAGCCACAGGCCGCAACCGGGCCCGAGGCGCTGCACGACGGCTGGCAGAAGCACGGCGGTCGCGACGGCGTTGCCCGCCACATGGACCGCGTCCACGTGTAGCGTCAGCGCGGTCACCGCCCTCCACGGCTCGCCTCGCGTGATATGACCCGCTGAGGCGGCGCCCAGCTCGAACCAGCGGGAGCCGGAGGCGGGCGGACCGGTCACGGCGAAGAACACGAGCAGGAGGGCACCGACGGCGACGCCGACCGCCCACGCAACGCGAAGCGAGGCGGCGTCGGCGATCCCGGCGTCCGGCTCTCCCCGGGCTTCCTCGTCGTAAGCGGCGAGAGCCGCGTGCGCCCGAGGAGTCTCGGCGTCCGGAACGAGCAGGATCCAGCCGGGCTCCCCCGGCTCCAAGAGGTGAGGGATTCCCGCGGCCGCGAGCACGAGGGCCCACTCTTCCGCCTGAGCTGCCCTCCGGGTCGCGCGGATCGGCGTGCAGTTACCCATGCATCAGCTTCACTGACCCTTGCTGGTCGCGGAACAAACGGTGCACGTGCGTAACCGATCGCAAAAAAGGGCTCGTCCCCCAAGAGTGTCAGAGTAGCGGCAGTTCTGCACAACAGTGTAGATGTTGGCGATGTTAGGTTAAGGAGGCTCATCGTCAACGCCGACCGGGCGCCGCCGGAGCGGTGAGGGGCAGGGCCGTGTTACACTGGCGGTCGCTCCAGAGGGAAATGATTCCACAGGAGGCCTTCGCGTATGGCCTTTGACCCCCGGCACCAGAGTCGTGTGCTCCTCGACGGCGATGACCGCGCCGCCGCCCGTTCCTTCTTCAAGGCGATCGGCTTCACCGATCAAGATCTCGCGCGACCGCTCGTGGGCGTCGCCCACTGCTGGATCGAGATCACGCCGTGCAACTGGAACCACCAGAAGCTCGCCGAGAAGGTGAAGCAGGGAATCCGCGCCGCGGGCGGGTTGCCGATCGAGCTCAACACGATCTCGGTGACCGACGGTATCGCGATGGGCACGCAGGGCATGAAGGCCTCCCTCGTGAGCCGCGAGGTCGTCGCCGACTCTGTCGAGGTGGTCGCGCGCGGCCACCTCCTGGACGCCGTCGTGGGGATCTCCGGCTGCGACAAGACGATCCCCGGGATGGTGATGGCGCTGGCCCGCCTCAACGTGCCGGGCGTGATGCTCTACGGCGGGTCGATCATGTATGGGGTCTACCGCGGCCGCAGGCTGACGATCCAGGATGTCTTCGAGGCGATCGGCGCGTTCAACTCGGGGAAGATCGGCGCGAACGAGCTGCACGAGATCGAGAACCGCGCGTGTCCGGGCGCGGGCGCGTGCGGCGGGCAGTTCACCGCCAACACGATGTCCACCGCGTTCGAGATGCTCGGTATCTCCCCGATGGGGTTCAACGATGTGCCGGCGCTCGATCCGAAGAAGGAAGAGGTCGCGTTCGAGACGGGCAAGCTCGTGATGGACCTGCTCCGCAAGGGCGTCACGCCGCGGTCGATCATCACCAAGAAGGCGCTCCACAACGCGATCGCCGGCGTCATGGCCACGGGCGGTTCCACGAACGCCGTGCTGCATCTGCTGGCCGTCGCCCGCGAGGCCGGCGTCCGACTCTCGATCGACGAGTTCGACCGTATCTCGCGGAAGACCCCGCTCTTGGCCGACATGAAGCCGTGGGGCGCGTACACCGCGCCCGAGATGTACGAGGCCGGCGGGATGGCTCTCGTCGCGAAGCGGCTGCTCGACGCCGAGCTCCTCCACGCCGACGAGATGACGGTGACCGGGCGCACGATCGGGGACGAGGCGCGGGCGGCGCGCGAGACGCCCGGCCAGAAGGTGATTCGCCCGCTCTCGAACCCGATCGCGCCGCACGGCGGGATCGTTATCCTGCGCGGCAACCTCGCCCCCGACGGCTGCGTGGCGAAGGTGGCGGGACACGAGGAGAAGGTCTTCCGTGGCGCGGCGCGCGTGTTCGAGCGCGAGGAAGACGCGTTCACCGCGGTAAAGGCAGGGAAGATCAAGGCGGGTGACGTCGTGGTCATCCGCCACGAAGGGCCGAAGGGCGGGCCCGGCATGCGGGAGATGCTGCACGTCACCGGCGCGCTCCAGGGCGCCGGCCTCGGGCCGTCGGTCGCGCTCATCACGGACGGCCGGTTCTCGGGCGCCTCGCACGGCTTCATGGTCGGGCACATTGCTCCTGAAGCAGCCGTCGGAGGGCCGATCGCGGCGCTGAAGAACGGCGACACGATCGTCATCGACGTCGCCAAGCGCCGGCTCGACGTCACGCTGACAGCGGCCGAGATCCAGAAGCGGCTCAAGTCGGCGCGTCGGCCGAAGCCGCTCTACACGTGGGGCGTGCTGGCGAAATATGCGCGGCTCGTCTCCTCCGCGTCCGACGGCGCCGTCACCGGCTGAGGGCGTCGCCGGGAGCGCGACGAGCCTCGACACGCTGCTCCCGCTCCTCGCGCGGGAGCAGCTCGAGGACAAGGTCGTGCTCGATGTCGGTACCGGATCGGGGCGGGTCGCCCTCGCGCTGGCGCCGCTCTGCCGCCGGATCGTCGGGATCGACCGTGATGCCGGCGCGATCGAAGAGGCACGGTCTCGCGCCGCGCGAGCGGGCCTGACGAACACCGAGTTCGTGGTGCTGGACGCCGAGACCGGCGAGTACACGGAGTTCGCGTCCGATCTCATCACGGCCTACCTCTGCATGTCGGATGCGATCATCGAGCGGGCGGGACGGGCGCTCGGTCCCGGGCGCGGCTTCGGCTTCGTCGCCTTCCACGAAGACCACTGGCTCGAGACCGGCCGGCGCTCCCGCTTCGCCTACGACCGGGCCCAGGCCGAACGGGCGCTGGCCGCCAACGGCTTCGCGATCGAGCACCTCGAGGTGGATCGCCGCGTGCAGACGTTCGGCTCGGTCGAGGAGGGTCTCGCCGCCGCGGTCGCGCTCCAGGAGAGATGGAAGACCGACGGCCGCTGGTTCCGGTACGTCGAATTTCTCGAGGGCGGTGGCCGCACCCTGACTCGCAGTCACCTCGTATGCTTCGCGCGGCGACGCTGAGCGAAGCGGTTCGCGAGCGGGCCCGGGCCCTCGGGTTCGATCGCGTCGCGATCGGTCCGGCGGCGCCGCCCGAGCACGGCGCCGAGTTCGAGCGCTGGCTCGACGCGGGCTACGCGGGCACGATGGAGTATCTCGCGCGCGGTCGCGCGGCGCGGCGCGATCCCGAGACGCTGCTGCCGGGCGCGCGCTCGGTGATCGCGGTCGCGCTCGGCTACAACCAGACCGCCGACGCCGACGGCTGGGCCCCGATCGCGCGCTACGCCCGCGGGCGCGACTATCACGACGTGATGCGCCCCCGCCTGGAGGCGCTCGGCGAGGCCCTGTGCGAGATGGCTGGGCCGGAGACGCGCTCGCGCGCGTGCGTCGACACGAGCGCCGTCCTCGAGCGCGACCTGGCGGCCCGCGCGGGCCTCGGCTGGATCGGCAAGAACACGAACCTCCTCGATCAGGCGCTCGGCTCGTTCTTCTTCATCGGGATCGTGCTGACGACGGCGGAGCTGGCGACCGACTCGCCGCTGCCGGATCGCTGCGGAAGCTGCACGGCGTGTCTCCGCGCCTGCCCGACTCAGGCCTTCGTGGCGCCGTACGTGCTCGATTCGCGCCGGTGCATCTCGTACCTGACGATCGAGCACCGCGGCCCGGTCGCCGAGGAGCTGCGTCCGGCGATCGGGGAATGGGCGTTCGGCTGCGACATCTGCCAGACCGTGTGCCCGTGGAACCGCAAGGCGCCGCCGACCTCGGAGCCCGCGTTCCGCCCGAGCGGACCGCTCGAACCGCTGGAGGAGCTTCTGGCGCTCGACGACCACGCGTTCCGCGCGCGGTTCAGGGGCTCGGCGCTCAGGCGCGCGAAGCGCAGCGGGCTGCTCCGCAGCGCTGCGCTTGTGCTCGGCAACCGCCGCGACACCGCGGCGCGCCCCGCGCTCACGCGGAGGCTCGAGGACCCCGACCCGGTGGTCCGCGATGCCGCTCGGTGGGCGCTCGACCGGATCGGCGCGGAATGAGGGCGCTCGCCTTCGCGCTGGTCCTTCTCGCATCGGGCGCCGCGGCGGCGGAGAAGGCGCTGCTCGGGCCGTATCAGGACGCGCTGATCGCTAGACGCGAGTGGAGGAGAAAGCCGCGGAGGCGGTCGATGGCGCGTTTTTCCAGCGTGCTACAATGAGGCCGCAATGGCGATCCTGAAGGTTGCCCGCCTCGGTCACCCGGTGCTTCGAAAGGTCGCCGCCCCCGTTCCCGAGGGCGAGATCCGCTCGGCGGAGATCCAGCGCTTCATCGACGACATGATCGAGACGATGCGCGAGTACAACGGCGCCGGGCTCGCCGCCAACCAGGTGCATGCGCTCAAGCAGATCGCGGTGATCGAAGTGCAGAAAAGCCCGCAGCATCCGGAGGCGCCCGAAATCCCGCTGACCGTGCTGGTCAATCCCGTCGTCACGCGGCTGACCGACGAGATGATGGGCGGCTGGGAGGGGTGCCTTTCGATCCCCGACATGCGCGGCATCGTCCCGCGGTACACGGCCGTCACGCTCCAGGCCCTGGATCGCGAGGGCCAGCGGATCGACGTGAAGGCCAATGACTTCTTCGCCCGCGTCATCCAGCACGAGGCCGATCATCTGAACGGCATCGTCTACGTCGATCGCATGCGCGACCTCTCGACGCTCACGCACCTGGCCGAGTGGAACAGGTACTGGCTGGGCGACCCCGACCAAGACGATTAGTGCAACTCCAACTCACTTCGCCTCACTTCGTTGCCCCTCGAAGGGGGCCTCGGCGGCCCCCTCCGAGCCTCCCCCAGGGGACCGACGGCGCCGGCAAAGCCGGCGCTCGAACTCGGGTTCTCAGACAGGGTTTCGGTCGTGGGCGATCATCGATCTTCGACCCGCGGCATGGCCTCGGCCCCTCCCTCGGGCGTCGTCATGCTCGAGGATCCTGAGTCGCACGGGGTCGCAGGCGGATAAGATGGGCGGCCGCGTGGTCGCGGTCGTGAAGGATCTCTTCTTCGTGGCCCGGATCCGGGAGACAGCGCGGCTGGCTGGCGTGCCGCTCGAATTCGCCCGCACGCCCCGGGAGCTGGAAACCGCCCTCGCCGCCGGGCCCACGTCCTTCGTGCTGATGGACCTTACGACCCCGGGCTGGGATTACGAGGCCCTGTTGCGCGCGGTCGAGGGGGCGGCACCGCGCCCGCCCGTGGTCGCGTTCACGACGCACGCGCTCGCCCAGCAGACGAAGCCCCTGCACGCGCGCTGCGAGCGCGTGGTGACCAAGGAGACGCTCACGCGAGAGCTGGGCGACATGCTGAAAGGCGCGCTCCGATGAGCGCTGACGAGTTCGTCGCCCAGCTCGACGCCGATAACCGCGCGCTCCTGCAGCGCCTCCAGCCGGACGATACGCTTCGACCCGAAGCCGAGGGCGACCTCACCGTCGTGAATCTCCTCAAGATCGCGCTCAAGAACGAGATCGAGGCGACGGAAATCGCCGCGCGCTGGCTCGTCGCGACCGACGAGATCGACGTGAAGCTCGCGCTGGCCCGGCAAGTCGGTGACGAGGCCAAGCACTACCGCATGATCGCCGAGCGGCTGCGCGAGCTGGGCGTCGACCCGACAACGGTGAACCCGCTCGCGAAGGGGTACGGACCGCTCTTCAAGTATCTCGACACGCTCACCACCACGGTCGAGCGCGTCGCGGCCGGGCAGTTCACACGCGAGGCGATCGCGGTCGTCAAGAACCGCCAGTTCATCGAGTTCTGCGAGCGGGCGGAGGACGCAGCGACGGCGGCGCTCTACCGGGACGTGATCGAGCCGGACGAGCGCTACCATCATGAGCTGGGCCGGAGGCTGCTGCTCCGCTGCGCGACGACGGACGCTGCGCAGCAGGCGGCGCGCCGGGCGGCCCGGCGGACGCTCGAGCTGGCCGAGGAGCTGCAGACGGCGGCGCTCCGGACGGCCGGCATCCATCACGCGCCGGGCTGTTGATGGATTCGGCGCTTCGGGTGTTCGCCCGCACACTCGGCGCGACCGACGCCCGGATCGATCTCGCGCGCGCCGCGCTGCGGATCGCCGAGGTCGAATACCCCGATCTCCGCGTCGACGACTACCTCGGCGTCCTCGACGAGCTGGCGACGAAGTCAGGCGCCAGGCGAACGGACGACTCGCTCCGTCGCCTGCATCGGCTCAGGGAGTTCCTGTTCGAGGAAGAAGGCTTCCGCGGCAACGCCGAGGCGTACTACGACCCCCGCAACAGCTGCCTGAACGAGGTCCTCGACCGCCGCCTCGGCATCCCGATCACGCTGTCGCTGGTGCTCATGGAGGTCGGCCGGCGCGTCGGACTCGAGATCGCCGGCGTCGGCCTGCCCGGGCACTTCATCGTGAGCGCGAAGGTCGGCGAGGACGCCATCCTGCTCGACCCGTTCAATGCCGGGACCATGCTGACCCACGAGGCATGCGCCGAGCTGGTGGCTCGCGCGGTCGGCCGCCGCGGGACATTGCACAACGAACACTTCGCGCCGGTGTCGAAGCGCCAGTTCCTGATCCGCATGCTGAACAACCTGAAAGCGGTCTACTGGCAGCAGCAGGAGTGGCGGAAGACGCTGGCGATCATCGATCGGCTCCTGGTGGCCGACGACACGTCGCTCGCGGACGTGCGCGACCGCGGCACCGTGCTCAACAAGCTCGGCGAGTACCACCGCGGGCTCGCCGACTGGGAGCGGTATCTCAGCCAGTGCCCGCAGGCGCCCGACGCGGAAGCGCTGCGCGGTCATGTGCGGCGTACGCGCATGATGCTCGCGTCGCTGAACTGACCGCACCCACGCGCGTCGCGTGACCACCGCAGACGTTCTCGTAATCGGCGGAGGCGTCATCGGCGCCTCCGTCGCCTACCATCTGCTCGAGCAGAACCCGCGGCTCCGGGTCATTCTCCTCGAGCGCGAGGCGGAGGTGGGCGCGGGCGCGACCTCGAAGGCGACGGGCGGCGTGCGCCATCAGTTCTCGACCGAGGCGAACATCCGGCTGACGCTCCTGTCCTATCCCTACTTCACGCGCGCGCAGGAGCGCTTCGGCCGCCCGGTGGATTTCCTCGCCCACGGGTACCTCTTCGTGACCGCGAGCCCCCCGACGCTCGCCGGCGTCGCGCGGAGCGTGGAGCTGCAGCGCGCGCTCGGCGTCCGGAGCCGGATGCTGGCGCCCGGCGAGATGGCGCCGCTGCTGCCCGCGCTCGTCACCGCCGATCTCGTCGGCGGAAGCTTCTGCGGAGATGACGGCTCCGCGGATCCATACGGCCTCCTGCAGGCCTTCCTGTCGGTGGCGCGGGGGCGCGGGCTCGAGGTGCGGACCGGGGAGGGCGTCGTTGCCGTGGAGAAGGGCGGGCAGCGCGTGACGGGCGTTCGAACGGCCCGCGGCGCCTACGCCGCGCCCATCGTCGTCGACTGCGCGGGGCCGCACGCCGACGAGATCGGCGCCCTCGCCGGCGTCGACCTCCCGTCGAAGCCGTTCAAGCGGCAGGTGATGGTGACGGAGCCGCTTCCCGGATTTCCCGACATGTTTCCCCTGATCGTCGACCTCGACACCGGTTGGTACGTCCATCGGCAGGGCGCGAGCGCAGTCCTGATGGGCGGGACCGACAAGGACCGGCAGCCCGGCCACGACACGACCATCGACTGGG
>QHRS01000020.1 GCA_003221435.1 Candidatus Rokuibacteriota bacterium
TCGCGAGGCCCCCGCCGATGCTCTAGGCCGCGCCCGTCGATTCGAGGGTCGGTTCGCCCAGGAGCAGTGGGTGTGGCTTCGGCGGCGGCTGGCCCCACCGCAGCATGACCGGCAGGACAATCAGCGAGGCGGCCAGCGTCGCGATCATGCCGAGCGCCAGCAGCAACCCGAGGCCGAAGATACCGCGGTGATCCGCGATCATCAGGCTGCCGAACCCCACGACCGTGGTCAGGCCGTTGACGAGAACCGCCATCACGGTGCTCCGCGCGATCAACGGCCCGCCGTGCTCGCGCCCTTCCAGATACCGCAGCACGACGTTGAGCCCGAACTCGGCGCCGGCGCCGATGATCAGCGGGAGGCCGAAGACGTTGCCGAGATTGAAGGGCAGCTTGAAGAGGCGCATCAGCCCGACGGTCCACAGGGTTCCGAGGACGAGGGGAAGCATCGCGAGCGCGGTCTCGCGGAGGTGACGGATGAGCAGGGCGCTCAGCAGACCGACCAGGATGAACGCGTAGACGGTACCCTGCTTGTACGCCGTCTCCATGTATCGGATCGCCTCGAACGTGATGATCGGGGTGCCCGTCACCTCCGGGTCGACGGTGCGCAGCTCCGAGACGAACCGCTCCGCGCCCTCGCGGTCCCAGATGTCCACCTTGGGATGGATCTGCAGCAGGAAGCGGCCGCTCCGGCCGACGAATTTCCGGCGCAACTCGTCCGGCACGTCGTTCACCCCGACCGGACGGGGGTGCAGGTTTCGCTGGAGGTTGTGGAAGCTGCTCAAGAAGTCGCGGTAGATCTGGTCCTGGAGCAAGGCGAGCGCCGGCTCCGAGACGTCGCGGTCGGTCGACTGGAGCTTGAGGATCAGGGTCGCGATCTGATCGCGGATGGCCTGGGCCTCGTCGCGGTCGGGGCCGGGCGGCGCCTCGACCGCGGCGATATCGAAGCGGCGCTTGAGCGTCTGGAGGGCCGTGAGGAGCCGGTCGATGTCGATGGGCTCCGGCATGCCGACGCGCACCGGCGCCACGATCGGCGCGAAGCTGGCGATGATCTTCTGCTTCTCGACCTGGTCGGGCGGGATCAGCAGCAGCGCGGAGTCCACCTCCGAGACCGAGTCGAGCCGGTCGAAGGCGGCCGCTTTCCCCCGTAGCTCGTCGAGTGAGCGGGCGCTCGCGAGCCCGCTGAATCCCGAGCGCCCCGTCGCCAGGACGCGCTTCTCCCAGATCACCGACTCGGTGCCGAGCGCCTGGAGGTTCAGGAGGTTGTAGTCGAAGTAGACGCCGCGCAGCGCGGCGAGCGAGAGCAGCGTGGCGACGGCCGCCGCGGTGATGACGGTCTTCGGGTACCGGGTGATGTGCTCGATGAACGGGGCGCGGATCCGCTCGAGGCGAAGCGCCCGCGGCACGCGCTCGTGCGGGCGCCGGGCGTGGCGGCGATCCGCGAGCATGATGAGGGCCGGGAACACCGTCATCATCGAGAGCCACGCGAGCAGGATCGCACTTCCGGCGATGAACCCCAGCTCCTGGATCCCCCGGAAATCGGTCGCCATCAGCACGTAGAAGGTGCCCGCCGCCGTCAGCGCGCCGATCAGGATGCCGGGCCCGCTGCGCGCGGCCGTCATCTCGAGCGCCTCGCGCTGGCTCCGGCCGAGGAACAGCTCTTCGTCGTGCCGGAAGAGGAAGTAGATCCCGTAGTCGATGCCGATGCCGATCACGATCGAGATGAACATCACCGAGAAGATCGACAGGTGACCGACCGCGAGCGTGATGATCCCCATGGACCAGCAGAGGCTGATGGCCAGGGTGGCGAGCATCAGGAGCGGCATCCCGACGCGGAGGAACGCGAGCAGCAGCAGGCCGAGCGTCAGCGCGAACGCGAGGATCGTCGCCCGCTCGCTGTCCCTGAACGCGGCCACCATCTCGTCGTTCGACAGCGCCGGGGCGCCGGTGACGCCGACGTTGACCTCGGGGAAGTCGTCCCGGAGGCGCGCCACGGTACGGCGGAGCGTCTCGATCGCGTCGCGGTCGCCGGTGAAGCTGCCCGACGAGCCGGTCGCCTGCACCAGGATGAACAGCAGCCGCTGGTCGTCGGAGAGGAAGTAGCCGCCGCCGTCCGCGCCGTGCACGTCGACGGAGAAGACGGCGCCCCATGGCGACTGGTACGGCGCAGGCCGGTCGATCCGCCGCCCGACCTGGCCGAGCAGGTCCTTGAGGAAGCGGAGGTCGACGTCCCTGCTGCCCGCGTTCAGGCCGACGTCGAAGAAGTTGGAGACCAGGGCGTTGCCGACCTGCCCGTTGATGTTCTCGATGAACTGGGCGAGGGTCGGACGCGCGGCGAACTCCTCGATGAAGCTCTGGTAGTCGAAGATCTTGTCGCGGATCTCCGTGAGCTTGTCCGGGGACAGGTAGAGGAGCCCGCGGCCCTCGAAGCGCTTGGGATCGATGCGGTACGTGACGCGCCTGAACCTGTCAGGGTACTTCCGCAGCTCGTGGACGAAGCGGCTCGCGTACGCCTTCGCCACGGCGAGGTTCTTGCCCTCGACGACGACGGCGATCTCGTCGAGCTCGCCGAAGTCGTTCATGTACTCCCCGTAGCGCTGCACGTACGCCTGGCCGGGCGGGAGCAAATCCCGGCCCGAGGCCATGAACGTGAGCTCCTGGAGCGAGTAGAGCACCCCGGCGGCCGCGCAGGCCAGGCTGAGGACGACGGTGAGAACGGGGCGCGCGGCGGCGATCCCCACCAGCCGGCGCAAGACCCCGCCGGTCCGCCACGCGACGGGGATCCGGTCCAGCCGACTACTCCTCGCCGGCGATGAACCGCTCGAGGCGGTCCCGCGCGGTTCCGTCGGGCCACTGCTCGGGAGGCGATTTCATCAGGTACGCCGACGGCGCGGGCAGCGCCCCCTTGAGCCCCCGGTCCAGCGCGACGCGGCAGCAGCGGATCGCGTCGATGACGACGCCCGCCGAGTTCGGTGAGTCCCACACTTCGAGCTTCAGCTCGACGTTGATCGGCTGATCGCCGAACCCCCGGCCTTCGAGCCGGATGTGCGCCCACTTCCGGTCCTCGAGCCAGGGCACGAAATCGCTCGGGCCGACGTGGACGTTGTCGGCCGCGAGGTCGTGGCTGACCTGCGAGCGGACCGCGTCGGTCTTCGACGCCTTCTTGGACGCGAGGCGCTCCCGCTCGAGCATGTTGTAGAAGTCGGTGTTGCCGCCGACGTTGAGCTGGCTCGTGCGCTCCAGCCGGACGCCGCGGTCCATGAACAGCCGCGTCAGGACGCGATGCACGATGGTCGCCCCGACCTGCGACTTGACGTCGTCGCCGACGACCGGCAGCCCGCGGTCCTCGAAGCGCCGTCTCCAGTAAGCTTCACGGGCGATGAAGACCGGAATGCAGTTGACGAATCCGCAGCCGGCGTCGAGGATCTGCTCGACGTACCATTTGGTCGCCATCTCGCTGCCGACCGGGAGGAAGTTCACGACCACGTGGGTGCCGGTGTCCCGCAGGATGCCCGTGATGTCCGCGGTCGAGCCCGGCGCCCGTGTGATCAGCTGGGAGAGGTAATGCCCCAGCCCGTCGTGGGTCATGCCCCGGTGCACCGGCACGCCGAGCGGCGGCACGGTCGCGAAGCGCACGGTGTTGTTCGGCGGCGAGAAGATCGCCTCGGACAGATCCGTGCCGACCTTCCGCGCGTCGATGTCGAAGGCCGCGGAGAACTCGATGTCGCCGACGTGGTAGTCGCCGAGGCGCGGGTGCATCAGCCCGGGGATGAACTGCGAATCGGGCGCGTTCCGGTAGTACCAGACGCCTTGCACGAGCGCTGACGCGCAGTTTCCCACACCGATGATCGCAACGCGGACGGCGGACGCCACAGCGTGCCTCCTTTGCGAATGTTGTCGCCAGAGTGTAGCACGAGGAGGACGCTGCCCCGATCCGGGGGAGCCTTGCTACGGCTCGGAGTAGAGGATCAGCACCGCGGACATTGCGAGCAGGAACGTCGGCCAGAGCAGATGCAGCTTCGAGCCTGGCCCGGCGCGCCGCGAGAGCAGCAGGCCCAGCCCGACGCCCAACCCGACGAGCCCCATCGCCACGTGCTGGAGGTAAATCCAGTCGAGATGGAGCTTGCCCTGGTGGAAGTGGAGGAACAGGCCGGTGCCGCCGCCCAGCGTGAGCAGGGACATCACCCACATCCGCGGTCGGCCTTTGATCAGCCCGTAACCGTAGAGTCCCTCGGCCAGGCCGATGACGACCGGGATGCAGGTGAGCACCTTGTGCTGGAGCACCTCGGTGTCGCGCAAGCTCTCGAGCAGACCGAGCGGGCCCCACGGCCACGCCTCGGGATCGCTGCGCACGAAGAGATACACGCCGAAAACGATCCACAGCAGGGCGGTGAGCCCGGGCCACACCAGGCCCCGCGGCCGGCGCAGCGCCTGCCAGAACGCGAGGCCGGCGATCGTGAGCAGGAAGACGCCCGACGAGCGGTGATTGAATTCGGAGTAAGCGATTTCGGTGCCGCTTCTGCCCCGCGCGTGGTCGTGTCCCCCGGCGACGTTGCCCCCGTAGGGACTCAGGTACGGGTTCTCCTCGGCGTAGAGCCCGCCCGGGTTCGGATACCACGCCCACACGTGCACGATCCAGAGCCGCGGATGAAAGAGCACGAACTCGGATCCGCTCTCGGGATGCACCTTCGGACAACTCCCGGCCGTCGGGCTCGGCAGCTCGCGGTAGTCTCGGTAGTGGCAGCTCGGCTCGTGCTCGCTCCATCGGGCGCCGGGGAACGGGCCGTCGGCCGGCTTCTTGGGGAGCGCGTACTCGATCGCCGCGAGCTGCCACCCCCCCTCCGCCGTGGCGACGTAGATCAGCATCGGCGGCGCCGAGAGCTGCAGGCCCGAGGAGAACACGCCGGCCGTCGCGGACAGCATCTGCGCATTCACGTTCATGAAGTGGAAGCCGTGCCTGGCCTCCATCCCGCTGACCTGTACGAAGCCGTCGGCCCGGGCTCGGTCGATATCGAGATACCTGGCGGTTGCCTGTCGGACAGCGGCCAGGATCGACTCCGAGCTCGATCCGGGAGCCGCGAGGGCGGGGGAGGGATCCGCGGGGGCTCTCGAGGCCGAGCCGTGGGCGGCCGCTCGGGTCGGCGCGGCCAGACACAGGAGCATCGCGGCGACGCGGAGAATGTCATGGACACGCATGGTCCATAACGCTAGCATAGGTCGGTGTTTCGTGGGCCTCTTCCCGTTGTATCCGCGCTGCTGTTCCTCGCCAGCGTCGCCTCTCTCGCCTACGTGGCTCTCGCGATCCTCCGGGTGCGCGCGTTCGGCCGGCGCCGGGAGCGCCCCGTCGGCGGACCTCCCGTCACGGTCCTGAAGCCGATCCGCGGCGTCGAGCCCGGTCTCTACGACAACCAGCGCTCGTTCTGCGAGCAGGACTACCCGGCGTTCCAGGTGGTCTTCGGCGTCCGCGACGCCAGGGACCCGGCCATCCCCATCATCGAGCGGGTCATCCGCGATCTGCCCGGCCGCGACCTCACCCTCGTCGTGAGCGACCGTGTGGTCGGCGCCAACTACAAGGCGAGTAACCTCGCCAACATGTACGAATCGGCGAAGCACGATCTCCTGGTGGTCGCCGACAGCGACATGCGGGTCGACCCGAACTACCTTGGCACGGTCGTCGGGCCCCTCGCCGATCCGCGCGTCGGGGTCGTCACCTGCCTCTACCGGGGTCGGTCGGAACGCGGGGTGTGGTCCGCGCTCGGCGCGATGTTCATCAACGAGTGGTTCCTCCCCTCGGTCCTGGTCGCGCGGACGTTTCAGCCGGACCGCTTCTGCTTCGGCGCGACGATGGCAGTGCGGCGGGAGGCCCTCGAGGCGATCGGCGGGTTTACGCGGCTGGCGGCCTACCTCGCCGACGACTACATGCTTGGCGCGCTGATGAACGAGCGGGGCCTGCGGGTGGCGCTCTCTTCCTACGTGGTCGACAACATCGTGTCGGAGCCCGACTTCAAGACGCTGTTCCGGCACGAGCTGCGCTGGGCGCGGACGATCCGGACCGCGGAGCCGCTCGGCTACGCCATGTCTTTCCTGACCTATTCACTTGTATTGTCCGGAATGTATCTGCTGGTATCATCCTTTAGTGGTCTTGGAGCGGTCGTCGCGGGTGGCGCTTTGACGGTGCGGCTCGCCACCCACTACGCGGTTCGCGCGAGCCTCGGAATCGCGGAGCCCAGAAGGCCCTGGCTCGTGCCGGTGCGCGACCTGCTCTGCTTCGTGATCTGGCTCGCGAGTTTCTGGGGGCGGACCGTCCAGTGGGGAGGACGGAAGTTTTCGGTGGCGTCTGACGGTCGCATGTGGGCGAACGGGGGAAACGGCTCATGATGAAAACGCTGTTCCTGCATCCACCCTCCTTCGAGGGATTTGACGGCGGGGCGGGGGCGAGATACCAGGCGCGTCGCGAAATCCGCTCTTTCTGGTATCCGACGTGGCTCGCCCAGCCCGCGGCGCTCGTGCCGGGCAGCCGGCTCATCGACGCGCCGCCGGCCGGAATCACGCTCGAGCGGGTGCGGCCGCAGGCCAAGGAGTACGAGCTCTGCGTGATCCACACGAGCACGCCCTCGTTTCCGTCGGACGTGCGGGTCGCGGAAGCGTTGAAGGACATGAACCCGCGGCTCCTCATCGGATTCGTCGGGGCGCACGTCGCGGTCGCGCCCGAGCCGGCGCTTCGGGCGACGGAGGCGATCGATTTCGTCGGACGCAACGAGTTCGACTTCACGATTCGGGAAGTCGCGGAGGGCCGTCCGCTCGACACCGTCGACGGGCTCAGTTACCGGCGCGAGGGCCGCATCATCCACAATCGCGAACGGGCCGTGCTCGAAGACATGGACCAGCTCCCGTTTGTGGTGGACGTCTACAAGCGCGACCTGCGAGTCGAGGACTACTTCATCGGCTACCTGCTCCACCCGTACGTGTCGCTCTACACGGGCCGCGGGTGCCGCTCGAAGTGCACCTTCTGCCTCTGGCCGCAGACGGTCGGCGGGCACCGCTACCGGACGCGGAGCCCCGAGCACGTCGCCGACGAGATCGCGCTGGCGGTGAGCTACTTCCCGCAGGTGAAAGAGTACTTCTTCGACGACGACACGTTCACCGACGACCTGCCGCGGGCCGAGGCCATCGCCAAGCGGCTCGGGAAGCTCGGCGTCACGTGGTCGTGCAACGCCAAGGCGAACGTGCCGTACCGGACGCTGAGGGTGATGCGGGACAACGGCCTCCGGCTGCTGCTGGTCGGCTACGAGTCGGGCAACCAGCAGATCCTCAACAACATCAAGAAGGGGATCCGGCTCGACATCGCCCGCCAGTTCACCGGTGACTGCCGCGACCTCGGCATCACGATCCACGGGACTTTCATCCTCGGGCTCCCGGGGGAGACGCGCGAGACGATCCAGGAGACGATCCGCTACGCCACCGAGATCAATCCGCACACGATCCAGGTATCGATCGCGGCGCCCTATCCCGGCACCTACATGCACCGACAGGCGCTGGAGAACGGCTGGCTCAAGGACGACGGCAAGGAGTTGGTCGACGAGCACGGCGTCCAGGTCAGCGCGCTCAGCTACGGGCACCTGCCGCACACGGAGATCTTCGATTCGGTCGAGACGTTCTACAAGCGTTTCTACTTCCGGCCGCGCAAGGTCGCGTCGCTCGTGTCGGAGATGGTGCGGAGCCCGCAGATGCTGACACGCCGCCTACGCGAGGGCGTCGAGTTCTTCCGCTTCCTCGCGCGCCGGTAGATTCATCGAAGGGGGCCTCGACGGCCCCCTCCGAGCCTCCCCCCTGAACCGGATTGCGCCGGCCAAGCCGGCGCTAGACAGTCGAAGGGGGCCTCGACGGCCCCCTCCGAGCCTCCCCC
>QHRS01000021.1 GCA_003221435.1 Candidatus Rokuibacteriota bacterium
GAGCCCGATCGCGCCACCGACGAGATGGTGTTGTTCATGGTGATGAACGCTTCGTCGGTGACGCTGGTGCCCATCTCGATCATGACGTTCCGCGCGCAGCTCGGCGCCAAGAATCCCGCCGATGTGTTCGTGCCCATCCTGATCGCCACCTACATCAGCGATCTCTCCGGCTTGCTGATCGTCGCCGCGATCCAGAAGCTGAACCTGTGGAATCGCGTGGTGCTCGCCTGGCTCGGAACGCTGACCTTGGCGGTGGCCGCGCTGGTGTGGCATTTCTCGCAGCTCTCCCCGGCCGCGGTGGCACAGCAGTCAGGCGTGCTCGCGAACGCCGTCCTGATCGGGCTCGTGGCGTCGTTCCTGGTGGCCGGCGCAAGGCGCAGGCTGCCGCTCTACGAAACGTTCATCGAGGGCGCCAAGGAAGGGTTCGGCGTCGCGATCGGCATCGTGCCCTATCTCGTGGCGATCCTGGTCGCGGTGGGGGTGCTGCGTGCGAGTGGCGCGCTCGAAGCGTTCCTGGCGGCCATCAAGGCCGGCGTGGGCCACTTGAACCTGGACACCCGCTGGGTCGATGCCATGCCGACCGCGCTCATCAAGCCGCTCTCCGGCGGCGGAGCGCGGGGGATGATGGTGGACACGATGAAGGCGCTGGGAGCGGACTCGTTCGCCGGCCGACTCTCCTGCGTCATCCAGGGCAGCACGGAGACGACGTTCTACGTGCTGGCGGTGTACTTCGGCTCGGTCGGCATCAAGAAGACCCGCTACGCGCTCGGCTGCGCGCTCGCCGGGGAATTCATCGGCGTGCTCGCGGCAATCGGCGTGACGTACCTGTTCTTCGGGTAGGCGCACGGCGTCTCGCGCATCCCGTATGTTGGCGCGCGCCGTGGGGGATGTGAACCCCGAACCTTGCCACCACGAACGGCGGGCCGACTCAGTCCAGGTACCGAAGTATCGCGTGACCCCACGTGGTGCCCAACAGGGAGTCACACTCGGCGGAGTCGGCCGTGCGTGCGAGCGGCGCGGGGCGGAATCCACCATTGAATCTCTCGCTCATCAACTGCCAAGCCCGCCACGCCGCGCGGGATCGTGCAGCCGGCGAAGGCGGCGTTTCGTGGATGACCACTTCGATCCAATTCAGGATGAACCATCGCGTGGAATCGGGCGGCTCGGTCGCGAACGAGGCATCACCGCGCAACAAAATGAATCCGGTGAAGCCGCCGAAGTGCAGGGTATCCGAGGGAGTCCGGATCACCACCGATGCGTTGCCGAAGACCTCACGCTCATGGATCGAGTCTCGGGGGACGGTTTGCACCCAGACCGAGTCGAGCCGCACATCGATCGAAACCGCGGGCGGGTGGCTTCTGCTACCGAGGCGGAAAAGGCGAGCCGCCGCGATCAATGTGCTGTCGAGATCCGGGCCGATCTGGAAGAAGGCGTTCCCGGCGCTGTCGGCGCAGACGCTGCCGTAGGAGAAAATTGGCGCGAGGCAGGAGCGGAATGCAACGGTGTCGCGCTGCACCCAGGCGTTGCGAAACCGTTCCACCACCGCGGTCGGAGACTCGACTCGCACAATCGGGCGGGTGGGATTCTTCGAGCACCCGAGCAGCGCCAGCAGGACCATGGCGGCTAGGAAGCCGGCGGCGAGAACGGGCGAGGGTCGGAGAAATGGGCGCATGGCGGATCGCGGTCGGTTCCGCGTCTCGCCCCATAGTACACCGATAGGGCGCGCGATTTCAGGGCTCATCCACCCGCCCCGCGCGTGCAGCGCCGGCACCGCGGCAGAACAGGCGTTCAGCAGAACGCGAGCGGGATGGAGCGTCCCGCCGCCGAGGCTGATCCCGGCTGGAATCCTCAGCCCTGCGCCGAACTACCACCGGAGACCACCTCGGCGCGGCACCGCCGCACGCTGCTTACCACCTACTTGCCACCAACACCGCCCCCAGGTGGTAAACTGGATGCTCCTGAGGGGGCTCCACGATGGTGCGCGCGGCTCTGCTGGTCTGGACGCTGGTGTCCTTTGCTCCCGTCCTCGCTCATTCTTCCGATCTCTTCACCACCCCGTACCGCGCCTACCTTTTGCCCGATGCGTTCGCGGTAGGCGACGTCAACGGCGACTCCAAGCTCGACGTCGTGAGCGACCAGGGCTATCGCCTGGGACTGGGAGATGGAACCCTGGGGCCACTCGTTCCATTCGGCGATGTCACATATGGTCAGGTGGTCGTCGCGGACATCAACCTCGACGGGTACGGTGATGTGATTCAGTTGGACTCCCCCTATCCAGGTCAGTCGTCCGGCATTCGCATCCGCTTGGGATCCGCGGCCGGTCCCGGTGCGCTGGGTCCCTTGCACGGACTCAAGGACCCGCAACCTCGACTGCGGGTCCGCGACATGAACGCCGATGGCAAGCCCGACCTGGTCGTTGCGAGCCCCATGGATTCCTTGAAGGTGCTAATCGGCGACGGGCTCGGAGGCTTTCCCGAATCGACGACGGTACTCTCGGGGGTCGATCCGATAAACGTGGTCGTCGGAGACTTCAATCGAGACGGCATTCCGGATGCAGCGGTACTCAGCTATCGCTACCTTCAGCCGGGTTATGTATCCATCCATCTCGGCCTGGGGGCCGGTGTGCTAGGAACTCGTCACGATTACGCCCTTCCCTCGGAGACCTCCGGCGGGCTCGTCGCCGCAGACGTCAATGGCGACGGGCCGCTGGATCTGATCGCTTCAGGCTACCCCGGCGCCGTGCTCCGCGGGCGCGGAGATGGCACCTTCGAACCAGCAGCTCCTCTCGCAGGCACCGAGGCCCTCGTGTGCTCCGGAGATTTCGATGGGGACGGGCTCATCGACCTGGCCAGTTACCCGGGGGGAAACGTCATCACGGTCCAATGGCAAACGCCATCGGGGACGCTCGATTCCGAGACGCTCCCCGTGGACCTCGCCGGGTCCGAGGGTTTCTATGAGCTCGCTGCAGCAGATTTGGACGGGAACGGCAGGGCTGACCTGGTGGGTGGGATTGGGCACGAGGTCCGGATCTTCTCGGGCAACCCGTCCCGGGTCTTCGGGACTCCAGGTTTTCTGTCGAACAACGGAACCGCCGTGCATCACTTGATCGATGTGGCAGATGTCGACGGAGACGCCCTGCCGGACTACGTGGGATGGGTCTATCAAGGGGCTCCCATTGGAATCGCCACGGGCCAATTCTGGATTGCGAAGGGGCTGGGTGACGGCAACTTCGCGCCCGTGGACTCGTTTTCGCTCGGCCCCGGGAACGTCGTGGAATCCGCTCGGATCGGTGACGTGAATGGCGACGGCCGGCCGGACTTGGTCGCGACGGAAGCCATCGATTGCGGATTTCGCTGCTACGGGCCGGCGAACGGGATGGTTTTCGTGTCAGACGCCGCCGGAAGGTTCACCCAGAGCCGCGAACTGTCGAAACTTCGTCCCTCGCCTGGGCTGAGGATCGGTGACGTGAACGGCGATGGCTACGGGGACATCGTGACCCTGATCATCAGCTCCACGAGCGGTTACCCCACCATTTCGGTCATCCTGGGGGCGCCGGGGGGCCCCACAGACGCAGATGTCCAGACCGAGGTGCCGGGAGCGATCGTGGGCAACTTCGCTCTGGCGGACGTCAACCATGATGGCCGGGCCGACGTTGCCACCTACGACGGGATCCGCCTCGCACGGGCTGACGGCACGTTCGCCGCGGCGATTCCCTTCCCTTCCGGATGGCTTGGGCGCCCCACGATCGCGGACCTCGATGGCGATGGCATCCCGGATCTGATGGTTCTTGTGGGTGATAGCAACGGCAAAATGCACTTGAAAGTTGGGCGTGGGCGGGGCGACGGCAGCTTCGATCCCGTGTTCGCGTTCGACTATCCGAACGATAACGGCCTGGCTGGCGCGGGGGAGTATGACGACCTAGTCCATGTCGGTGACTTCGACGGCGATGGCCGCGCCGACATCATGTTCAGCGACACTCCCGGATCGACCCTGTTGCTCGGGCGCGGCGGTTTCACGTTCGACGCGACGGCGATTCTCGGGGTGCATGGCCTGCCCGCAGACGTGGACCACGACGGTCGGCTCGACCTGGTCACCACTGCCTGGACCTATTTCAACAATGGCGCTCGAAACGCAGTCTCCGTGACGCCAAGTGTCGGAAGCGGCTCGCCCATGCTTGCTCTTGCCGGGCCCAATCCCGTGACGACCTTGTTGAAAGCGCGGATTGCGGCGCTGCTCGTGCCCGCCAGGCTCGAGCTGTGGGACATCGCGGGCCGGCGGGTACGCTCGCTTGCGATCGCGCCCTCGAGCAAACCCCAGACCACCCCAATGCCCGTAGCGGGGTTGGCGCCGGGCGCCTACATTCTGGCGCTCCGCAGTGCGGACCGAGTGGCAACGAGACGCGTCACGATCTTGCGTTGATTTGAGCGACGCCGGTGAGACATTTTTAGTCCATGTTGGCTATCCTGAGAATGTGCAGCTTCTCGGCGTGCGGTTCGCTACCCTCCGTAACGGTCGAGCCGTGTGCCGACGGCCTCGAACGACCGCGACTGTGGTTCGGCGCGGGCCACGGAATCTCGCCGGTTCTACTTCAGGTCCTTGCGAAACATCGCCACCATCGCGGCCCACGACTTCCGGTCGGCGCTGGCGTTGTAGGCGAGCTGAGGCATGCCGTACTTGGCGGCATCGGGGTTCGTGAAACCGTGCTTGGCGCCCGGGTAGCGGATGACGCGGAAGTTGGCGCCCGCGGCCTTCATCTCGCTCTCGAACTTCGCGACCTGGTCGGGCGTGACGAACGGATCGTCGGTCCCGGTCATGACCAGGATCGGCGCCTTGATCTTGCCCGGCTCGGCCGGGTGTTGGGTCGCCAGCGAGCCGTGGAAGGTCGCGACCGCACCCAGGTCCGCGCCCCTCCGCGCCATCTCGAGCACCACCCCGCCGCCGAAGCAGTAGCCGATGGCGCCGATGTGCCGGGCGTCCACGTGCGGATCCGCTTCGAGCTGGGCGTGCGCGGCGTTGAAGCGCGCGGCCTCCACCTCGGGGTCCTTGGTCGCCTCGGCCGCGAAGGTCTGGGCGTCCTGGGGGTGGGTGGTCACCTTGCCGTCGCCGTACATGTCGAGCGCGAAGCCGACGAAGCCGGCGCGGGCCAGCCGCTCCGCCTGGTTCCGCGCGTGCTCGTTCAGGCCCCACCACTCGTGGACCACGAGCACCCCCGGCCGCTTGCCCTTGACCGCGTCGTCCCACGCGAGGAATCCGTGCAGCTTGGTGCTGTCTTGCAAGTATTCGACCTCGCGCGTCTTGACGGCCGCCGATGTGATGGTCGCGATCGAGAGGGCCGCCGCGACGAGGATCGAGATGCGCCAGCGATTCATCGTGCCTCCGAGGTTGTGAGGTATGCAGCCCAGGTCCACATGGCGCGAAGGATGTTCGGTGACTATCGAAGCGTCAAGCCCTATCGACCAACCCGGACTGGGCGCTGCTTAGGCGGGTCCTCTGCGACTGGCGCTTCTTGGATCGCGAAAGCGACTGCTCGCGCTACTGGGTGCGCGCGGGTGCGGCCGAGCTCATCGTGCGGGAGCTGCCGGGCTCGTCACCGCACTGAGATCACGCTGTCATTCAGGGGTCACTGCCGGCCTACGCTGACGCGCTGCACCCCGCCACCGTTCCGCTGCTCCATGCCCACTGGAAGTTGAATCCCCCGAGCCGCCCTTCGACGTCGAGAATCTCGCCGCACAGGTAGAGCCCGGGCACGAGGCGCGACTCGAGCGTGGAGGGATTCACTTCGCTCAAGCGCACGCCGCCGGCGGTGACCTCCGCCTTCTCGTAACCCAGCGTCCCGGTGACCGACATCGGACGCCTGAGCACGCGCTCCACGAGGGTTCTTCGATCGGCCCGCGGCAGCTGGCCCAGCATCGATCCGCCGTCGACCCCAATCTCGCGGCACACCTCGGCGGCGAGGCGCTCGGGCATCGAGCGACTCAGGAACGCCCGCACGCTCACGCGGGGCTCCCGCTCCGCCGCCTCGATCATCGACCGCCTGAGTGATTCCTCGCTCTCTCCCGGGGTGAAGCTCGCGACCACGAGGGGAGCGGCGTCTCGCGCAGCTCGATGCCAATGCCGCGACAGATCGAGCGCGACCGGACCGGTATAGCCAAAGTGGGCGAATAGCAGGGACCCTCGGGTGGACACGAGCCGCTTCGACCCCTCGTACAAACGCAGCTCGGCCTCGCAGGCGAGCCCTTGGAGGCTGCGGCACCATGGATCATCGGCGGTGAGGGGCGTCAATGCGGGCACGGGGGACACCAGTGTGTGACCGAGCGCAAGAGCCAGCGCGTACCCGACGCCATCGCTCCCCGTGCGGGGGAAGGACAACCCACCGGTTGCGAGCACGAGTCGATCGGCTTCGAGCCATCGATCGGGCTCGCGATCGGGAACGGACCAGTGCTCTTCTCCCACGCGCGCGACGGCGGGCCCGAACTCGGCACTGAAGCGCGCGTCCTGGATGCCGACGTGCAAGCGCGCCGGACTGCCGCCGAGAACTTCACGACGAATCCGCACGGCCCGCGCGCCGGATTCGATTCGCACCCCGGCACGCTCGTTCGCCGCGAGCAAAGCGTCGAGCACGGTTTGGGCGTCATCGGTCATGGGGAAGTACTTGCCGGTGGGCTCGAGCTTGAGCTCGACGCCGAGCTGCGCGAACCAGGCGAGCGTCCCAGGAACATCGAAGGCCCGAAGCACGCGGGCCACGAACGCTCGCGATCCACCATTGAAGTCGCGCTCGTTCACCTCGCGGTGCGTGACGTTGCACCGTGTCCCGCCGCTCATCAAGATCTTCAGGCCGATCTTGGGATGCGCATTGAGCAGCGTGACGCGCGCGCCGGATTCGGCGGCGCGGAGCGCGGCAGTCATCCCCGCTGCGCCGGCGCCGATGACACCGACATGCGGCGGGCTCACGGACGGATGGCGCGCCTTCGACATCGAGTGCGAGAAAACACGAGCGGCCGATTCCACGGCTTCCGGATACGCATGGAATCTCGGATTCTAACGCGCCGACAGGGCGCGCGCCTCGGCACCGTGACGCGTCCTGAGCTTCGCCGATCACGGTTGCGGCATCAGGGCGAATTTCAGGCGCGGGGACCGAAGCCCCCGCGCCCGACCTCTCCCTACTTGAGCGCGATTGCCGTCGCGGCCGTCGCGCGCGTGCGTGGACAGCTCGACGGACACTTCGACGGATCCGAGAACGGGCACGATCCTCCCGTCGTGGCGGGCATCACGTGCGTCGAACTGGCCACGTCCAACGCCGCGGCTCCCGGGGCGCGCGCAGCCGTCGCGCCGTGCTTGGCCGAACACAGCGGGCAACCCGGGCACGATCCCGAGGCCGGATTCGCGGACACCTTGGCGATCGCCGTGCGGGCAACCTGGTGCGTCGAGGCCGCCGACAGCGCCGCCACGAGACCCAGCGTGCCGAGCAGCGTTCCAATGAACAGAATCCGCTTCATGGTCATCTCCTCTTGGATCGAGACATGACTCGTCACTCCGGCGGACGGGAATGGTCCGCCAGTCGAATCATGGATTCGGATCAGGCGATCGTCCGAGGAGGGGCGCGGGCGGGAGGAGGAGACTCAGCCCGTGCGGCGGGCGGATCCGAGTCGCAGACAGGCGCTCCCAAGGAGCAGATCGGCGCGGGCGGGTCGAACGCCACTCGGGCGGCGAACAATCCGGCGATTGGACCCGGCGCTTCGATCCGAGGCGCCGCCCGGCGCACGGCGCGCGTGTAGGCGGCGTCCCCGAGCAGGTAGGCGCGTCCCGATGGTGAGCCGGGTCGAGAGTGATCATCCGGCGGAAGCCCTGTGACGAATGGACACGAGGACGGCGGCGCGTCGTCGCAAGCCGTCGTTCCGGCCTCGAGTGGGCATGCATCGCAGCGCGCGGCAGTCGCTCGGCCGCCGTCGAAGCTCAGCGCGCATCGGGGGTTGCCGACGCTGGCGGCCGCCGCGCACCGGAGGAACGCGCTCGGCACGACCTGGTCCCACCGCAGCGGGCACCACCGCACCGCGGGGACGGCGGATGCCAGCGCCCCCACGACGAGGAGCGTGTGTGCGTATCGAGAACTGCGGCTCACGCGGATCATGGGCCGACTCTGCGCCCGGCGCGAGGCGCTGTTGTCACGATGCCGCAAGATCGAGGCGCGTGATGGCGTGCGGCTACGTCGTGAGCCGCCGAATCGATACGAGCGAGCTGCTTAACGCGAATCCAGGGAGTGAGTGGGCACACGACCCGAGCCCGTCATGACTTGGCGCGCCCCTGGAGGGCGCTACCGCCGCGTCGCGCGCGGCCGGGACACGCAAGAGAGATCGCAGAAGGACCCAGTCAACATCATGCGGCG
>QHRS01000022.1:0-8205 GCA_003221435.1 Candidatus Rokuibacteriota bacterium
GATCCATTCACGCATCACCGGGTCGTAGCGCCCGGCGGCCGGACGGATCAAAGCCTCCGAACAGCCCGGCGGCTCGGGATACGAGTAGGCGTAGAACGCGGGCTCCCCGATCGGCTCCCCGCCCGGCCACCAACCCACGCTGATGCACTCGTGGGAGTAGGCCTCGCGCGTCACCGCGTCGGAGATATTCGGGATCCCGCCCGGGTGCCGGGGGGCCGGGCGCCCCGAGAACCGCGTGCACGAGAGATCCAGAGCGCCCCACCAGACATGCACCGGGCTGCACTTGCCGATGTAGCGGCCTCGAAACGCGCTGAGCACCCGATCCACCTGGACGAGGACGCCCCAGAACCGCTGGACCGCATCGGCATCGTACGAGGCGTGATCGCGATCGAGCGGGAACGGAATCACGTGGAGCATTTCCACCGGCCGCGGCCAGATCCTCACCTCGACCTCGAGCTCGCGCAGCAGCGGCCGGTAACGCTGGTAGAAGTCGGCGACCGACTGCGGCTCGAGCGGGAGCGTGCGCAAGGCGCCATTGCTGGCGCGCGCGCTGAGCACGTGATCGACGAAATCGAACTCGATCTCGAGCATTTGGCCGGCGAACGGCATCGGCAGCGTGCGCAGCCCGCGCGCACTGACGCGGAACGCGACCTGCCACCAGTGGTTCTGCATGGGGGCGAGCGCCAGCGCCGTCTTGCCGACCATCTGGGTCCAGAGGTGCAGCGTGGCGCGGGTGTCTTCCCACTCGTCGAGCGGGAGCGGCGGCCAGGATCCAGCGACTGCGGGCGCCGCGGCCGGCGTGGCGGTGTCCACCTGTTTCGCGGGCATCGGAGTCTAGTGTTCCACTAGCGCGCGCGGCGCGGGATCCGTAATCCGTTCGTTCACGCGGCACCCGCCTTGGGTCTTGGGCTCGAAACAGGCTGACGCTTCGCGGCGTGCGGCCCGCCTGAGCCGCATCTTGTCAGAAAAACGGATGCGCAGCCAGCACGCCTGACGGCAACGCACGCTCGCGGCCCGGCCCCAAGTCCTGCCGCGCCGCCGGGAGCTCCCGCAAGGGGGAGGAGCTTCCCGGGGCGCGATGTCAGGATGCCACGATCAGTGGCAGCCCAGGGTGCTGCCCACGCACTGGCTCGCCGTCGCCGAGGCGGTGGCGGTGCACGGTACCCCGCCCACGGCCGGGCAGCTCGTGGTGACCGTGATCGTGTGGCAGGCGCTGTCCAGCGCCCGGAACTCCAGCGTGCCGTTGCCGGTGCCGCTCACCCGCGCGACGCGGGCGTCATCCGCCGCGCCACCCGCCGCAAAGGTTGCGAGCGATTGGCCGTCGATCGACCACGTGAAGCCGCAGTCGGTGTGGCCGTCGACCGAGGCGCCGTACTGGAGCACGCCGTTGCACGCGGGCTTGGTGAGCGGCGTGATCGTGACCGTCGTCTGCGTGACATTCAGCGCCACGTCATCGGTCGCGGCAGGGCACGACGGCTTGGCGTTGCTCGTGACGGTCAGCCGCAGCGTCGCGGTGCCGCCGCCGGTGAACGTGACGCCCGAATTCAGGTTGTTCGGATCGGCGATCGTCACCGGCCCGCTCACCACCGACCACGTCGGCGTCCCGTTGCTCGCGCTGCCCGCCAGCGTGAACGCCGTGGTGGCGCCCGCCGCGCATTTGCTCTGGTCCAGCCCCGCGCCGGCGGTCGGATTCGCGTTCACCACGATCACCACGTCGTCGGTCGCGGAAGCGCACGCCGGTTTGGCGGTACTCGCCACCGTCAGTCGCAACGTCGCCGTGCCGCTGCCGGTGAACGTGACGCCCGAATTCAGGTTGCTCGGATCGGCGATCGTCACCGGCCCGCTCACCACCGACCACGTCGGCGTTCCGTTGCTCGCGCTGCCCGCCAGCGTGAACGCCGTCGTGGCGCCCGCTGCGCACTTGACTTGATCCAGGCCGGCGTTCGCGGTCGGGTTGCTGTTCACGCTCAGCACGACGTCGTCGGTCGCCGCCGGGCACGGCGGGTTCGACACCGTCAGTCGCAGCGTCGCCGTGCCCGTCCCGGTGAACGTCGCCCCCGAGCTCAGGTTGCTCGAATCGGCGATCGTCACCGGCCCGCTCACCACCGACCACGCCGGCGTCCCGTTGTTCGCGCTGCCCGCCAGCGTGAACGCGGTGGTGGCGCCCGCCGCGCACTTGCTCTGGTCCAGCCCCGCGTTCGCGGTCGGGTTGCTCTTCACGTCCAGCGACGTCGTGGCGGTGCGGGTGCACCCGTCCTTGTCCGTCACGGTCAGCGTGTAGGTCGTGGTCGGGTTGCGCGTCGGCGACACGGAGAAGTTGAGGCACGTGGTGCCGGAGGGGTCGCCGAACGTGCTCTGCGATTGCGAGCTGCCGTCGTTGCCCGTCAAGGCCAGCGTGAACGGTCCCCGGTTGGTCGGCGAGTTGACGCAGGCCTGCAGGGTCGCGGTGCCGCCGCACGTCACGCCGCAGTTGGCGATGCATGACAGCAACGCGCCGAAACCGATGACGCACACCTGCTGGTGACGGCACTGGCCACCGGGCGGGTTCTGGTCCGCCGTCGTGCAGCCGGCCACGCCCGAGCTCGTGTTCCAGGCGATCGTGGTGCAGGTGTTTGGTGCGCACTTGCCCGTGACCGAACCGGCCTGACCGAAGCAAACAAGCCCGGTGCTGCATGAGAAGTTGGGAATCGAGCCGTACATGATGGTGTCGTGATACTTCTCGCTGCCGGTCTTCCCGGCGGCCGTGCTGGAGCCGCTGGCGTCTCGCAGAATCACGTCGAGCGGCGACGTGAGCAACACCCCATCGGGAACCAGATGCAGCGTGACGCAGTAGCGGCCGCTGCTGGTGTTGTTCCGCACTTTGAACTGCACCTGCGCATTGAACAGGGTTCCGGGCGGGCACGAGCACGGCTCGTTGACGACCAGGCCCGAGCCCACGACCTCGACGTCACCGGCAGTGCACGGATCCGTGCTCAAGTCGTTGGCCTTCGCCAGGCGCGGGCCGGCGCCCAGCAGGATCAGCGTTGCCGCCGCCGCGACGGCCAAGACGCTCGGCGCATTCCACGCCGACCGGAGTCTGGAACGGCGGGATGGCGCAGCATCGGCTCCGCCAGACGTCACCGGCGGGGAGCCGCCGCGTTCGCATTTCAGGAGGGACTTCGTTGTCTTGTCGAGATGCATTACGCCGTTCTCCGTTGTGCGGGGCGCTTGGAGAGTTCCGCGCGCGCCGGTTCGGACGTCCCTGCCTTGGTTTTCCGTTCCTCGGCCGGCACGTGACCAGCCTTGGGTCGCGATGAGTGCTACGTGATCCGTATCGCGCTGCTTCGGGTCGATTCGGTGGTGGTTCAAGTCCGTGCCGCTACTTCAGCAAGTACACGACTCGAACGACCCGACTGGTCGAACCGATGGCGGCTCGCAAGAAGTAGATTCCTGCGCGGGCCCGCGCACCGCCGTCCCCGCGTCCGTCCCAGCTCAACTCGTAGCGGCCGGCATCCGGCGTGCCCGAGACGAACGTGCGAATTCGGCGTCCGGCGACGTCGTACATTCCGATCTCCACCCGCTCGCCGCGTGCCGGAACCGCATACGCAAAGCGCATGGTCCGCTCGAACGGGTTCGGCGTCGGACGGTACAGCTCGAGCGACCCGGACTCCGGCGGCACGCTGGCTTCGGGCGCGGGCGCCGCGGCGCCCGTGGCCGCGCCCTCGCGAAGGTCCTGCAATGCGGCGACCTGGAAGCTGGTGAAGGTCGTCGTTCCGCCGCCCGAGCCCCAGAACCACTTGAGATTGGTCATGGGAACGCCGGGACTCGTGACGGCGATGTCATCGAACACCTTGACGCTTCCGACCCACACGTCCATTCGGTCGTTGGCAATCGACTCCGTCTTGCCGTTGGGGCCTCCATACGACAGCGTGCGTCCCGAGTTGTTCAGCGCCCAGGTGATGGCCTGGGTTCCGGTGAAGCCCGGGCTGTTCCTGCCGGCCGCGAGGTCACGGACCTGGAACCCGCTGCCGGAGCCGGCCGGGATGATGTCGAGCTGTCCGTAAGTATTGGCGTCGCCCTCATCGGCGTTCGACGTGCTGAACCTCGATCCAAACCGGAGCATCTGGGCGGAAGCGCCGCCGGACCCGGAGAGCGAGATGTTGAACGTGCAGGCGATCGCGTCCGGCGTCGGGCTGAACGCAGTCGTCCTCGCGAGCGACACCGCGTCGCCGGGCGCGCTGGAGATGCGCAGCGTGTGCGGGGCGTTCGTGAAGCTGCTGCGGTCGCTCGTCGCACCGAACGAATCCCACTGTCCGGTGCCCGCTGCGCCGTCGGCGTCGCCCGACTGGCGGTCGAGGGTCGGGATGTCCGGCGCGAAGATCGTGGCCGAGAATCCCGGCAGTGCTCCGAACACGATCAGGCCGATCACCAGCAGCGCCCCGATCCACGGGATTCGCGTGGCATCGGATCGAGATCTCGTCATGGTGTCACCTCCAAAGGATGTGTTGGGCAAGGGTGGGGGGGACGATTGCAACTATGTCGTTGGCGCCTGGCGGCGCTCGCAAAGCGTCACGGGTCCATGCGCAGGGGGCCGCACCGTGTATTGCAATTCCGCGTCAGAGGGATCGGCTCGGCGGCGTGCGATAGTGTGGAGGGCGGCGGCCACGCAGTCTTGCGTGGCCAGTGAGCTGCAATAATTATCCACAAAACTCAGTCATGACTCCAAGAACATATTGAGCCAATGACAAAGTCGATGTGAATGCAGACGCCTCCTCCGCGCACACATGCATGGCCCGTGGGGCAACTCACCCATGGATATGCGGGCTGTGACCCGATCGGCTGCTCGAGAAGTTTCTCTCTCTCGAGCGCCCTAACGCGCGTGAGGCACGGGCTCCATCATCAGTTCATCCACGTAGCACCAGCCCCAGTTCTCGCCCGGCTCGAAGCTGCGGACGATCGGATGCTGGGTGGAGTGGAAGTGCTTCGTGGCATGCCGCCCCGGAGAATTGTCGCAGCAGCCGACATGTCCGCAGGTCATGCAAAGCCTGAGGTGAACCCAGTGTCCGCCCGTCGCGAGGCATTCTTCGCAGCCGGCCGGGGTGCGAGCGGACACGCTGTGAATCTGATCGAAATGCGAGCACGATGTCGACATCAGCTCTCCTCCGGCGGCCTGCCGTTGGGCGGCGCGAAGCGGAATCGCTCCAGCGTCCGCCGGACGCAAGGTAACACAGCGCGCGAATGCCCCGCGCCCGTCGCAGTCCGGCGAGGCCCCGTCGACGTTCCCGTGATCGCGTTCCGCCGGTGCTGCTCCGATGGCGTACTCCGGCCGGCGAATTTGAGCTGGAGCGCGCCATCGTGCCGGGCGTACTCTCGGCCCCGCGCTGCACGGAACCTCTGATCCTTGGCCGCGGCCGAGCGCGCCTCGTCGCAACCCCTTTACGAGAGGCGCTCGTCGAGCAGCGGGAAATGGGCCAGTCATCGGATGGTCGCCTGGAATTTGTCCATGTTGGCCGCAGGCTCTCGCACTACGTCCTGCTCGAGGGGGTCGGCTCGGGAGGGATGGGCGAGGTCTATCGGGCACGCGACGACCACCTGAACCGTGACGTCGCGCTGAAGATCCTGCTCCCGGCGCTGGTCTCGGACGAGCCCTCGCGGGCCAGATTTCGAGCGGAGGCCGAGGCGCTTTCTCGCCTCAGCCACGCCAACGTCGCCACGGTCCACGACTTCGACAGTCAGGACGGGCTCTACTTCCTGATCATGGAGCTCATCCCCGGGGTCACGCTGAGCGACAAGCTGAACGCAGGCCCGCTCCCTGAAGGCGAGCTCCTGAACTATGCGATCCAGCTGGGCCACGGGCTCGCGCACGCCCACGAGCGGGGGATCATTCATCGCGACCTCAAGCCCGGCAACATCCGCATCACGCCGGAAGGATGCCTCAAGATCCTCGACTTCGGTCTCGCCAAGATCCGGCGTGCGGAAGGCTCGCTGCTCGCCACGACGGTCGGGATGGATCACGTCACCTGTGGCACACCTCCATACATGGCCCCCGAGCAAATGGTGAGCGACAAGGCGGACGTACGGACCGACATCTATGCGGTGGGCACGGTGCTCTATGAGATGGCCACGGGACAGCAGGCCTTCTCCGCCCCCGACCTGAACTCCTTGGCCGCAGCGATCATGCATGGCGACGCGCGCGCGCCGCGGCAGGTGAACGCGCGGGTCTCGCGGGAGCTCGAGACCATCGTCCTCAAATGCCTGAACAAGGACCCGAGCCAGCGCTACCAGACCGTGCGCGAGCTGCTGGGCGACCTGCGATCGACCGGGCCCGGGGCCACGGCACAGCCGGCCGCCGCGTCGGTCGACGCGGCGCGCTCGCGGGTCTGGCCCTGGGGAGCCGTGGCGGTGGGCGCCGCAGCAGCGGTCCTGGTTTTCGCCGCGTCTTGGTGGCGCGTCTTCACCCTCGGCGTCGGGCCGCAGGTTTCCTCGATCGCCGTGCTGCCGCTCGCGAACCTGTCCGCCGACCCCGCGCAGGAGTTTTTCGCGGACGGGATGACCGACGAGCTCATCACCGAGCTCGCGCAGATCTCTGCGATGAAGGTGATCTCGCGCAATTCGGTGATGCAGTACCGGAACACGCGCAAGGCCACGCCGCAGATCGCGCGCGAGCTAGGGGTCCAGGCCCTGCTCGTGGGTTCGGTGGTCCAATCGCGCAATCGCGTCCGGATCTCGGCGCAGCTCGTTGAAGCCAAGCAGGACCGCAACCTGTGGGCGCACAGTTACGAGCGCGACCTGCGGGACGTCCTCGAGCTGCAGGGCGAGGTGGCGCGGGCAATCGCGAGGGAAGTCAGCGTGAAGCTGACGGCGGAAGAAAGGGAGCGACTTTCGAGCGCGCGGCGGGTGGATCCCGTGGCGTACCCGCTCTACCTCAAGGCGCGATACCAGTGGAACAAGCGAACTCCCGAGGGACTGCGCAAGGCCATCGAGTACTTCGGCGCCGCCGTCGCGCAGGATTCCGCCTATGCGGAGGCCTGGGCCGGGCTCGCGGACAGCTACGGCGCACTCGGTATCCAGGGCGCCGTCCCCCCGCGCGAGGTCTATCCCAGGGCCAAGGCGGCGGCGCTCCGGGCGCTCAGGGTCAACGGCACGCTGCACTCCGCGCACGCCTCGCTCGGCAACATCCTGCACAACTTCGAATGGAACTGGCCGGAAGCGGAGAAGGAGTATCGCCGCGCCATCGAGCTCAATCCCAACGATCCGAACGCCACCGAATGGCTGGCCTACCTGCTTGCGCAGAGCGGGCGGGCCGGGGAATCCATCGACCAGATGCACCGGGCTCAGACGGTCGATCCGCTCTCCATGCCGATCAACGTCGGGCTCGGCGTTTGCCTCTACTTCGCGCGCCGCTACGACGACGCAATCGAGCAGTATCGCGCGGCGATCGAGCTCGATCCTCAGTTCCCGCCGCTGTATCGGGCGCTGGCGGGAGCATATGACGCGAAGGGGATGCCCAGGGAGGCGACGGCCGCGCTCGCGACGTTCTTCCGTATCGGGGGGGACAGCACGAGCGCGGCGGCCGTCGAGCGCACGTTCGCGCGCTCGGGATCGGGTGGGGTCGCGATCGGGCTGGCAACGGCGCTCGAGGCGGCGAGGCGGCGACACTACGTGCCGGCGGCGCGCATTGCCGAGCTCTACGCCCGCGCGGGCAAGGTCGACGAGGCGTTCCAGTGGCTCGAAACCGGCTACTCGGAGCGAGACGTCGACCTCAACCGGCTCAGGGTCGATCCGATCTTCGATGGGCTCAGACACGACGATCGTTACCACGACTTGCTTGCGCGGATGGGGCTCGCGGCCCCGACCTCTTCGCCGCGCGCGGCCTCCGCTCCTCGATCGGGGGCCGCTGCGCTACCATCCCCCGGCAAAGCTCGGTTCCCCGGAGCGTTCACGGATCGGAGGAATTCCATGAAGATGACCGACCTGTTCCTGGCCCAGCTCGAATCGGAAGCTCGCCGTACGCGCCGCGCTCTGGAGCACGTGCCGGAAGGCCGCGACGACTGGAAGCCGCACCAGAAGTCCATGGCTCTCGGCCGCCTCACCGTGCTGGTTGCTGGCATGCCTTCGTGGCTCGCCATGATCATCAAGGACGACGAGCTGGACCTGAACCCGCCCGGCGGCTCGAGCTACACGCCGCCTCCGATGGGCACCCGGGCCGAGCGGCTCAAGGCGCTC
>QHRS01000022.1:8286-9214 GCA_003221435.1 Candidatus Rokuibacteriota bacterium
GGCAAGGTCGTGAGCGAGGATCCGCGACACGTGGTGCTGCGGGACACGCTGATGCACCTGTCGCATCACCGCGGTCAACTGACCGTTTATCTGCGGCTCAACGACGCCCCGGTGCCCGCCATCTACGGCCCGTCGGCCGACGAGGCCCGCTTCGACTGAGACGCTCGTGGAGCCAATGACGCCTCGACCTGTCAGCTGCGACGCCCTTCTCGCTTGCGCTGCGCGCTAGTCGAGGCAACTATTCCGTCCATGCTCGAATCGCTGGCCATCGACACCGAGATCAGGCAACGAGCCTTACCGCGGGCGCGAGAGCTGAAACCGGACCCGAAGCGACTCGAAGAGCGCTACGAGATGTTGAGGAAGGCTGGTTGAAGGCCGTGCACGGCCTAATCGCCGTCACCGATCACGAGTGGTTCCAGTTCCTGCGCCAGCAGGGGCAGTTGGACGAGGTCAACTTTTGGCGCCCGTCCGACACTCGCACCCCCCAACAGTTGAGACCAGGGATGCCGGTGCTCTTCAAGCTCAGGAAGCACTTCGGGGGCTGGATTGTGGGCTGGGGGATCTTTGCCCGCCACGACGTCTTGCCCGCCTGGTTAGCCTGGGACGCGTTCGAACAGCGTAATGGAGCTGCGAGTTTCAAGGCCATGCGCCAGCGCATCGAGCGCCTACGGCGTGATCATGGCGGCCGGGTGGGCGGGAGCGGCGACTACCAGATCGGCTGCCTCATGCTTTCGCAGCCCATTTTCCTGGCAAAGGATGCTTGGGTGCGCCCTCCCACCGGTTGGCCTGAGAACGCTGTCCAGGGCAAGCGTTACGACCTATCGAGTGGGGAAGGGGCTCGCATTTGGCAGGAATCCTTGGCTGGCGTCGCACAGCCAGGATTGGTGGCGGAGGCAACTCGAAACCAGGTCGTCCCTATGGAGCGCTA
>QHRS01000022.1:9313-21659 GCA_003221435.1 Candidatus Rokuibacteriota bacterium
GAGGTGCCGAATGGTCTGCTGCTTCGCAGCGACATCCACAAACTGTTCGACAAGGGGTACGTGGGCGTGACGCCCGACCACCGATTCGTAGTGAGCAAGCGACTGAGGGACGACTTTGCCAATGGGCGAAGCTACTATCCGCTCCATGGTCGGGTGATCCGGCTGCCCGAGCGACTCGAAGAGCGCCCAAGTACGAGGTGGCTTGAGTGGCACATGGAGACAACGTTCAGAGGGTAGGTTGCCGAGGTGACCACGCCCCCCGTTCGCGCTACATTTTCTATCCGCTGGATCCGACTCGACCGCGTCGACCCAGGCGCACGGCTGCCTGCAAGGCAGCTCCCCATCGACATGGAGGCACCGCCATGTTGCCACCCCGCCGTTTGCTCCTCACGGTCGCAACCCTCGCCCTGCTCAGTTCGGCCGCCGTCGCCGGCACCAGGCTGTGGACGAGCGACGACATCCTTGCCATGAAGACAGTGACCGACCCGCAGGTCTCGCCCGACGGCCGCTGGGTGGGCTACGTCGTCTCGCAACTCACTGCCGATAACTCCGACTACCAGACCGACGTTTGGCTCGTGCCCGCGGCCGGCGGCGAGGCGCGCCGGCTCACCGCCTCCGAGCAAGCCGACGAGCTGCCGCGCTGGTCGCCCGACGGCCGGACGATCGCCTTCGTCTCCGAGCGGCCGCGCCCGGGCGTCAAGAAGGAAGAGCAGGGTTCCAAGGATGCGGGGGAGGATGAGGGCAAGCGCCAGATCTGGCTCATCCGCCCCGATGGCGGCGAGGCCTCGATCTTGACCGACGCGAAGGGCGGCGTCTCGTCATTCGAGTGGTCGCACGACGGAAAGACGATCGCGTTCCTCTCGGTCGAGCCCAAGAGTGAGGAGCGCAAGAAGGCGGAAAAGGACAAGAACGACGCCTGGACGCCGAGCTCGATGTACAAGTGGAACCGGCTGTGGGTGATCGACGTCACGGATCGGAAGGCACGCCAGCTCACGAGCGGAGATTTCCACGTGAGCGGATTCTCGTTCGCTCCGGACGGCAGGCGCATCGCGATCGCGGCCCAGCCCACGCCGCTCATCCCCGACCGCTACAACTCAGACATCTACGTCATCTCGGCGGCAGGAGGGAAGCCCGTGCCGATCGTCAAGCAGCCGGGGGCCGACGACCAGCCGGCGTGGTCGCCGGACGGCAAGTGGATCGCGTTCAGCTCGCAGCTCGGGAAGACCGACTGGTTCACGAACAACTCCCTGTGCGTCGTGGCCCCCGAGGGCGGGCCGATCCGGAATGTGACCGCGAGCTTCGACGAGCAGGTGAATGGCCTCGGCGCAGGCGGCGTGAAGTGGATGCCCGATTCCCGCTCGCTCGTGTTCCAGTCCAACCAGAAGACGGCGCAACATCTGATCCAGGCCTACCTCGATGCGCGGCCGGTGCGGCAACTCGTCTCGGGCCCCGAGATGAACTCTGCGCTCTCCTGCGACGCGCAGGGTGCGACGGCCGCGTTCCTGCGAGAGGACAGCGAGCATCCGCGCGAGGTGTACCGCATGAACCTCGCGAGCAGCGCGGAGGACGGCCAGCCGAGCGGCGACGTGCAGCGCCTGACCGACACCAACCCGCAGGCGCGCGAGTTTCTTTCGTTCAAGAAGGAGCCGATCACGTGGAAGGGCGCGGACGGCCGCGACATCGAGGGGCTCGTGATCTACCCGGTGGGCTACAAGCCGGGCAAGCGCGTGCCGCTCCTCCTCAATGTGCACGGCGGGCCGGCGGGCACGCACTCGAACACCTGCACGGTCGCCTCGCGCCTCTACCCGTGGCCGCTGTTCGCCCAGAAGGGCTACGCGATCCTGTTCCCCAACCCGCGCGGGAGCGGAGGCTACGGCGAGGCGTTCCGGAGCGCCAACGTGCGCGACTGGGGCGGCAAGGACTATCAGGACATCATGGCGGGGGTCGATGCGCTGATCGACCGCGGCGTCGCCGACAAGTCGAAGATGGCGGTGTGCGGCTGGTCGTACGGCGGCTACATGACTTCCACGATCGTCACCAAAACCGATCGGTTCCGCGCCGCGGTCGTGGGCGCGGGCGTGACCAACCTCAGCTCGATGGCGGGAACTTGCGACATTCCGGAGTTCAACCGGTCCTACTTCGCTTCGTGGCCGTGGGAGGACCCGCAGTTCTACGTCGACCACTCGGCGCTTTTCCACGCCGGGAACGTGAAGACGCCTACCTCGCTCGTGCACGGCCTCGCCGACGAGCGCGTGCCGACGTCGCAGGGCTGGGAGTATTACACCGCGCTCAAGAAGGTGGGCGTGCCAACCGACCTGCTGCTGCTCCCGCGCCAGCCTCACGGACCGCGCGAGCCCAAGCTGCTCAAGGCCGTGCACGAGTGGCACCTCGCATGGATCAACAAGTACACGCTCGGGCCCGCGCCCGCGGTCAGGCTGGCGCCGGCGGAGCGCGCGGTGAGAAGCGAAGGGAAGCCATGAAAAACCCCTAGACGACGCTCGTCGAGCCCGCGCAGCACGACGCCACGCCCCGGGGAAACTGGGTGGACTTAGCTCGCGAGGCATACAGCTTCGTTGCAGCGAACACCTGACGGTCGTGCGGAACCCCGTCCGAACCGCCGGGGTACCAGTGTTTTCCGGGCTACAGGGCCCGTCGCATCCTCCGGATCGACCCATGACCAAACGCCGGGCACTCGCAATGTCGTTTGCGCTCTTGGCTGCGCTGATTCTGCCCGCGACCGCCACCGCCTCGCCGTGGTCAATTTCCGTGAGGGCCGCGCGCGGGCACATCGCCGGGACCACCCTCCAACCCGCGAACCCGCGCCTTGGCCTCGAGGTCGATCTCGTTCACGCCGTGAACAAGGCTGTAGGTCTGGGGTTCGGATGCAGCTGGTGGGAGGAACTCGGATCGCAAGGCTTCGCATATGCTATCCAGGGCCCGGACGATCCTTCCGAAGAGCATCAACGCGAGATCGCGGTCGGCGCGCTGTTCCGGGTCCGCGGCCGCCTGAATTACACCAGACCATATCTTCTGCTTGGAGCCGGGGATTACCTCACGATTCACCAAGACCGGTATCCCGCTAGCCGAATTGCCTCTCGGCTGGACTATGCCCCTGGCCTCAGCGTCGGCGCGGGCATCTCGGGGTCCACGCGACCCGCCGCTGTCCTCGAGGTCCGTTGGCATCGGATCTTCGCGAACTCCGATCCCTATAACCTGAGCCTGAAGACCACCGACATTCTCGTTGTGTCCGCGGGGTTGAGCTTCAACTGAGCGGAATTGCGAGGGCGCAATAACAGGTTCGGCTCTGGCGCTTCCCTTGTCGCTGGCGGACGCCCTGGTTCCTGTCGTTGTGCGCCGCGTCTTCATGTCGATATATCGGTAGTGACCCTGCGCTGAAGGCATATTATTGATCCTGGTGTGCACCATGGACGCGGAGGCCACCTCATGCGTTACGTCAGTGCCATTCTCGCCTGCCTCCTGGTCGCGGCTGTCGCGCCCGCGACATCCGCCCAGACCTATGCGCTTGCCCGGTCCTGGAACGTCGAGGGAGGGAACGCCATCGCGGTCGACGGTTCCGGCAACGTCTACGTTGCCGGCGGGTCCCAGATTTCGAAGTTCGATCCCAGCGGCGCGCCCCTCGCGGCCTGGGCCCCGAGCGCCGACATCCGGCGCATCGCGATCGGTGCCGACGGATCCATGTTCCTCCTGGGGGCGAACTGGGATGTGCTCAAGCTCGACGCAAATGGCGGCCTGGTGAGCACCTGGCCAGGCCTCGCGGAGGTCGATCGAGGGCTGGCGGTCGATGCCGCCGGCAATGTTTACGTGTATGCGTTCGTAGACAACTGGAACATCCGCAGGATCTCGCCGGCCGGTGAGGCATTGAACGTGTTCGGTTCCTTCGAGCTTCCGCAAGCGATCGCCGTCGGCCCGGATGGAAGCGTCTATGGCACCGATGGGGAACCCACCTACCCGGCAGTTCGGCGGTTCGAGCCGGACAGCTGGACGCTCACCGCCGCGTGGGGCGACGGGTTCGCGCCACGCGAGGATGGCGAGAGCAGCGGCGACGGCCAATTCCACACGCCTTACGCGATCGCGATCAGAGGGGGCAAGGTGTTCGTCGTGGACGGCGGCAACAGCAGGGTGCAGGTGTTCGACGAGACCGGCCACTTCCTCACAAAATGGAGCTCGTCCGCGAACCGCGGCGTCGCCGCGGACGCGAACGGCAACGTGTACCTGTATGGCAATGGCCGCGTCGAGAAATGGGCTCCGTCGAGCGATACGCCGGTTCGGGCCTCGACGTGGGGCGCGGTCAAGGCCCGCTGGAGCAGATGACCTCCGCTCGTCCCTTGCGGGCTCCTCCCGCATCGGTCAGAGTCCAGCACAATGGCGGACGATCAAACGCCTGCACTCGCGGCGGTCAGGCGCGAAGAGACTCGGGTCGAGGAGCGGAGCGCCCTGTTCAGGAAGGAACTCGGGCTCACCGACCTCGTCCTGACCCAGATCGTCTTCGTCGTCGGCACGATCTGGGTGGGGACCGCGGCAAAGCTCGGCGCCAACCAGCTCTTCTTCTGGTTGCTCGCGATCCTCACGTTTTACTTGCCGCTTGCCGCCGTCGTGATCCACCTCAACCGCCTCATGCCGCTCGAGGGCGGGCTGTACCAGTGGGCCAAGCTCGCGTTCAACGACTTCGTGGGCTTCATGGTCGCTTGGGACCTGTGGATCTTCGCCATTCTCGTGATGTCGGGAATCGGCCTGACCGTCGCCACGAATCTCTCCTACGCGCTCGGCCCCGGCGCGCGATGGATGGCCGAGAACAAGTGGTTCATCACGGCGTTCAGTTGCGGGCTCGTCGGCACGCTGGTGGGCATCTCCACCCGTGGCCTGAGTGTTGGCAAGTGGGTGCACAATGCCGGAGGCGTGTTGCTGCTCCTGACGTTCTTGATGCTCGTGGGACTCCCGTTCGTCAGCGTGCTCAGCGGCAAGATCCGGTCGTTTCACCCCTTCGCATTCGCCGTCCCGTCCTTCTCCCTGTCCAACCCTGAGCTCTTCACCAAGAACCTGAACATCTTCAGCAAGCTGGCGCTCGGCGCGCTGACCGGATTCGAGTACGTGGCCATCCTCGCGGGCGAGTGCAAGACTCCGGCCCGCAACATCGGCCGCTCCGTGATCATCGCGGCGCCGATCATCGCGCTCATGTTCATCCTCGGCACCGCCTCCGTGCTCGCGTTCGTCCGGCCCGACGAGGTCGACTTGATCGGTCCCATCGCTCAGGTCCTGAGCCGCGGCTTCGGCCGGTTCGGCGTCGTCGCCGCCAACGTCGTCTCAATCGCGATCCTCGCCCTGATTGGCCGGCTCGTGGCGCTGATGAGCATCTACCTCACGGCGAACGGGCGCCTGCCGATGGTCGCTGGCTGGGACGACCTCTTGCCGCCGTGGTTCACGCGCCTGCATCCGCGCTACAAGACCCCGGTCAACTCGATCGTCCTCGTGGGTGCGACCGCGCTCGCACTCGGACTGCTCGGCATCGCTGGCGTCGGCATGCAGGAGGCCAATCAGTTGCTCGACAACGCCGCGGGGATCTTCTACGCCTCGACCTACGTGGTGCTGTTCGCCATTCCGCTGTTTGCGGCCCGACGAATCGGTTTGCGGGCCCCGGTCTGGTTGCGCGTCGCCGCAGCCTCGGCCGCGCTCGTCTCTTTGCTCTACATCGCGCTCACGATCGTTCCAATCGTCCGGGTCGGGAGCCGCCTCGGGTTCGCTGCAAAGCTCATCGGCGTCGCGCTCGTCTTCAACCTCGTGGGAGCCGCGCTGTTCGGGGCCGGGCGGCGCCGGCAGCGGGTTCAGAATGGGGGCTCGGACGTCCCGCGAGTCGATATCGAGCCCGGCACGGCATGAATTCGGCCGGCGCCGGCGGAGGTTTGCGCACTCGCTCCGCGAGAGCGTGCTCCAACCTTGCCTCCGTGGTAGGTTGCGGGACGAGCATTGCGTAGGCCTTGCGGGCCGCAACTCGGCGGCGCTTACCGGAATCCACCCTCATGAACAGACGTTTGTTGACCGTTCCCCTCATGCTATGGGCACTTGCTTACTCAGCTGCGGAGCCGAGCGTCCAGAGGGTGCCGGCTCGTCCCGCGACACCCGAGGGGACGGCGCCCGGGACCCAGCCTCCGCACAGCCCGGAAGCGAAAACATCCACAGGCCTAGCGCCGCTCCCGGCATCGCGGGCGTCGTCCGACACCGTGGCACGTGCCCCGGCCGCACCCCTTCCATCGGGTTCGGCGCCGCCGCCGCCGGGTGAGCGCGAGCAGACGCGTCCCGACTGGAAGCCAATCCTCGACGTCGCCGGCGAGTACTCGGCCGATTCGGCGAGCGTGCTCATCGTGCCGATGGGCAAGGCCGCGCCCATCGAGTCGAAAGGGAGGTACGTGCCGCGCGTGACCCTTCGGCTCCGTTCGCCGCGTCGATGGGTCGCGATCGGGATCTTCGACGGCCGCGAATTCGTTGGAACGCGCACCGCGCTCGACGCCGGCGATCGGCCGGTGGCTGGAGCCGTGCCAACGCCGTTGCGGTTTACGCGCCTAGCGCACGACACGCTGATGGCCGTGATGGACTCGAGCGCCGCCGGAAGCGTGCTCGAGCGCTGGGTGCGCCGGGCGGTGAAACCCGTCGAACCACCCGAGCAAACCGTGGTCGCGCCGCCGGCCCCCGAGGGGCAGCCGAGGTTCGGCGAGTACGTCTATGTCGAAGAGCTCCCGGAAGCGATCACGAAAGTCGCCCCCATCTACCCGGAAGCCGCCCGGAGAGCGGGGATCGTCGGGACGGTGATGGTTCAAGCGCTCGTCGGCAAGGATGGGCGGGTGGTCGATGCGCGGGTCACGCAGTCCATCCCCGCACTCGATCAAGCCGCCATAGTGGCCGTGCGGCAATGGCGCTTCAAACCGGCCATGAGCAAAGGCCAGCCGGTGGCGGTATGGGTCGCGGTCCCGGTGAGGTTCTCGTTACACTGAGCATCCACGAGCGCAGACTGCTCCTTCTCCAATAGGGCCGCATTGGCCGCGGTTGTGCAAAGAGGTGCGGTTCCGCCATCTCGCAGACACCTTCACGACCAGGAGGTCACGGCAATGCAGAAGATCACGCCCTTCCTGTGGTTCAACGACAACGCCGAGGAGGCCGCCAAGTTCTACGTCTCCGTGTTTCCCAAGTCGAGAATCGTGACCACCGCTCGTTATGGCGAGGCGGGGCCCGGGCCGAAGGGCAGCGTGATGACGGTGGAGTTCGAGCTCAACGGGCAACGGTTCGTCGCCCTGAACGGCGGCCCCGAATTCAAGTTCACGGAGGCGATCTCGTTCGTGGTGAACTGCGAGACCCAGGAGGAGCTCGACAAGATGTGGGACAAGCTCCTGCAGGGCGGCGGGCGCCCCAATCAGTGCGGGTGGCTGAAGGACAAGTTCGGCCTGTCGTGGCAGGTCGTTCCCACCGTTCTCGCCGAGCTGATGCAAGACAAGGATCCCGAGAAATCCAAGCGCGTCATGCAGGCGATGCTCAAGATGGTCAAGATCGATATCCACGCGTTGGAGGACGCCGTCGCGCACGCGTAGAACGGTTCGTCCCGCCGCTTGCCCCGAAGCCCTCGCGCGACTCGTCACGCGGGGGCTTCGGCAATCATCAGAATGAATCGGGCGGCGTGACGACGTCCGGCGTCAGCGCCTTGTGAACTTGAAGTGTGTCACCCTGGGCGCTGACACGGTCCGCACGAGCTCGAGGCCGTGCAGATCGTCACCGAGGCCGTCGAACAGCCGCTCGCCGGAGCCCAGGAGCACCGGCACCAGGTTGATCTCCATCTCGTCGACGAGGTTGACCGCGAGGTACTGCCGGGCCGTGTTCGCGCCGCCACCCAGCGACACATCCCGACCGCCCGCGGCCTTCCGTGCGCGATCGAGCGCCGCCTCGATGCCCTCGGTGACGAATGTGAACGTCGTTCCGCCCTCGAGCACGAGCGGCTCGCGTGCATGGTGGGTGAGCACGAACACCGGGTGGTGGAACGGCGGATTGATGCCCCACCAGCCGTTCCACGGCTCGCCGGCGTTCCACGGGCCGGGGTGGCCGCCAAACATGTTTCGCCCCATCACCGTGGCCCCGATGTTGGCGACCGACTCCTCGACCACTGCGTTGCTCGAATTAATCTCTCCACCGTCGGAGCCATTCGAGGCGCGCCATGCGGCGAGGGGAAAGATCCACTCGTGCAGCCTCATGCCTCCGATCCCGAGTGGGTTATTCTCGCTCTGATGGGGACCGGCGACGAAGCCGTCGAGGGACATCGAGATCTTGAAGCGAAGTCTCGGAACGCTCACTTCATGGCCCAGAACCCGATCGGAACGCCACCCGGCGCGGCGACGATCGCGATCCACCCCATGCCGCTGGGGAGCGGCTCGGGGCGGAACATTGCGGTGGCGCCGGCCGCGAGCGCCTTGGAAAACGTCGCCTGAATGTCCGCGACCTCGCAGTAGGGAATCGTTCCTGGGGCCTCGGGCGGGTTCGTGGCCCGGATCCCCCCTCCGGTACCGTTCTCGAATCGCCACATGTGGTAGGGGCCTGTCGGCGTCGACATGGCGTCCCCGAACTTCCAGCCGAGCACCTTCTGGCACCATGCCCGGGTTGCGGGCGGATCCGCGCTCGCAAGCTCGGTGTGCGTGATGACTCCTGGACGGGGCTTGGGCGCGGCAACCTTTGGAGACGACTCGGCCGCACGCTTGGAACGCCGTACCGTCGACCGCTTCGCGACCTTCTTCGCGACTTTCTTCGCGACTTTCTTTGCGACCTTCTTCGCTTTCTTCCTGACCGACTTTGCCTTGGCCATAGCATCCTCCCTCTGCGATGAACGTCACCCGTCTGCCAGGCTTTGCGCCCGCAGGTTCACGACGCATCGTAAACCATCCGACCATGAGCGGGCGAGATCCCGCGACTGGCGGGCGGAGCAGCAGGGGTCCGTCTTGGCGACGCGCCGCGAGCAGCCTTCGGCTGGTGACGGTCGCGAGGGGATGACTCGGGCACGCTTCGTCGTTGAATGGCAACCGGAAGGTGGCTTCAAGGCGGGCCGGCATCGGCGCCGATGCCGGCCCGTTCGTGGGAGGCTACGAGCGAGGAGGGCTGGTGCGGCGCATGATGCCCCACACCAGCAAGGTGCCGATCGCGAGCCCGTAGAACATGCCCATGATCAGATCCCTCGAGTTCTCGGACACGAGCCTGCTGCTGCGCAGCAAAATGTTCGAAAGATTACCGAGCACGAGGAACAGCAGGCCGAGGCGCATCACGGTGCTCGGCTTCTTGAATGTCCTGAAAATCACGGTTCGTTGCTCCTTCATTGAGTGAAGCGATACCAGATCACAAACCCCCACTTCGTCACCACGATCGCCAGGCTGACGGCCACGAGATCCCAGCTCCAGAAGTGGTTGAAGTAGTAGTGATAGGCGAACAACAGCGTAGAAACCACGCCGCCGACCACTGCCGCAGCGCTCGTCGAGCGCAGCCGGTGCATCAGGAACCGTTCGTCGATCGCGCCGCCCAGGATGCTGCTCATCGTTTCTTCGTCTCCAGCATGAAGATCTCGTCCGTGCGGAGCCCGAACACCCGCGCGAACAGCAGCGCGAGCGGCAGGCTCGGAACATAGCGGTTGCGCTCGATGGAATTGATGCTCTGCCGCGACACGCCCACGGACTCGGCGAGCTGCTGCTGCGTCCAACCGCGGCCGGTGCGAAGCTCCTTCACTCGGTTCGTTACGTTGGGCGTCATGTCGAGCTCGGCGGCATCATACGCAGCCGCCCGAACGATGTCAAGCTAACTTGTCATCAAGCGGGGCCCGCCGTTCACGGGCGCAAACCGTCGCCGACGGCGAGCGCTCCAGACGAGCGCTCCACGCCCTTGCCCACCACCGTCCCGTGGGGCACCATGCTTCAAGTGTGGTTCGGGGGCACTCCCCGGGCCCATCTGCCGCAATTTCGAACGAATTCTTCGCCTTACTTTTCATTCGCGCCCACGAGATGAACGCCGCGACCATACCTCCCGAACAATCCACGAACGTTCCGAGCGCTGGAGGCAAGACGCGCTCGAAATGGCGCGCTACGCTTTACGCCCTGGTCGCGGGAGCGGTGATCGGAGTTCTCCTCGCGAAGCCCTCGAAGACCCATGCGATCTCGCCCTTCCTGCCGGCTTCGCCGATGGCGATCTGCTGCTATTTCTGGATCGCCTTGAGTCTCTACTGGAGCTTGGCGGCGAGGAGGGCCTCCGCGGCGAAGTCGGCCGAGTCCACCGCGTCTCGCAACCTGCACCTGCTGCTCGTGAACGGCGCGTTCATCCTGTCCTTCTGGCCCTATCCGGGGTGGCCCAATCTCGCGGCGCCGCTCTTCGTGTTTCCTCGGGTCCTGCCCCCGGCGCCGTTCCTTCCGATACTCGGCGTCTTGGTGCAGGCCGGAAGCTTCCTCCTCGCCGTGTGGGCGCGCCGCCAGCTCGGACGCAACTGGAGCGGCGAGGTCACGCTCAAGGTGGATCACGAGCTCGTGCGCAGCGGTCCGTACCGGCGCATCCGCCATCCGATCTATACTGGCGCGATCGGGATGTACGTGGGGCCCGCGCTCGTCTCCGGCCGGCTCCAGGGAACCCTGGCGCTCGTGCTGATCGCCATCGCTTACACGCGGAGTCGTGGGCGGTCATTCCTTGGATCGTCTAGCGACTGGCCAAGGAGGCAAAGCGACACTGCAGTTTCCGATCGGCACGAGGGTCCCCGTGGGTTTGATCGGGCGTCTGGTGCGAGCCAGGCGTCGAGAGAACGACTCGGCCTGACTTCGAGCCCCCGTCCGGCGCATTCCTAACGGAAGGACTGCGATTTCTGCTCGAGACGAGCTTGATCAACATTCGACCAGCCGCGATGTCCGACGAGTTAGCCCTCGGGCATTTCGGCGCAGCGCTCATGCGCCAGCATCACGCGTCCAATCCGCACCGGTTCATTCTCACGGATCGACCCGAGGCGGGATACGGGCGCTTCCTCGTCTCGCGGCTCTCGGATCCGGACTGCTTGGTGCTGGTCGCGGAGCTCTCGAACGAGATCGTGGGATATGTGTTCGCGGAAATCGAACCCACGAGCTGGAGGGATCTGCGCGGCCCGTGTGGATTCATCCACGATGTCTACGTCCACGAGCGCGTGCGCCGGCAGGGAACGGGACGAGAGCTCGTGCGCGCGGCGATCGCCTGGGTTCGATCGAGGGGGATGTCGCAGGTTGTGCTCTGGAGGAAGTCCGGCAACGATGCCGCACAGCGCCTGTTCGCCAAGCTGGGTTTTCGGGAAACGATGATCGAGATGACCCTGGATCGGGAGACCTCCGAATCCACGGAATGAGAGCGGCATCCGGCATCCGTCGCGAGGAAAGACAATGCACGAAACGGTCGCATCTCCGCTCGAGGCGTGGGGGAGCTTCTATGTCATCGTTGGCTCGTCGGCAGGGGCGCTGACCGGCCTACAGTTCGTGGTGATGACGCTCATCGCTCAGACCGAACTGCGCGGCCGCGGCGAGGCGGTCTCGGCCTTTGGCACCCCGAATGTCGTGCACTTCTGCGCCGCCTTGCTCGTGGCCTCGATCCTCACCGTCCCGTGGAGCGCGTTGCGGCCCGCCGGTCTCGCCGTCGCCGGATGCGGCGTGCTCGGCAGCGTCTATTCCGTGGTCGTGTTGCGGCGTGCGCACCGGCAGCGCGAGTACCAGCCGGTTTTCGAGGACTGGCTGTGGCACACGATCCTGCCGGCGCTCGCGTACGCAGCGCTGTTCGTGGCCGGGGCGCTGCTCGGCAGAAACTGGGCGAACGCGTTGTTCGTCATCGGCGCCGCCGCATTGCTGCTCGTGTTCGTCGGGATTCACAACGCGTGGGACACCGTGACGTACGTGACCATAGGGCTCAAGATCGCGGAGCAAGAACCAGGAGGCGGTGCGAGGGGAGGGGCCGAACCGGCCGCGGACGGAGGTGCGGAGGTGCGGGCGGGCGCAGGCGCCGAGGTGCCGGCGGGCACGGAATCGGCGCGCGGCTCGAGTCCCGAAACAAGCGGCGGCGGTTCCCGACCACGCTCGTCCTGACGGCGATTCCGCGGAAATACCCGAGCCGGCGCGGAGGGAGTACTCTCTCCGAACTGTTGGCCGGTCCGTGCTGGCCAAAAGTCTACCGGGCCGTCTGAGGGCAACGCACGCGGGAGGTCAGATGGCGGATCGCCAGACGGATGAAGGGGTCCTCGGGAGAATCAAGTCGCTCGTGGACGAAGAACACGCGCTGTACTCCGCGAAGGACCCGGATAGCCACACGCACGCGAGGC